>JBIKWL010000001.1:0-121190 GCA_044356335.1 Candidatus Sericytochromatia bacterium
GCCCGCTTAGAGAGCGAAAAAGATCCGACCTCGGCACGGATTCCCGAGTGGTATGGCCAGAGCATTGCCCTGGCTGAGAGCACCGACAATCCCTACCAAAGTGCCCTGGGCCACGGTGCCTTGGGTTCGTGGTATGTCGAACATGAAGATCTTGAAAAAGCCGAAACCCATCTCGAAGCAGCTGCCAAAGCTTGGCGCAGCTTGCAAATTCCCCGCCGGCAAGTCGAAGAGCAGCTGCGCTGGGTCAAACAGCAGCGCCAGCAGATGCAAAAACCAGCGGCCTTTGTTCCGCCGGATCCCCTCAAGGCCCTGATGCAGCCCGAAACTGCCCAGGAATTGGGCTACCGCTTGGTTGACTTGCTCAAGACCTTGCAATTGCCCTCGTTTAACCTCAGCGCAGGCGGCGACAGCGTCAGCAATCTCTCCGAGCGCCTGGAGAAAATGGAACGGGTCAACCAGTTCAGCCAGATTATCATGAGCAGCTTGAGTCTCAAAAACGTCTTACACGATATCATCGACTATGTGGTAGATATCTCCCAGGCCGATCGCGGCCTGCTCATGCTCAAAGACGACAGCGGCAATATGGTGCCCCAGGTGGTGCGCAGCCGCGAAGAGACGGCCAGCGAAAGACAAAACGAAAAAAGTGTCGACAAAAGCCGCCTGCTGGGCTTTAGCCGCTCGTTTACCAAAAAGGTGATGGAAACCGGCGAGCCGCTCTGGATTCAAGACGCCCAGTCCGACAGCGAATTCTCGCAACAGGCCAGCATCATGGCCTTGGATTTGCGCACGATTATCTGTGTGCCGCTCAAACGCGAAGAAGAGATCATTGGCCTGCTTTATCTCGACCGTCAGGCAATCAACCAGACCTTCAGCCAACAGGATTTGGAGCTGGTGAAGTCGATGTCGACCTTTGCCACGATCTCACTGATCAACGCCCACTTGCACAAACAATTGCAGGAGCGCACCGAGCGTCTCTCGATGTTGAATGAATTGAGCCGGGCCCTGGCCACAACCATGGATTTTGAAGAATTGCTGGTGATGGTGCTGGAGTTTTGCCTCAAGATCTCCAAAGCCGAGATCGGTTATATGTTTATTTCGCGCGATTTTAACCAGGTGCCTGCCAGTTTTGCCGAACTCGAATGCCTGGCCAGCCGCGACGACAAAGGCAAACCCCTCGATGCCGTCAAGGTCAGCCAGAGCATTATCCAAAAGGTCTTGAGCGAAAAACAGGGCCTGGATATTGTGGATATGCAAGAAGACTCGCTGATGGCCTCGCAAAAGAGCATTATGGCGCTGGATCTCAAGAGCGTGATCTGTGTGCCGATTTTTGGCAAAGAAGAGAGCCTGCGCGGGGTGGTCTATGTCAGCAGCCAGGCCGTGAATCACACTTTTAGCCCGCGTGACCGCGAGTTGATTGAGTCGATTGTCTTGCAGGTCGGCCTCGATATTGAAAACCGCCACCTGATGGAAATCCGCAAAAAACAGGAATTATTGGATCAAGAGCTGTCGTTTGCCCGCAGCATTCAAAGCTCGATGCTGCCGGATTATATCCCGGATATCCCCAGCTTGGATATCATCGGCTTTTCGCAGTCTGCGGCGGCGGTGGGCGGGGACTATTACGATTATTTTAAGATCAGCGATTTTGAATTTGGCATGGCGATCGGTGATGTGAACGGCCACGGGGTTTCTGCGGGCCTGTTGATGTCGATGGCCAAGAGCTGCCTGTTTGTGCAGGGCAAAGTCGACCCGAGTGTTTTGGCGATGATGGAGGCCCTCAATGGCATGATCTTTGGCGGCACCAAAGAGCGCCTGTTTATGACCTTTATCTATTCGATCTTCCACCTGCAAAACCAGACCGTCACCCTTTCCAGCGCTGGACACCATTTGCCTTATCTCTACCGGGCCGCTACTGGTGAGATGGAGCCGATCCAGGTCAAACCCACCTACCCGCTGGGCGTGCGCGAAAAGGTCAAATTCAACGAAGTGACGGTGCAATTGGCCCCCCACGATATTCTCGTCTATTATACCGACGGGATTATCGAGGCCCACAACCCAGACGGCGAAGAGTTTGGCTTTGAGCGGCTCGAAGAACTGATCATCGCCAACCGCAACCTGGGTTCGGCGGGCATTCAAGACGTATTAATCGCCGCTTACGAAGACTGGATCGCTGGCCAAGAGCCCGAAGACGATATGAGCATGGTGGTCGTCAAAGCTCGCCCCGTAGAGGCCCCAGGCCCAGCTGAGCCTGCCAAGAAGCAAAAACTCAAGACCGGATTTTTAACTTTAATTAACCGCTGATTTTTCAACAGCGCACAAACCCTCCTCAAACCCTTGCCAAATCAGGGTTTTTGTTTTTGCAAAAATTTTTTTTCAGATTTTTCAATTCTTTTTTTGTATTTTTTCACGCCATTCAATTTTTTCAACCAAGCCTTTTTTTGGAATGCTTTAATTAAATTATGAAGAGCAAAACAAAAGAGGATTTTCCCATGAAAAACAAAAAAGCATTTTTATCTTCGGTTACGGCATTATCTTTCTCATTTATGATTCTTTTGCAGGGATGTGGACAAATTTCATCCGCCAACAATCTGGCCACAACCCCCACAACCCAAATGTATAACGCCATCTCTCTCAAGGGCAATGCAAACGTGAAGCAAACCGGCCAGCTCGACCTGCGTTGGCAGTCAACCAAAGCCGGGTTCTCGACCCAGGCTGTCGCTGCAGATATTCACAGTTTGCGTGTCACCCTCTCGGGGGATCCCATCAACCAGATCAACAACGGTCAGCCGATGACGTTGAATCTGGCTTTTGGCCAAGGGGGTCAAACCATTCGCAACATCCCCCGTGGCAAAATTCAGGTTCGGGCCCAGGCCCTGAACGCATCAGCCCAGGAAATTGGGGCCGCTGAAGCCAATGATGTCAGTATCAGCCCCGAGGCCGTGGCCCAGGTCAATCTGGCGATGCAGCTCACGGATACGGTGGTTACCCAAGAAGTCACAAATACCGGCAATTTGGGACTGAACGTAGCGGTTCAAGATGGCAATCAGGTGGTAGTCACCCAGCAAGTGACGCCCCAAGGCGGTTATGCTGTGCTTGAACCTGCTGGTGGCCAACCGCCTGCCGGTGGTCAACCCGAAGGACCGCCTCCTCCTCCCGCTGGTGGCCAACCGCCTGCTGGTGGTCAACCCGAAGGACCGCCCCCTCCTCCCCCTGCTGGTGGCCAACCGCCCGCTGATGGCTTGGCCTCTTGCCCCAAACCGCCCCTGCCACCCGCTGATCTGATGGCCCAAATCGAAGCCGCGGATGCAGCCCTGGCCCAAGAAGTCAAAGATCTGTTTAACCTGAGTTTCTTGGAAATTCACAGTGGCATGGTTGCGTTGGCGGCAGAATATCCCCAGTATTTTAAAGCCCCCCCTGTTTTGCCGGCTGATGGCTCTTGCCCACCGCCCCCACCCGCTCCTCCCGCAGGTGCTCCTCCCGCAGGTGCTCCTCCCGCAGGTGCCCCTCCTGCAGGCGGTATGCCTCCCCAAGGTCCGCCCCCCGCTCATTAATTGCCAATTTGAGCACTGTTCTCCCCAGCTTTGACCAGCCTTGTGCTGGTCTTTTTTTTTGGCGCAATCAGGGTAAAATGAAGCAATGGACAGTCAATTTCATCAGAGTACGTCTTTTTCCAATGCCGACTTGGCCCCACTGATGGCCCGCAGCAACCAACCCGCTCTGCTGCGCTTTGGTTTGCAATACACACTTTTGCTTGTGGCTGCAGCGGCGGTGGTGCTGGCCCCTCAGTTTCACTGGCCGCTTTGGATCTCTGCTTTGGGCATCGGCTTGGTCGCCGTCATGGTATTGGCGATGTTTGCCATTGTGCATGAAAGTGGTCATAATACGGCTTTTGATTCCAAAGTGCTGAATCGTACCGTCTGTTGGCTGGGCTCGCTGGTGATTCTTTATAGCCCCACGGGCTTTCGCGAGTTTCACTTTGACCACCACCGCTATACCCATCATCCTGAGCGTGACCCCGAAATTTCAATCGGTGGCAAAGCCGCTCCAAGCTTAGACAGCAGTCTGTTTATGTATCTGGTTTATCTCACCGGCTTGCCCCTGCTGCTGTATAAACTGGCCTGGCTGGCGGCGGCCTCGCTGGGGTTTTGGCCCGCTGTCTGGCAGCGCTTTTTGGTCTTTATCCCCCCCCGTGCCCAGCGCCAACATGCCTGGGAGGCTCGCGCTGTGTTGGCTTTTTATCTGTTCTTGCTCAGTGCCGGTCTGCTTTGGCTGCCTGGGATTTTGCATCTGTTTTTGGCAATCTGGCTGGGACACAGTCTCTTGGCTATGTACACCTTTTGCGAACACACAGGTCTGCCGGGTGAAGGAGACATTCTGGAACGCACCCGCACAACCCTGACAGCACCCTTGATCCGCTGGCTGTTTTGGAATATGCCCTACCATGCCGAACACCACGCCTACCCAGCCATTCCCTGGCATGCCTTGCCACAACTTCACGCGCTGCTCGCCCCCGAACTCAAGCAAGAGCAAAAGGGCTATTTGGCCTTTCACAGGTCTGTCTTGGGGTATTTTTTTGCCGGCAAGCGCTCACAAGTAAACGATTAGGGCTTGGCCCCATCCTGATAAGCCTTTTGTACCTGAGTCAGCTCGCCGATGGCTTTGTCGGCCTGGGTCATCACAGCTTTTAAGTCTTGATCCAAGCGCTGAGCTGTGTCGAGATCAAGAGACCCCTGGGTTTGGGTGCTCAAGCGGTAGAGTGATTGATTCAAATTTTGCAATTGATTGCGGGCCTGATCGGGTTTAAAGCCCTGAATACTGGCCATCTGTTTTTTCAGGGCCTCGGCTTTGCCTTTGTACGAGCTGTCGATGCCTTTGCCTATCAGGGCTCCGAGTCCGGCACTGCCACCGGCTCCCAGACCGGCACCCATCAAAGCGCCTTTGAGATTGTTGCCGCCGAGAAAATAACCGGCAGTGGCTCCTGCCACCACGCCCAGGCCCGAACCCACCAGGGCGTAGTCCCCAGCCCGGCCCGTAACTTTTTTCTCCATTGCCAGGGCCTGGCCCGAGAGGCTGTCGAGGGCCGCATTGTTTTGGCTTTGTTGTTTTTCTAAAGTCTGCATTTGGGCAAAGGCCGACGCTATTTTTTGATCGCTGGCTGCCAGTGTTTTGGCGGGCTCCGGTAGATCTTTGCTTTGGTTTTCGATTTGGTTGAGGGTGCCTTTGAGATTGGAATAGGCCACCTGTAAGCCATTATTCAGCGATTCCAAACCGCTCACACCGATCAGCCAGCCGGTTACGGCAACGCCTGTGCCCCAGGAGAGCGAGCTGTTGAGCGAGGCCTTGGCACTGGCATGGATGGCTTTGGTTCGCGCATCTGTGCCATTGGCAGTCATGTCTGCCACGTTTTGCAAGCTGGAGCGCATGCTGCTCACGGCAGAGAGATACGAAATATTGCTGACTTCGAGATAGCGGCGGCGGTCGGCCTGCTGCTCGGCATAACTGCGTTTGTCTTCGATCAGCAGCGAAGCCACAGCATCAACCACATCTGCGGCGCGGGGGGTGACCACATGGGGAGCAGAGAGCGTCCTGCGGACCTGTTGGTGCACGGTTTCGAGGGTCTGTTTGCCCTCAATTACCAGGGGTTGGGCCTGTTTGGCCAAGACAGCCCCATTGCGAATTTCGACACTGTCTTGGGCCAAAGCCACTTGCAATTCTTGGGTATTGAGCTGGCCATCTTGATTGCTGTCGAGGCGCTGTTTGAGACTGTCTTCGACTTTGAGTTCATCCATGACCTGATTCTGGTTGCTGTCCAGGGATTTTAATAACCACTGTTGATTCGATGCTGAAATGGAAGGCATATTATAAGATTCCTCTACGCAAATGGGTCTTGATAATGTTTTATGGCTTCAGGCCTGCCCAAACATGTGAAAAGAGGTAAAAAAGCAGTTAATTGAGGGGTAAAAAATGGTTAATTTTGCGATTGTTTTTCAGGAAAAAGGCTTCTTCAGCAGGCCCTGGCCCTGTAAAAAAGCCAGAATCGCCTGCCAATAACCCCGGTTGAGAGTGTGGGCGTCCCCTGTTAGCACATGGGCCACAGGCTGCTGCAATGATCCTTGATCCTGACCGGGTTGCCAAGATCTGATTTGCGAGGGCAAATGCGGATAATAGAGCTGATACACCGGCAAAGCGGCATTTAAAGCTGCCAAAGACAGCGCGGGACTGGCCCAAAAATCCTTTTCGCCTTCGCTGATTAAAAGCGGGCGTGGGGCCACCAGGGCCAATAATTGGTGTTGATCCACCGACAGCTCGCCCGCCTGCTCCTGGGCCAAGGCAGGGGTAAACCAATGGGGAAAAAAGAAAGTAATACTTGCCAGGCTCTCCGCTGGATGCAAACGCAAAGGGGCCGCTCCGAGCGTGCCCGTTTGGTGCGGTACCACAAAAGCAAAACGGGAATCGAGGGCTGTGGCCAGTAGAGCGGCTTTGCCCCGGCGGGAATGGCCCAGCAAACCGATCTGGCTTTGGCTGAATTCGGGCAGGGTCGCCAAATAGCTCCGCACAGACTGCAGCCCCCAGGCCCAGAGCGCGATCAGACCGGGGCGTGGCCCTGCTTGCAAAAGACGCGTGGGCAAGGTTTTTAGACTCTGGGCAAAGGCAGCTGGGGCATCGGGGGCCAGTTCTGTTTCGTGCAAGGTGATCAGGGTCAGCCCGGCCTCTAAGGCGCTTGCGACATCCCAATAGTCCTGCTGCCAGCCCCGTTCGCTCATTTCTCCAGGGCAGAGATCGGGGTAAAGCGGCAAATAACGGGGCAGCACGGGATCTTTGAGCAGGCTGGCATTGCCACATTTATTCAAAAAGAGCAGGGCCGTGGGCTGGGGTTGGTTGGGCCGTAGAATGAGCAGATGCAAGCGCCGCAGTGGCTTTCCTTGCCAATTCAGCTCAATCACATGCTCTTGAAAAGAGCCCGGCAGCCCTGCCAATCGGCCCTGACTGTGTAAATGCCCGTTGATCTCGGGGGCCTGTGGCAAACGGCCATAGATTTCTTGCAAAAAGCGTTCTTGCAGCACTGTGCGCCCGTTTTCCCAATCGCTGCGGGTTTTGAGAGCCGACTGGCCAAATGCCGACACCGGTTCAAGTGGAGAGTTCAAGCCTTGGGTCTGGGCCGAAGCCTTCCAAGACACACTCAGAGACAGACTCAGAACCGTCAAAGCCACTCCAAAACAGAGCCGAAAACAGAGCCGAAAACAATCCCGCCAAAACATCAAAGCAGGCCGCTCACAGATCGCTGATCAGGTTCAATTCCCAGCCTGGCGTCACTCCCGCTATGGCTGGGGCCAATTGAGAGAATATTGGCGCTGCCGGCTCTGCCGCTTGGGCAGGAAAAACCCGCGTGGCCCATTGAATCATCAATTGATGCAATTCGCGGTCCATCTCCCCCTCGATATACGGGCTGTGGGTAAAGAAGGTGGGCTCCAGGATTTCGGCCTGGGGTGGCAAATGGGCTTTAAAATACGGCAACATATCTGGAAAAATTCGGTCTTGGCCCCCCCAGATCAGGAGTGTGGGCATGTTTAACTTTTGCAAATGTTCAGGCGGCAGGGTCATCTCGGGGCTCAATCTCTCCATCAGGGCTTTGACCCGTGGCTGCGAAAAACGGGCCTGAATCATCATGGCCACCACACCAGGGGCCGCCAGCTGTTTATTAAA
Source organism: Candidatus Sericytochromatia bacterium (assembly GCA_044356335.1). Classification (GTDB taxonomy): domain Bacteria; phylum Cyanobacteriota; class Sericytochromatia; order UBA7694; family UBA7694. The sequence continues at coordinate 7,702 of JBIKWL010000001.1, forward strand.
CAGCAGTGGCAGAATCGAATAGGGTTCCTCGATGGTGTCGTGGGCAAAGATCTGGCGCAGGCGCTGGTAGGCAGGGTCATCGGCCCGTGCCCCGGCTGGAGAGACGGCCACCAGCCCCGCCAATTCTTGTGGGGCATGCTGGGCATAGAGCAGGGCCTGCCAGCCGCCGAGTGAATTGCCAAACAAAATCGCAGGTTCTTCTTGGGCCAAAATTTGGTCTAAGCCCTGGTAAAAGCTTTGCTGAACAGCTTGCAGGGAGAGCTTTTCGACGGGTATTTCGGTTTCACCATGGGCGGGCAAATCGACGACAATCACCTTGCGGCTGACGGCACGCAAATGTCTGAAAACCGGGTAAAGATCTGTGCTCTGGCAGCCAATACCATGCAAGAGTACGATGGGTGGCAACGAACCTTGCCCCGCACTTTCGTAATAATGCACACGCCCCTGAGCGGTCTCGACAAAGCGGCTCTGGTAGCCATCGGCCTGTACCAGCAAAACACTGAGCTGGACAAAGATCCAGTATAAAAAAGCACTCATGGGGCTGATGATGCCCCATTCTGAGCTGGGGTCTTTTCTTCAAGCACTTTGGGTTCGGGGCCTGTCAATTCTAGAACCTGAACGGGCCCACCATAGGCCCGCGCCATGCCCACATCGATGCGCCAGATCTGACCTTCGCAGGCAGTGTTGACCTTGGGATGCACCGAATGGCCCACGACCATGCGCTTGAGGCCCAGTTTGTCGAGGGTCTGTTTGAGCTGGGCACAGTCGGGCGTCAGACCAGGATCAGAATAGACCCGGCTCCAGATCGGGCTCTGGTCGTTGGTCAGGAGTTCGGGCAAGTTGGGCACTGTGCCTTTGAGCCAGTTCTGGTAATCGCCGTTGAGTTTGTCGATGCCATAGTCCACATGTTGGGGACTCACACCCCCATGCACAAAGACCGTATCCCCCAGCAGCAGCACGGATTTGCGTGTCGCCAGCCGCAGGGCATAGGGACCCCCCGGCAAAAAAGCAATTGCCCGCTGTTTGGCAAAAGCGGGCACCTTGCTCAAAATCGCATGGGCCGAAGGGGGCTCGGGCAATTTGAGTTTGTCAAAACTCTGAAACCCGGCGGGGCTAACATAGCGAAAATCGCCCTGCACGTTCATGATTTCGTGGTTGCCATTGAGCAAATGCATTTTGCCCCCGGCTTTTTCGGCCTCGGCCGCCACTTGGTCTAAAAAATCCAGCAATTCCAATTCCTGATCGCCCCGGTCGAGTTGATCACCGGTCTGCACCACCACCAAGCTGCCGCCGATCCAATGATCTTGGGCATCGATTGCTCCGGCCAAGCGCAAGGCCCGGCGGGCGGCGTCGAGGTCGCCATGTAAATCGCCCAGGGCCACCAAGCGCTGAGATGTGGCCTGAGACTGTTGCAAAGGGGCACAGGAAAAGAGGGACATTACACAGGAAAACGCAAAAAGAGTAAATAATTTCTTCATTTTAAAGATTATACCGCAGCCAAGATCTATCAGGGGCTGTCATCGTTTTTCCGCCAGAGATCCAGGGCAATGGCCCGTTCTTTGACTTCGAACCCCACACTCAGATACAGATCCAGGGCTTGTGCATTGTCGGCACTCACGTTTAAAACGGCTGTGGGCAGGCCGCGCTCGGCAAAGATCCAGTCCAGTCCGGCCTGGAGTAATTTTCGCCCGATTCCGCGCCCGCGCCAAGCGGGGTCAACAGCCAGGTATTCAATCTCAGCTTCGGGCAATTCCAAATGTTGCGAGAGGCGGATATACCCCACCCGCTGGCCCTGCTCCCAAGCGATAAACACGGCATGGGTATCATCCCTTTGCGCGATCATAGCTGGGCCGCTGAGCCAGGCCGCGGGAAAGGCCAAAGCATGTAATTGGCAAAGCATTTCGGCATCTGAGGGCAAAAAAGGCCGCACGCTGGTGGGCCGTTGAGTGGGCTGAGCCTTTGCCAGCAAGACATAAAACAGGCCCTTGGCCTGAAAGCCGCGCTGCAGATGAAAATCCAAGCCTGCTTGGTTGGCCTGATCGAGGTAATTTGAGAGCCGTGTGATTGTCGCAGGCAGACGCTGCTCCCATCCATCAAAGAGCTGCTTGAACAGGTTTTGCCAGTCTTTGTCCTGGGCAAAAGGCCCATGTAACCAGCCGCGCCCCATTTCAAAATCACAGTCGCAACCCAAAACCGCCACCAATTCTGAGCCCGAATACACCCCCAGAAAGGCCGCTTGCCAGGGTGGGTCCAAAGCCAGAATTTCGGCCCGCAGGCCCGCCGGAGTTTGGTCGCAGTGCAAACAGCGCTGGGCGGGATCTTGCTGGCACGTGGCGATCAAAGCCACAAGCGCATCGAGATCGTCAGGGGCGCGCAGCGTATAAGCCACAGCCTGTTCCCCAGCTCAATTTGGCCACAGCTTCAAAGCCAAAGGGGGTATCGTAATACGATCCCTTCTGCCCCATACCCAAGGTATAAGCCCCGAGGCCTTTGTCTGTCGGCAGGGTAATTTCAAAATGGGTCTTGTCGAGCCAAACAGGGGTGATTGGCCCGCCTCCGGTATAAAAGGTACCCCCAGCCGTGTAAAAACGGGCACTTTCATCGGGCACATGCACAAAGACCGAGACTTCAGCCGGGGGGAAATCCGCCAGAAATTCAAATTTCATTTTGACCGGCGGACCCGATTTGACCTTGGCTGGCGGGCCACTCTGCAATTGCACCAGCGCCTTGGCAAAATTCTGGGTGGCGTAGACATCCCCATTTTTGAGCGCCACGCCCACACCCAAATGGCGATAGCTTTCACTGACCATATTGGCATAATGGCCCGGTGAGTGTTTCCACTGGGTAAACAGGCCCAGAGCCACTTCAGCATCATCATCTTGGCCCTGGTTGCGCATGGCAATATTTTCACCTGAGCCCATGGTCAGCAACCCCGGCAGAAAGAGCTTTAAGCGATCTGATGGCCCCCGCCCCTGGGGATCGGTATGGTCGAAAAAACCTTGATCGGCCATGGCCTGGCTGTGTTTACGGGCAATTTGGTACAGGCCTTTTAAGGGAGCCAAAGGCGGTACTTTTTTTTCCTGCCGCAATTGATTGGTCAGCCTGTGAATTTCTTCTTCGACACTGTCGAGATCGAGTGCGGCAGCCGGCATCAGGCTCATGCTCCAACAAAGTGTGGCAGAGAGGGCCACAAGTGCAAGTGAAAAAGGACGCAGTTTCATGATAAACCTCCGGCAAAGTCTCTCCTGAGGCTAGCGGTTTTGGACTGAATTTGTCAAGTCGGCCTGATGGTGCGTTTGGGGACATGTTAATCTGAAGGTATGTTAACGCCCTCTCTGCGTATCTCTGAAGCGGAACAACAGGCCGAAAGCCTCTTTCGGGCCAGTTTGGAGCGTGCAACCCAATTGATGCTGGAAGAAGGCTGTCTGATTCTCGAAAACCTCTTTCCCCGGCCCTGGATCGATAAACTCAGTGCCGCCTTTTTTGAACGCTTGCAAGGCCACGACGAAGCCCAGCTGATCCGCAGCGGGGTGCCTGTGGGGGATCGCCGCTATATGTATTTGCAGCCTCTGAGCCCGCCTTTTGACAGCCCTTATTATTATGCCAACGGCCTGGTCTTGCCGATTTTACAAAACCTGCTTGGCCATGACTGTGTGATCAATACCAGCAGCGTTGTCATGGCTCTACCCGGTGCGCAGGCCCAAAAGATGCACCGCGACAATGAATTGCCCTTTGGGGCCAATCCGCTTTCGGGGCAAATTCCGCCGCTGGCCATCAACTTGGCGATTCCGCTGGTCGATCTCAGCCCTGAGACCGGGGCCACCGTATTGCACCCTGGCTCTCACCGCAAAATCCGGCCTTCGGGCAGCTTTGACTTTGAAGGCATCACCCCGGCTTATTTGCGCAAAGGCGATGCCTACTTGATGGATTTTCGGCTGGTCCATGCAGGCACTCCCAATATAAGTATGCAATTGCGGCCCGTGATTTATCTGATCTATGCCCGGCACTGGTACCTCGACGCGGAAAACCACCTCAACCGGGGCCAGAACTATCTGGATGTGCCCGATACCACATTGCTGCAGGCCACCCCCGCCCAAGCCCATTTGCTCAGCCGGGGGCGGCTGCGGGTGTGCAAAACAGCCTTGACGCCGGAGGGGTTGTAAACATGTCAGACATCCAGATCCGTCCCCTCAAAAGCAGCGACTCACTCACAGAACTCACTTCCCTCCTGCACAAGGCCTATGCCCGTTTGGGAGAAATGGGCCTGAATTACACTGCCGTCGATCAAAGTGAAGCCGTGACGGCCCAACGTTTGGCCGAGGGCCATGTTTTGGTGGCTGAGCAGGCCGGGAAATTGGTGGGCACGCTTGTGATCACACCGCCCAGTCCGCACTCGGACTGTGGCTATTTTCAACAGCCTGGCGTGGCCAGCTTTCACCAATTTGCGGTTGACCCCGATCTGCAGGGCAAGGGTTTGGGGCGGGCGTTGATCGCCGCTGCCGAAGATTGGGCGCGGGCAGCGGGCCATCTTGAGATGGCGCTGGATACCGCAGAACAGGCTGTTCATTTGATTGAACTCTATACCCGCCAAGGCTATGCCTTTGTCGAATATGTGCAATGGCAGGGCAAGAGCTACCGCAGCGTGGTTATGGCCAAAAATTTGGGTCCGGTGAGCTGATTAAGCAAGACCCAAGTAGGGTATAAGAAGCAAAGCAATCTTAAGGATTTAAGCAATGACTTCGATTCAATCCAATCCCTTTCTGACCCCTATATTAAATGAACCACCCCCTGTCAAAGCCAATGAAACACCGACACCCGTAGAACCCCTAAAAACAGCTCCTGCAGTCCCCACCGAGTTAGAGCCCAACGATCAACTCAAACTGGGCAGTCCCGAAACAGAGACGCCCCCCACGCCCGCCCTGCCGACCACCGATTCAGAGCCGGTTCTGACCCAAGTGCAGAAATTGGAAGACAATGGCGGTGGGGCCACCCGCCCTGTGCTGGAAGCCAGTCTGGCCCGTGGTATCCGGCGCCTGGATGCCGTCCCCCAGATTCGTGAGACGGCCCAGGTTTTGGCCCGAGACGCCGCCCCGATCATTGGCAGCCTGCGCTATCCGCTTTCCGCCCCAGCAGAAGTTCAAACCCGTTTCCAGGCCCTTTCCAACAATCCGAGCAGCCCTTTAAAAACCTATGCAACCCTTGAAGAAGCCCTTGAAGCGGTCAATGCCAAAAACCCCGGCAGTGAACTGCTGGTTGAAGTGCAAACCCCCGAAGGGGGCAGGGCCTATGCCCTGGTCGAACTCAAACCGGGAATCAAACCAGAACAGGCTCAGGCCAGCCTACAAGGTCTAAATGGGGCTGTTTATTTCACCGATCCCAATCGCAAAATAGCGATTCTGCAATTACCAGAAAACCAGCCAGCAGAAAGGCTCGAATCCGTGCGTCAACTCACCTTGGTCGCGATTGCAGACAAGGCCAGTGGGCTTGACCAGAATCGGGCAGGTACCCTGGCTGAAGATCGCTACCCAGCCTACAAGGCCAATCTCACGACCAGCATGGAATTGCTGGTGGCAACCCGACAAGACTTGCTGGCCCAAAAAGAGCAATTGGATCTCCAAGTCAGGGAAGTCCGCCAGGCCAACCCGCCCCAACTGGAAAAATTGGCTCAGTTGCAAAGCCAACTCTCCCAATTGGGCGGGCAATTGACCGAGTTGGATACCTATCAAACCATTCTCACTGCGCGCATGTCGATTCTGCCTGTCAGCAATGACGTGATTCCCGGATCCGAACAAAAAATTGGTGAAAACCGTAATACGCCAGCCAAAGCCTTGCCTCTGCTCGAAGCCCAAATCGCCCGGATTGATTCCCGGTTGTTGCTGGCCACAGATCCCGAAGAGATCCAAAGCCTGGGAAAACAAAAAGCCCTGGTGGTGGCCGAACAGAAAAACAACCTGGAGAGTACCGCCCAGATTCAACAGGCGGCCTTAAATACCCGTATGCGCGTCGGCTCACTGGCAACCATGTACAAGGGCCTGGATGATACCCAAAAACGTCTGGAAAGCAATATTGGCAAATTACATGCCCTCGAAGAAACTATTCAGACCGCCAAAGGTACCGAGCTGGAAAGCCTGCAAAGCCAGGCCAAAACCCTGCGCGGCCAAATCGAAGCTGATCGCAAACAATTGATTGGGCTGATGAAAGCCGAACTCCAGGTATTCAAAGACCACGTCAGCATTAGCTCTGAGGGCGGAAAAAAATCCATTGCTTTTTTGGAGTTGCAAATCCGCAAATTGGAAGCCTTGAGTTATATGAATCCTGAAGATATTTTGGAGGTAGTCAGAGAAACCCAGAGCCAATTGCTCACAGACGTCAAAAGTGCCGCCAGGATTTATGATGGTATTACCCCAAAAGAAGGCGAGATGATGGCGGAAATTGGTGCAAAATCCAGTCAATACATCTCTGATTACCAAAAAGCCAAAGATAGCCAGGGGCGCATTGAGATCGATTTGAGCCGCAAACAGGCCTTGATGGAAAATCCACCACTCTCTGTGATTGGCAAAGAATCTCTGAGCAAAGCAGACCAGCTTTATTTAAAAAAGATCGAAGCCCTGCTGCAAAAAGCCCCCGAGGGCAGCAAACTCGAAGAACTGAAAAAGCTGTATATTGCTTTGTCTATGGCCCAAAACCCGGATATCGACGAAGACCTGCGCAAGCGCATCGACATTCCCAAAGTCGAAGCCAAAATCCAAGCCCTTTCCGAAGATCCAGAGATCCAAGCGGCTTTTGCCAAAGTTCGGGAAGAAGCCATTCAAGAGGTCTTTGGCCCAGAAGCCGCCGAGAAATTGGCCACCCATCTGCTCAGTCCTGAGTTCACCGAATTTCTCAGTTTGCTCTCGGAAGACGAACAGGCCCAATTGCTCTCGGTTGAAATCGGCAAACTGGCCCAATTGGATCCGAAAAAAGCACTGGAAGTGCGCCAAGAACTGATTGGCAATCAATTGGAGCAAAAATCCGGTCAGATCCTGAGCGGGCTAACCCTGCAAGAGCGCAAATCGGCCTTTGATAAAGTCATGGGCACGATCAATGATCCCAACAGTGGTGCAGACAAAAATGCCAAGGTAGCAGATACCCTGGCCCAGGCCTTGGACAAGCTCTCTCCCGCAGAAATGGCACAGCTCAGTGATCCGAAAAAAATGTATACCTATCTTTCAGGCAAATTGGCGGGCATGGGTGAAGATGGGCAAGCGGCTGCTGGGTTTCTCAAGAGTTTACAAAAGTCTGGTGGGTTTGGGGCTTTTATGGCACTCACCGCCAGTGTCGCGACCACAGGCAAATTGCCCGCTGCTTTGGAAAATGGCGATTATAAGAGTATTGCTGACTTCTCCAGCTCTGTCATGGGTGTGGCGGGCAATGGTAAAAACGTGGCCACACTGTTTAACCTAACCGAAAGTACCCTGCAGAATGCCAAAGCCCTCAAAGCCTTGAGTGCCCTCAAGTTTATGGAGGTCTTGGGCCCGGTTGGGGATGTAGTGGGCATGACTGTCGATGCCGTTGGCTCTTACCAGGATTTTTCAAATGGGGATTATGTCGGTGGTACCGCCAAAGGGGTTGGAGCCCTGGCTGGTGGCGTGGGAGCGGCTGCCGGTGGATATCTGCTTTTTGCCGCATCCACAGGCCCGGGTGCCCCGATTGTGCTGGTCGGCGCTGCGATTGTGGGTGGCCTGGCCTGGGCTGCCGACACCATTTGGGGCGAAAGCGAAGAAGAGACTTTCTTGCGACAGTTGGATGTACTCAAACCGCCGCCGCCCACTCCGGTAGATCCGGATATGGCCGCTTATGGCCAGCGCCGGTATGAATTAGACCAGCGGGGTATTGGGCCCAAAATTTAGGGCATCTCTTTAAGTACTGTGGGACGGCTGTAAAGAATCACTTTGCCCGCTTCATTCTGGCTCAACCCCCAATAAACTTCGCGATTTTGGGCTGTTTTTATAGCCTCTTGGCGGGCCAGATGATGCAATTGGGGCTTATGCTTGTGAGCGATCTCAGGCTCTGACCAGACCAGTATCAAGGCCAAACCCACCACTGCAAGAATACATAAAATAGCCGCACGCCAAACCCCAGTTCTCACACAGAGCCCCCTTATCTGTTATTCAACAGGCTTTTCCCCTTCGCTGTGATTGTGTTATTCAAGGGCAAAGACAAGTCGCAAGGCTTTTTCCAATGCTTTGATTTCACTGTCGCTCAAATGCCCCCGCAAACGCACAAAGTGACTTTTCCAATCAATGGGACGGGTTTGGAGACAATCGGCCACGGAACGTTTTTCAAGCCCATTCTCAGCGGTGGGCTCCAGAACACAATGGGTGAGAATGCGTGCCTTTTTCTCGGACCATTCTGTGACAGGGATGACTTGAACCACCGGCACCCGTGCATTATAAGTATTGTTGGTGATCACAATACAGGGGCGAGTTTTACCCGTTTCAGAGCCTTTGACAGGCTCAAGATTGACGTCAATGACCATCCCCCGCAGCAATAGATTCATTCAGGCCAGTTTTCAAGAGCCGCTTGGGTTAAAGCACCCAACTCATCTTCTTGGTGATAAATTTCAGTGTATAAATCGGCAGATTGGGCCAGGGCCTGGGCTTCTAATTCGGCATGAAAACGGCTGAGCGCCATGCGCAACATTTCACTTTTGTCTTTAAAACCAAAGGATTTGCAGGCATTTAAAAACTGGATTTGTTTTTCATCAAGACTGAATTTGGCTTGGATCATCGGGGGCACCACAGAGCCTCCTTCCCTAAAATGGGCTTCATTTAGGGGCCTGTTTTAGGTTCTTATTTTGGCCCCTATTTTAGGGCTATTATAACATGCCCAACGAACTTTTATCAGTGCCGAGATATGTTCTCAGAGGCCAAGGCGCGATATAATTTGAAGTAACCCTGTCTCACCCATTTTCTCTGCAATTGTTAAATTAAGTTAAATTTTGAGAAAGTTTTCTTTAAGATTTCGGATAATGCAGATATGTCGTTTTCTGTCTTATTACTCTTCCTGGAGGCCCCATGAACCCGAAACAACCGTTTAAAACCGCCTTAAAAGCCACATTGGCCGCTGCTCTGCTGGCTTCTGGTTGCAGTGCCCTGCAGCCCCAGCCCTTTGGCAATGCCCAAGGGTTGCAACCTGTTGCTCCTGTTGGTTTGAATCGCTTTGCTGCCCCGGCCAATGTCCGCGCCGCCAGCAACAGCACCAATCTGCGTAGCACTGGCCGTGTCTGGCAAGACGAAGTCATCTATTTTGTCTTTACCGACCGCTTTGCCAATGGCGACCGCAGCAACGATTTTAACGTGCAAAACAATCCTTGGGCCTATCACGGCGGGGATTTGCAGGGTGTGATTAACAAACTCGACTATATCAAAGACCTGGGTGCAACGGCGATTTGGCTCACGCCGATCATCGACAACCGCGACAACGGCTTTGTCGCTGACTTTGGCGGCGGCCACAAACAGGAAATCTGGGGCTATCACGGCTATTGGTTCAAAGACTTTTACAAGGTCGACGAACATCTGGGCGATATGAACACCGTCAAACGTTTGGTCAGCGAAGCCCACAAGCGCGGGATCAAAATCCTGCTCGACATTGTGGCCAACCACACCGATTACGACCATCCCTTTGCCAAAGAGCGCAGCAATCCTGGCAGCAAATACCACTCCTGGTTCAATAAGCACGGCGTGATCAAAGACTGGAACAACCAGTGGTGGGTTGAAAACGGCGAATTGGCAGAATTGCCCGATCTCGACCAAAACAACCCCGAAGTGGCCAAATACGTGATCGACAATATGAAATGGTGGATCACCCAAACCGGCGTGGACGGTTTCCGCATTGACACGGTCAAACACGTGCCCCGCAGCTTCTGGCAGAAATTTAACCAAGAAATCCGTTCGTTTGCAGGCAATGACTTCCTCTTGCTGGGCGAAATTTACACAGGATTCCCCGAGTTTCAGGCCCCTTATCTGAAAGAGGGCATGCACTCGGCTTTTGACTTCCCGCTCTATTACGCGATTAAAGACGCCCTCGGTGGCGGCCAGAGCATGCGCCGCCTCGGTGAGATCTTCGACAAAGACGGCGTCTATCCCGATGCCTCGTTGCTTTCACCCTTTGTCGACAACCACGACGTGCCCCGCTTTGTGCACGAAGCCAGTGGCGACAAACGCAAGAAGCTGATGCTCAGCGTGGCGTTTATTATGAGCATTCGCGGTCTGCCGATGTTGTATTACGGCACCGAAGTCGGCCTGCCCGGTGGAGCCGACCCCGACAACCGCCGCGATATGGAATTCAGCCGCGACAATGGCATGCGCGAATACGTCAAAGCCCTGACCACTATCCGCAAGCAAAACCGCGCACTGCGCCGGGGACGCCAATTGGAAATGTGGAAAGACGAGCAGGTCTATGGCTTCAGCCGCTTGACCGAAGTGGCCAACGAAGAGGTCATGGCTTTCTTTAACAACAGCGAACAGCCCCAGACCCGCCGTGTGCCGATTCGGGCCGAGAGCCCACTCAAGAGCAGTCAGGCCCAAATGCAGAATTTGCTCAATCCGCAAGAGCGGGTGCAGATTCAGGGCGGCTTTATCCAAGTCACCGTTCCGCCGCTCTCTGCGTCGATTTACCGCGTGGCCAGCAGCCGCTAAACACCTTCTTTATAACCACAAGGAGTGCCGCCATGCCGATACCCCTTGTGGTTCAGACATCCCTGCCCTGGCCGAAATTCTCGGCCGGGGCAGAGTTGTATTGTTTTTCAATTGGCCCCCATCAAGAAATTCTCTGCTTGTCGGCTTTTTCCAAGCCTTTTTCGGCTGAGAAACACTATGTCGTTCACTGGTTTGAATGGGGCAATTGGCAGCAATTGGCTTTGGCTCCCACCGAACAGACCTTTAATTATCTTCAGCCCTTGCCAGATCAGCAATGGCTTTTGGTGGGGGCCTGGCAGAGATCCTATCGCTTAAATGCCTGTGTTTATACGCCCGAAGGGCAATTGCACCATGCCTTTGCTGTAGACGAAGCGGTGAATGATGTGCAGGCCTCTGCACAAGGCCTGATTTGGACAAGCTATTTTGACCAAAATTTTGCCGCTGGCGTTCTCAATGCTTGGGATCGCCAGGGTGAGGTCTATTTTGAAGGATTCAGCACCTTCGGCTGTGGTGATTGTTATGCCCTGAATGTGGTGGCAAATGATGAGGTTTGGTGTTTGCGTTATCCAGGGGTGGCCCTGATGCGGGTGAAAAGCGCCCGCACCCAAATCATTTGGGAATCGGGGCCCGTTAAAGGTGGGCATGCCTTTGCGATTTGGAAGGAGCGTGCTGTGATGGTGGGTGAATACGGTTTAAGCGAGCAAATTGTACAGGTGGATCTGAACACGTTCAGCATTGAACACTTACAATTGTTAGACGAAACAGGGGAGCCTTTACACAATTGGAAATGCCGGGGGCGGGGGCCCTGTTTGTATTTTTTTACAGACGATAGGATTCACTGTCTGGACCTGCGCAAGGTGTGAAAGGCAAATTTGCTGACCCAACCATCTTTGTTTAGGTCACGGGCTCGAAGATCTGTGTTTCAAAGCCCACCAGATTGCGTTCAGCCTTGCCAAATTCAATCCCAATCAGGGTGATTTCAATACCAGGGGCGCGATATTTGGCGGCATAGTCTCTGTCGATGAGCTGTTGCAAAGCTGCACCATCGGGCTCGCCCTCAATGACCTTAAATTCAAACAGATAAACCCGCTGGCCAAGCTTCAGGCTGAGGTCGATACGCCCCCGGTTTGTAATGTCTTCGGGCTGCACATTGAGGCCCAAAGCAGCCAACTGGCTGTAAAAAACGCTGGCATAATGCCCCTCAAATTCAGCCAAGGAGTTTCGTCGGTACCATTCATACGGGATGCTGGCAAAGAGGGCGTGAATATGTCTTTGCACGGCTTCCAAATCGTGTTTATTCAATGCTTGTACCAATCTGGAGCGCGCCACCAGGGCAGGTTGGGCAGCTGGACCATATCCAGGTAGTAGTGCCCCGTTGAGGGCTGCTTCTACTTCTTGATTGGGGTAACCCAGGGTATAAATCCACTGGCCTGTGGAAATTTCCTCAATCTTGTGAAAGGTGAGATAACCGGTTTGCCAAAGCAGCGCTTCAGGTGCAATATGGTCCACATCAAAGCTTGAAAGCAGTGAGCTATCGGCTTCTCGTTGCATCAGGTCAGGGGTAAACCAGCGATTTTGTGTTAAAAATTCAATCAAAAAGCTGGGTGATCCTGTTTCAAACCAGAAGGAACGAAATTCATGGCAGTCAAAATAGAGGAGCAGGTCAAATGGGTTGTAGACGGCCTCTCCCGACCAGTTATAGCCATTGTACCAACGCCGGATCTGCCCACGATCCAAATCGGGCAACTCAGGGGCAAACACGGTATCCAGATCGCTTTCTGTGTAGCCGCAGATGGCTGAGAAGCGCTTATCAAGCGTAATATCCTTGAGGTTGTTAAGCCCCGAAAAGAGGCTGACCTTGGAAAACTTGCTCACACCTGTAATCAAGACAAACTTGAGGTGGGCATCGTTGTCTTTGAGTACCGAATAAAAACTGCGCAGGGCCTCACGCATTTCGCGTGCGATTTCTGGCTCTCTGAGATTATCCAGAATGGGTTTATCATATTCATCAATCAGCACCACCACCCGTTGTCTGCTTTGGTGGTGAATATTCTGAATCAGGCGTTTAAAGCGGCTGGGAATATCGGGCAAATGTTCAGCGATTTTCCAATCCGATTCATATCCCTCCAATTGCTCATGGATGGCTGCTTCGAGAGCTGACTGGTGTTTGTGTACCCCACCCCCAAAACTGATGCGGATGACCGGGTATTTGACAGACCAGTCCCAGTGTTGGTCTGCGTAGAGCCCTGCAAAGAGGGCTTGGTTGCCCTCAAACAGCTCTTTGAGGGTATCGAGAAACAGACTTTTGCCAAAGCGGCGCGGGCGCGACAAAAAATAATGATTGCCCTGCTCAATCAATTGCAGGGCAAAAGGGGTTTTGTCCACGTAATAATAGGCCTGATCCTCGCGGATTTTGGCAAAGGTCTGAATGCCGATGGGTAGCTTTTTGCGTCTCATATTTTGATTATACTGGATACCTAGAAAAACCCGCTCTCTGGGGCAGATTGTGAAAGCGGCTAAAAGCGATGAAAACCAAAGAGCAAAGGACTTCGCAGCCTTATCTTTGTAAAACTGCCGTAAGCCTGTATTTACAATCTTTGGCCAAACAGACGACTCAGAATCTAAGTTACAATGACTAAAAACAGATTTTGTCCCATGCAAGGAGCCTCCCATGCCCGAATTGACCTATGACCTGACCCAAACCCCGGATCTCTGGTACGTGCGCAGTCTGAGCCTCGACCCGGCGTATGTCAACCAGCGCATTGCCTGGTTTTTGGCCGAAGACATGCCTTTGGGAGATATTACGGTGGAGAGTACCATCGACCCCGAAACCCAATCGGTGGCGCATGTGCTGGCGGCGCAAAACATGGTCTTTGCGGGCGCGCAGATTTTGCCGCATTTTTTCTCCGAAGACAGCACTGTGGAACTCAAGGTGTCTGACGGTGAAGCGGTGGAGCCGGGGACGGTGTTGGCTGTTTTGCGTGGGCCCGCTCAGGAATTGCTGATGCGCGAGCGGGTGATGTTGAACCTGCTGCAACGCCTCTGTGGGATTGCCACGATCACCCGCAAATATGTCAGTTTAGATGCACCTCCGGGTTTTAAATTATTGGATACCCGCAAGACCACACCGGGGCTGCGCCTGTTTGAAAAATACGCGGTCTCTGTGGGCGGGGGCTATAACCACCGCCGCGATCTCAGTTCGGTGGCGATGATCAAAGACAATCACCTTGTGGCGGCTGGGGGCGTGCAAGCCGCTCTGGAGCGGGTCAAAGAGACCAATCCCGAGGTCGGGATTGAACTTGAGGTCGACAGTTTGGAACAGCTCAAAGTGGCGCTGGAAATTGGCGGCATGGACGCGGTTTTGCTCGACAATATGACGCCAGAGACGATCCAAGCGGCCGTTGCGATGGTGCGCAGCCATCCCACCCAAAAAGACCTCTTTCTCGAAGCCTCGGGTGGCATTACCTACGAGACCCTGCCAAATTATCTCTGGACCGGCGTCAATGGCATCTCAATTGGGGCACTCACCACCCAGGCCCGCAATGTGGATATCAAGCTGGATTTTGTCTAAAACCTGCTGACGCAGGGCTAGTCGCTGCCTGGGTCTTGGGGCACACCACTCGGGGGCCGGGATTCTGCCAGCCAGTGGTTGATCTGTGCGACACTCAGCCAGCGGCCCTGCACAAACACCCCCACCGTTTGCCGGACGTTGCGAATATCTTCCAATGGGTTGGCGTTGAGCACGACCAGATTGGCTTTTTTGCCCACCTTCACGCTGCCTTTTTCCTGCTCTTGTTTGAGCAGGCGGGCGGGATTGAGCGTGGCTGCCTGCAAAATCCCCTCAGCAGGGATTCCGGCTTCGGCAAAGAGTTCCATTTCTCTTAAAGCTGTGCTGCCAGGATACACGCCGGTTAAATTGGCATCGGTGCCAATCACAAGGGGGCTGCCGGCATCATACAGGGCTTTGACCATGGGCTTGGAAAGGCTGAGCAAATGGGAGGGATAGCTGAGCGGATCGGGATAAGTCACTTTGTAAAGTTCGGGCACCGACCCATACCAGAGGCTGCGCAGATAGGGCGGTAATTCTTTAAAACGGGGATCTTGGGCCACCGGGGAAAAGTCGCCAAAAGGGGGATGGTGGTCCCACATCACCAAAGTGGGGCAATTGTAGACCCCCGCTTGAGCGGTTTTTTGGCCATAGGCCTCTAGCTGATCGGCAGGAATGCGGTAATACCCTGCAAAATTTTCGACATAGGCATTGAGGTGTTCAATGCTGGCCATTTTGGCTTCCAGGGCCCGGTCGATGCCTACCACCACAGGCACATGCCCCATCACGGGCAGCTTGTATTCGGCCGCTGTTTGCACAATCTGGTCAAAATTTTCCCGTGAGAGTCGGTTATACACCTTCACGCAGTCAAAGCCCGCTTCAAAGGTCTCTTTGACGGCCGCAATGGCCTCTGTGCGATTGGCAATAGCCCGGTTCAGGCCATTTTGGGCCGGAGAGCCATCTAAAATTTCGCCACAGGCAAAGATCTCTGGTCCCCATAATTGGTGATTGCGAACTTTGTCGCGCAGCACGCGCACATCTGGGAATCCCACCAGCCGGGCCCAGTTGGGGCTGTGCGCCATATTGCGCACCTGGGTAATGCCGTGTTTGAGAAACATCAAGAGGTCGCGTTCACCGGCCAGATGCACGTGCATATCTGCAAAGCCGGGCAAGAGGTATTTGCCTTGCAGGGGAATGACTTCGGCCTCTGGGGGTATTTTAATTTTATCGCGAGGGCCCAGGGCTTGGATTTTTCCATTTTGAATCAAGACCGTCTGGTCGTTTAACAGGCCCGGCGGGTCGATCGGAATCACGTTGACACCGACCAAGGCCTGTGTGGGTGGATCGCGCGGTACCTTTGGGGCATTTTCTTGCTGACTGATGCGCTCAAAATAAGAGCGGCAGGCGGTGAGCAGCAAAAAGGCCAACAAAAGAGTTATGAGCGCCTGACTTTTTTTCAAGCGAATGTTCCTGTGCGGCTCTGTATTGGAAGCCCGCTCTGTCTGACCGGATGTACAAACGAAATCAAGTTCAATACGCAGTCAGGGCTTCGCTGGCCAGACCGAGTTTAACATAGTCATAAGGCAGGTAAAAATAGCCCTGGTCCCCCCAGCCTGTGCCCCAGCTGTTTTTGACGATCAGCACCTTTTGGGCGTCGTCATAGCCGACCACGGCCACAGCATGGCCACCCTGGCTCTGCTCTTTGGGGTTGGGTTTGGGCAAGTGCCCATCGGGGGTATTGTAAAAGGCCTCAAAGACCTCAATCCCAATCACAACTGGGTTGCGGTGGGCCAGTTCGTAGCGAATATCGCGCAGGGTGTCGAGGGGTTTGAAACTTTTCACTCGGTATTTGCGGGCGTCGCTGTAGGCCTCGGCTGAGGGGGCCAATTGGAATTTTTCTTTGGTGACTGGGTTATTGTCATTGCTGGGATCGTAGCTCCAGAGGATTTCGCGGGCCACACCGACTTTTTGCAGCACTTCCATGCCTGTGGTGATCATCGCGCCTGCGTCTTCATCGACGGTGCCTTCGCGTTTGCGCTCGTAATAATAGAGAAACAGCGGGCTGAGGGTGGTCAGGGGCTGGCCATCGCGAATCAGCATCAGCTCGCGGATGGCTTTGATCGAAAAGCCCGTGCAGGCGCCGAGATCGCCCTGATCATCGACCGGTGAGGCCCATTGGCGCAGATCGACTTTGGCAGGCAGGCCCACGCCGGGTTTGCGCGCTTCGAAGGGAATCAGATCTTCGGGTGCCAGACGCACGCGGCGCCGATTCGGGTTTAGGCGCAGACCCAGTTTGCGTTTGAGTTTGGGGCCCGTCGCTGAAAAAATGCCCAATTGGGGCGAGCGTTGCAATTGGGCTTGGCGCTGCGCCAGACTTGCGGGCTGCAACGTTGTCTGTAATGTGGGCATCGGCTGAGATTGACAGCCCCACAAAGCACCTGTGGCAACCAAGCTAATTGAAAGCAAAGACAGGGATTTTTTCAGAGTTTGAAACATAAAGGCACCCTTTTTCTCGGATCTACGCATTTTGTATTCCTTGATTATAAAGCAGGGATGTTAAGTTGAATTTATTCGAAATTAAAGAAATGGCTAATTTAAGGCTAATTTATTCGAAAAAAGTCTTAAGTTTTGCTTCGGCATTGCTTCGGTTTTGGTTCGGCTATGGTTCGGCTATGGTTCGGCTTTGGCGAATTCAGTCACGCCGCACCACTTTTTCGACGCCGCCTTGGGCGGTGGCCATCAGCAGCAATTCATCCCAGTTGATATGCCGGGGCTGTTTGAGTGCAAAAAGCATCTGGGCCGCCACTTCTGCGGGGGTGAGGGGGTCCATGCCGGCATAGACACTTTTGGCCGCTTCGGCACCGAGGCGCACCACGCTGAATTCGGTTTCGACCATGCCGGGGGAGATCAGCAAAACACGCAAATTCTGCCCGCAGGTCTCGCGCCGCAGCACCTGGCAAAAGGCCCGCAGGGCGTGTTTGGCAGCACAGTAAATCGCACCGCCAGCGTAGGGGATTTGCCCCGCCGCCGAGCCCAGGCAGACAATGTCTCCCCGGCCCCGTTCCAACATGCCAGGCACAACTCTGCGGGTGATTTCAAAAGCGGCGGCCACGTCCAGGTCCAACATGGCCTGCCAGTCGGCCCATTGGCTTTGTACCACCGTATCGCGGCCCCGCGCCAGACCTGCATTGTTGATCAAGATGTCCACGGCATAAAAGCCAGCTGTTTCAAGCGCTTCCCAGCTCTCGGGCAGGGCCAGGTCGGCTTTGAAGGTCTCGATCTGGACCTGGGGAAAGCGCTTGTTGAGTGCCACTTGGAGCGCCTCTAAGCGCTCAGCCCGCCGGGCCACCAATTTGAGCGAGACGCCTTCCGCCGCCAATTGGCAGGCAGTGGCCAGACCAATGCCCGAGGAGGCGCCTGTAATCAAAGCCGTTTGGCCTTGCAATGAGAGCAACGGGGTCTTGAGAGCGGCATCCAGGGCAGCTTCGGCGTCAAAATCGAGGGGGGTGGGCTGGGCGTTATTTGACTCAGGCGACAATGTTGTACCCTCCGTCCACGGTCAGGGTCTGGCCATGAATCATCTGGGCCAGCGGGCTGCAGAGAAAGAGTGCCACATCGGCCACGTCTTCGGGCGTGACGAGTTTGCCGGCTGGGGTCTGGGCCAGAGAATGTGCCAGCAGGGCTTCGCGATTGGGAAAATGGGTCAGGGCTTCGGTATCGACCACCCCCGCTGAGAGCGTGTTGATATTGATGCCCTGGGGCGCCAACTCCAGGCTCAAATGGCGCACCAGCGATTCCAAGGCCGCTTTGGAGGCCCCGACGGCGGCATAATTGGGAAAGGCACGGGTGCTGCCCAGGCTCGACACAGCCACAATCTTGCTGCCGCTGTGGAGCAGGGGCATGGCCGCTTGGGTCAGCCAGAGCAGGGCCAGGGCGTTGATCTCCAGGGTCCATTGCAAGTGGCGGGGTGTGAGTTCCAGGGCCGAGCGCAGCACGCCTGAAGCGGCATTGCTGATCACGATGTCCAGCTGGCTGTGATGTTCCTGTAACTCCCCGATCAGGGCTGCTACCTTGTCTTGCTCACCCACATTGCCTTTGAGCAGCAGTGGGCGCTGGCCCGAGCGGGCCTCAATTTCTGTTGCGGTTTCTTCGGCTGCGCGGCGGTTGCGCAAATAATTGAGCACGAGCTGAACGCCTTCGTCAGCGAGTTTGAGGGCGATTGCGCGGCCAATGCCACGCGTTCCGCCGGTAATCAGGGCGACTTTGCCCTTGAGATTTAAATCCATTGTTCGAGATCCCTGTTTCTTTCCTAGCGCAGCTCAATCCAGGCGGCATGTTTGACAGGCATGTGCAATTGCTCTTTGACGTCTTTGTAGATCGCCACGGCTTCGTCGATCAGCAGCGAGATCACAAAACCCTGCTCAGCTCCTTGCCATTCAGCCACAATGCCCTCTTGTTCGACCGCAATCTCAAAGGGTAACTCTTCGCGAAAGAGATCCATCAAAAAGGTTTTTGTATACGATTTGCGTGAGCGCTCATCCAATTGGGCCATTTTGCGCATAATCGGCTCACCGCGCCGCGAAATGCCGTCCATATTCAGGGCAAAGCCGGCGATGCCTGTCGGGTCTTCGTTGATCAGCTCCCAGCGAAACTGGCGATAGGCGTTCAAAAAACCCTTTTCGTCGCGTTGCTGGAAGAATTCGGGAATGATCTTGCCATGGATTTTGTGCTCTTTGAGCAATTGGTAAAAATGGCTTTCGGGCAGACCCAGCCACTCGTTGAGGCTGTTCAATTGCAGACTTTGCAGCACACCCAACCAGCGCTGGGGATCGATATGCCACTGTTGCAAGGTGCGGCACTCCAACAGGAATTTTTCCATCTCGGGCAATTCCCATCCCACTTCGGGCTGGGCCTTGATTGCCGCGAGCATGTCCAGGCTGATCTCTTGAATCTCAGGGTGCACGGCAAAGAGTTCTGCTTGGCCGATTTGAAAGACGTGCATGCCTGCAATGCGTTCCCGCAAGAATTTTAAGCAGCCTGTGCCCTGCAGCAGGCCTTCGAAGTGCAGGCAGCGGCCCAGGCTGTTTTTGAGCACCTGTAAATTGAGTTGTTGGGTGGTGGCGGGCAATAGTTTGCCTGCAAGCAGATCCAATTCTTGAATATTGCGGGGCCGGGCCTGGATATTGGGCTGAATCA
The DNA here is from genome assembly GCA_044356335.1 of Candidatus Sericytochromatia bacterium. GTDB lineage: Bacteria > Cyanobacteriota > Sericytochromatia > UBA7694 > UBA7694. The sequence goes on from JBIKWL010000001.1 coordinate 27,124, forward strand.
AGGCCTGGTAAAGGGCCTCATAAAACCCGACCAGGGCTGAAATATCCGGCCCGCCTTCGGCATTGGGCGGCACGGTTAAGTAAGGCACGCCCGAAACCTGAAAGGCAGATGCCAATTCAAAGAGCTGCTGATCGGCATCAAATTCCCAGGCAAAATCTGGCTGATTGGGTGTGGCCGTGCCTTTGATAAAACTCAAGAGAGCGGGAATGGCCTGGGCCTGAGCGTTGATCCCCAAATCTGAGCCCATAAAGCCGCTTACGGGGTGGTAAAGCGCGGCTTTGCTGGCAATATCGAGATCATAGGCCCCAAAACTGACCAAAATCCGGTCGGGGGCCACTTTCATAAAGCGCTGCAGGGTGCGGATAATCGGATAGGTTTCAAAGCCCACACTGTCGCCCCAGGTTGAATAAGGCGATTTATTAAACAGATCTCCGACCAGCATCAAATAAAATTCGGGGGAGGCGGTCCAGTGCAAGAGGTCGCCTTTTTTCTGGGCCAATTGGATATTTTCTAACAGGGTTTCCAGCTTGCCATAATGGCCCTGCAGATCGGTGATCAGCAGAATCGAATTGCCACTTTGCAGGGCGTGTTCGGCTTCGGCGGGCACCGGCTCCAGAGGGCCGGTATTGGGAAAAGCAACCTGAAACTGAGCCATGGCGTTGGCAGCATTGTCGGGGGGCTGTACTTCGATCGTGCCAAAGGTCGAGATCGAGTCGAAGATAAACTGGCATTTCTCTTGGGTGTCGTGCAATTGGCGGGGGTCTTCGAGCCATTGGGCTGCCAATAATTTGGTGGCGCGCAAGGTGCGTTTGATATCTTTGTATTCGTTGGCCCCTTCGGCCAGATAGACCATTTCATCTTGCAATTGGGCCCAGTCCAATTTGACCAACTCTTGCAGCAAAATGCTTTTCAGACCGTCCAAGCCAAACGAGGCATAAGCCGTTTGCACGGCTGGCATGGTCAAAATTCGGCTGCCGACAGTGGGCAAGGTCTTGTCTTTGGCGACTTTGCTTTGGGTGGGCGTGCGGTAGATTCCGGCATCGGGAATCAGGTTGTGCTGGTGGAACTGAAGCTGATCCTTGGGATCTTCCGACATTGGCAACCTCGGCTAGGAGCATAATCATCTGGGCACAATCATTTGGGCATCATCAACGGATTTTGGGCCGTCACTCTCCCCATTTTACCTCAAAAAAGCAGGAGAGTCAGGCCGCAGTTTGATCCAGATCACAGGATCTTTGTGAGATCGTTTATAGATCTCCCTTTGCGAGTGGGGCATAATCGAATTAATCTCTCCTGAAATGTCGCAAAGGTTCATCAACGGACCTTATTTCAGCCCACCCCTCAAAGGTGGGCGTTTCTTTTTGAATTAAAAAGGGCCCCCTGGATGTTTAATCCAGGGGGCCCTCTCGTTTGTTTTGAACTGTGCCGAGCTGTACTGGGAACAACTCGGCACAGCTTGGCAGTTCTTACCCCTTGCTTAAGGCGCGGGTTTGGTTACCACATTCTGCTTCAAGGTCACTGCGGTCTGGGCATAGAGGCGGCCATTGATAGAGGCCCCTGTTCCCAGATGGACTGCGGTTTTACCCAGAAGGATGCCTTCCATGTGGGCGTTGCTGGCAAGATCGATGGTTCCGGCGATTTGCCAGAACACGTTCTTGGGCAGCGCTCCACCTGTCAGGATCACATTGGCAGTGGCTTGGTTCAAATCTCCTGCTACCTGTAAAATCCAAACATCGTTGGCCCCGCCGTTGAGCACGACATTGGTGGTGATCAAGAGATTGGTTCCCCATTTATACAGACCTGGGGTCAGTATTTGTCCACCAATTTCTCCGGCACCCAGTTCAATAAAATTGGGTACCACACGCCCAGCCGCATCGTTGTAGGCAATCTCCATATCTCCGATGGCGGTGGTCATTTTGGTGGGAGTGGGCGGTGTCAGGTTGGCGGCATAAATCCGGCCTGTTACCTGTCCAGCCGTGGCAAAGGTCGTGGAGGCGTCTAAGATCGGTGAAAATCCAGTGATCGCGGTCAGATCGATCGGGCTCACGCCAATATCGCCTGTGATCGCCGAGGTCGGAACCGTTGAGATCCCCGCTTTCGCGAGAATCACAAAATCTCCAGCCGAGCGCAGATTGACTGGGGCCGGTCCTGCTGCTGAGGCAAAGGTCCAGACCTTATTGCTGGCCAAGGCATTGCCCGCCAAATCTTTGGCTCCCCCGGTAATGGTGGCTGTATAGGTGGTATTCCTGAGCAGGTCATTGTCGGGGGTAAAGGTGGCCACATTGCCAGCGTAAGTCACGGCACCCGTAACAGGTGTCAGTCCCGGACCTGTCACCGTGTAGGTGGCGGTGGTGATTGTCAGTGGATCCATCGGCTCACTGAACGTGGCTGCCAGCGTTCCCGTGACGGCGATACTGGTGGCGGTATTGGCAGGATTGGTCGAATTGACTGTGGGCGCAGTGGTATCAGGTGTTGCTCCTGTTCCAAAGGTCCAGGTCTTTGTTCCGAGCAGAGCGTTACCAGCCAGATCTTTGGCTCCCGTGGTAATCGTCGCCGTGAATGTGGTATTCCCGGTCAGATTGGCGGTGGGGGTAAAGGTGGCAATATTGCCCGCATAACTGACAGCGCCTGACACCGGTGTCACGCCTGGGCCGGTCAGCGTAAAAGTGACAGCTGTGAGAGTCAAGGGATCCATCGTCTCACTAAATGTCGCAGCAACACTGGTATTGACCGCATTCCCAATCGTTCCATTGTCTGGCGTGGTGGTAATCACGGTCGGTGCCGTGGTATCGGGTGTGGCCCCAGTGGTAAAGGTCCAGGTTTTAGTCACCGCCAGGTTATTGCCTGCCAGATCTTTTACACCCGTGGTCAAGGTGGCTGTAAACAGCGTATTGCCTGCCAGTGGGTTGGTCGGGGTAAAGGTGGCTGTATTCCCGGCATAAGTGACTGCGCCAGAAACCGGTGTCAGGCCGGGGCCTGTCAGGGTAAAGGTCGTCGTGGTGATTGTCAGCGGATTCATGGGTTCACTGAAGGTGCTGGCAAGGCTGCTGTTGACAGCCACTCCGACAGCCCCATTGGCAGGGTTGGAGGAGCTAAAGGTCGGGGCCGTGGTATCGGGTGTGGCCCCAGTGGTAAAGGTCCAGACCTTATTGACCGCCAGAGCGTTGCCTGCCAGATCTTTTACACCCGTTGTGATCGTGGCTGTAAACAGGGTGTTTGCAACCAGGGGATTGGTGGGCGTAAAGGTGGCAACTGTACCCGCATAACTCACAGTTCCTGCCACAGGAGTCAGTCCTGGGCCTGTCACCGTATAGGTGGCTGTGGTGATCGTCAGAGGAGCCATCGGCTCGCTGAATGTCGCAGCCAGAGTGCCATTGACAGCCACACCGATGGCACCGTTCGCAGGGTTGGATGCGCTAAAGGTCGGGGCGGTTGTATCTGGCGTCGCTCCCGTGGTAAAGGTCCAGGTTTTAACGGTGACCAGATTATTGCCTGCGAGATCTTTGACGGCCGTGGTAATCGTGGCCGTAAACAAGGTGTTTGGGGCCAGTGGATTGGTGGGTGTAAAGGTCGCAGTGGTTCCCACATAACTCACGGTGCCTGCAACAGGGGTGAGTCCGGGACCCGTCAGGGTAAAGGTCGTCGTGGTGATCGTCAGCGGATCCATCGGCTCGTTAAAGGTCGTCGCGATACTGCCGTTGACGGCCACACCTGTGGCGCCATTGGCAGGATTGGATGAGCTGAGCAACGGAGCGATTGTGTCAGGGATTGTCCCAGTGGTAAAGGTCCAGACTTTGTTTACAGCCAGATTGTTGCCTGCCAAATCTTTTGCGCCCGTTGTGATCGTCGCGGTAAAGAGGGTATTGGCAGCTAGGTTGCTGTTGGGTGTAAATGTGGCTGTATTGCCCGTATAGCTGACTGTGCCAGCAACCGGGGTGACTCCAGGGCCCGCCAGGGTAAAGGTTGTGCTATTGAGCGTGGTTGGATTCATTGGCTCACTAAAGGTCACAGATAGTTTGCCGTTGACCGCCACACCCAAGGTGCCATTAGTCGGTGTAGAGCCACTGAGCAAAGGCTGTGTGGTATCTGGGATGGGAGTTCCGCCACCGCCGCCACCGCCACCGCCGCCGCTACTGCCGCTAGATGAACCACCTGAGCCATCGGAAGCTCCCGTGGTAAAGCTCCAAACTTTATTGACGGCCAGACCATTGCCTGCCAAATCTGTGGCTTGGGTGGTAATGGTGGCTGTAAATGCTGTATTGGCGGTCAGATTGACCGAGGGAGTAAAGGTGGCAATTTTGCCTGTGTAGGTCACTGTGCCTGAAACGGGTTTGAAACCTGGCAAAGAAACCAGTTTAAACGTGGCAGATGTCAGGGTCAGCGGATCCATAAACTCACTGAAGGTGACATGCAATTGGCCATTGACGGCGACACTGTTGGCACCATTGGCTGGATTTGAGTAAACCTCAGAGGGTGAGGTGGTATCGAGGGTCAGGCCGGTGGTAAATGCCCAGAGGGTGTTGGTGGGCAGTCGATTGCCAGAGAGATCTTCAGCCCCTGTGCTTACCTGAGCTGTGTAGCGCGTATTGGCATTTAGTTTGGTAGAGGGGGTAAAGGTGGCAAGCGTGCCGTTGCCCGCATAGCTCACCACTCCAGTAACCGGGTTTGAGCCTGGGCCTGTGAGCGTAAAGGTATTGTTATTGAGGGTGTTTGGGTCCATTGCTTCACTGAAGGTCAGGGCGATTTTGCCATTGATCGGCACGCCCATTTCATCATTGGCAGGGACTGTAAAGTTCACCGCAGGATTGGTGCTGTCCGGGCTGGCCCCGGTAGTAAAGGTCCAGCTTCTGTTCTCTGCCATGTTCTGGCCAGAACGATTCCGGGCACCTGTTTTGATCGTTGCCGTATAAAGGGTATTGGCAAACATTTGGCGCTTGGGGGTGAAGGTGGCAATAATGCCGGTATAGCTTACAACACCTTCAACCGGTGGCGATTTTCCTTCGGTCAGGGTAAAGGTGTTTGTATTGAGGCTGGAAGGATCCATTCCCTCGCTAAAGGTGGCGGTTATTTTACTATTAAATGCCACACCTTGGGTCGTATTGATGGGTTGTGTGGCACTGACGGTGGGTCGGGCCACGTCAACGGGGGGATTGGATGCACTGGCCCTGGGGGGGCCTACAGCCCCTGGTTTAACTTCTGGTTGACATCCGGCCATAATTACAGCCACGGATACCATCAACCAGATCCGGTTGAATATTCTCATCTGAGTCTCTCTTTCTTGATGAATGGAAACAAGTCTCCAGAGAGGAGTTGATGTGTTTCGCTGACCTTGATTTAGTCAAAAGGGAAAAGGGTCTTCGCGGTTTTGAATGAATGGCAGTAGCACAAATGCATCAATAAGAAGCGGGTGTATTTCCGCTTTCTGGCCTTGCGAAATGGGGAGCAAAAGGGGCTTTTGAATTCCATTTGGGAATGGATAACCAAATACAAAATTTCAATCGTGAATTGAATTTTGTTTAAAGAATAAAAATTATAAAATCCGTAATTTTATTTTTGTTTTTTGGATTTTTATTTATTTTTATTTATTTTTATTTATTTTTTTACATTTGCTATTTTATCGTAACTTTTTTTATGCCATCATGTCAATTTTCTTGCTTAATGAATAATCTATTTTCCCTTGTTTTGTTGCTGTTTTTGACTCGCTTAAGTGCGGGGAGACAGGCTGAGTTTGGGCTGAAAGTCTATCAGGGATTGAATGTGAAATTAAAAAAATAAAAAAATAAGAAATTTATTGATCTTAATCAATAAAAATTAAAATAAAATTAATTAAAAAAATTAAAATTAATTAATTTTTTAAAATTATCTTTAAAATATTTATTTATTGTCTTTTTTAATTATAGAGAATTTTTTCTGTTAAAAATTCAATCGGGATTGCGCACTTTTTTTGTGGCACAATACAGCAGAACTTTCCGCACAAGGAGCCCGCCATGAAAGCCGATTGGGAAATTGCCCGCGATGCCGAACCGCAGATGAAAACCGCCTGGGAGTTGGGGGAGGCACTCGGACTCGAGCGCCACGAGATTTTGCCCCATGGCCATTATTTGGCCAAACTCGACTACCGCAAAATTCTCGAAAGGTTTAAAGACCGTCCCCAGGGCCATTATATCGACGTCACGGCGATCACCCCCACTCCTTTGGGAGAGGGCAAATCCACCACCACTGTGGGCCTGATTCAGGGCTTGGGCCGTTTGGGCAAACGTGTCACTGGGGCCATTCGCCAGCCTTCGATGGGCCCGATTTTTAATATCAAAGGCTCTGCGGCGGGCGGGGGCTATGCCCAATGTGTGCCCTTAACCGAATTCAGCCTGGGTTTGACCGGGGATTTTGATGCGATTATCACGGCCCACAATCTCGGCATGGTGGCGCTGACCTCGCGCATGCAGCACGAGTTTAATTATAGCGATCAGACCTTGGCTGAGAAACAGCTCAAGCGCCTGAATATCGACCCCCGCAATCTGGCCACGGGCTGGGTGATCGATCTCTGTGCCCAGTCTTTGCGCGAGATTGTTATGGGGCTCGGCGGCAAGATGGACGGCTTCTTGACCCAGAGCGGCTTTCAGATTGCCGTCTCCAGTGAATTGATGGCGATTTTGAGCGTGGCCTCGGATTTGGCCGATCTGCGCCAACGGGTTTCGCGCATGATTCTGGCTTATGACACCTCAGGCCAGCCCGTGACCACCGCTGACCTCGAAGTCGATGGCGCAATGACCGCCCTGCTGGTCAAAGCCCTCAACCCCAATTTGATGCAAACCCTCGAAGGCCAGCCGGTGCTGGTGCATGCCGGGCCTTTTGCCAATATTGCCTTGGGTCAGTCATCGATTCTGGCCGATCGACTCGGGCTCAAACTGGCAGATTACCATGTCACAGAAAGTGGTTTTGGGGCAGATATTGGCTTTGAAAAATTCTGGAATCTCAAATGCCGCTTTTCGGGCCTGCGCCCCTCCTGTGCTGTGATTGTCGCCACTGTGCGCGCCCTCAAAATGCACGGCGGCGGGCCCGCTGTGACCCCGGGCAAAGCGCTTGACTCTGCTTATACCCGATCGGCCCCTGAACTGGTCGAAAAAGGTTTGCCAAATCTCTTGGCCCATTTGGAGACGGTGCGCTTGAGTGGCGTGCCTGCGGTGGTCTGCCTCAACCACTTTGTCAGTGATTCTGCCGAAGAAGTTGCTGTGGTGCGCCAGGCCGTCGAAGCGGCGGGGGCGCGTTTTGCCGTCTCCCGTCACTGGGAATTGGGCGGAGCTGGAGCGGAAGAACTGGCCCAGGTGGTCTTGGAAGCCTGTGAAGACGCCTCTCAATTTGAATTTCTCTACCCTGAGACCCTGCCCCTGAGCCAGAAAATTGAGGCCATTGCGACAAAGGTCTATGGCGCCAATGGGGTGACGTTTTTGCCCACAGCCCAGGCCCAACTCAAAAAAATTGAGGCCGATCCGGTTCTCTCACTCTATGGCACCTGCATGGCTAAAACCCATCTCAGTCTCTCAGATAACCCAGCCCTCAAAGGACGCCCCCGCGATTGGGAGTTAACCATACGTGAATTGCGGGTTTATCAGGGGGCGGGTTTTGTCGTGCCTGTGGCGGGGGATATCAAATTGATGCCTGGCACCGCTTCGGATCCGGCCTATCGCCGGATAGATGTGGACACCGAAACCGGACAGGTGATAGGGTTGTTTTAAAGACTGCAAGCAAAGGAGCTCCCTTATGACCAAAATTCAAAAATCGGATGCTGATTGGAAAAAAGAACTCAGTCCAGAGCAGTACCGGGTGCTGCGCGAAAAAGGCACTGAGCGCCCCTTTACGGGGGAGTATTGGAATCACAGCGAAGCAGGCACTTATCTCTGTGCGGGTTGTGGTGAGCCCCTCTTTGTCTCCGACACCAAATTTGATGCCGGTTGTGGCTGGCCCAGCTTTTATCAAGCGCTGCAAACGGATGCGGTCGAAGAAGAGCGTGATACCAGTTATGGCATGACACGCACCGAAGTTCACTGTGCCAAGTGCCAAGGCCATTTGGGCCATGTCTTTGACGATGGCCCCCAGCCCACAGGGCTGCGCTATTGCATTAATTCAGCTTCGATTCAGTTTCAATCCCCAGAAAAAGCCTAATCTGTTTTGTTTAAACGATTACACCCGATTAAAATCCTCGTTTGCACAGGGGCCCTGCTCAGTGGCCGTGTCTTTGTCGCTGAACCCGCGCAGGCCTGGATGGATGACTATTTCCCTTTGTCTAAACCGGCTTTGAGAGCACCTTTTGGGCTGCAACCACTGGGCCAGATCTTCCCTGATTCTGCCCCACGCAGCATTGCTGCTGGAGCCGGACAAGTCTTGTTTACCCAGCATCCGGATTCCTTACATCTCAGCGGAAAAGATCGCTTTGGCTTGCCCTATTCGGTTCAATTGGAAAGTCGGCCTTATTATACCCTCTTTCGTGCGGATCTCGATCACAATGGGCAAGTCGACCTGATTCTGAGCCATGAAACCTATGGCAATGGTCTGGCTCCGACCCATCATTTGATCAGCTTGCTCTTTGAGGCTGATGGTCGACCCATGCCTTTCAGCGCAGAAGGTTATTTTGAAATCAAAGCCCAGGGCATTCCCGATCTGATCGACCTCGATCGAGATGGCCGAGCTGAGTTGATCTTCATGAGTTATGAGCAAGGCTATTGGATTACCCAGCTTTATAAGGCTCAAAATGCCCGTTGGCAAAAAGTGACAGGTCTGTTTGCGCAGCAGCGCTTCCCCCTTTATACCCGTTTTAGCGAGCGCCCCAATCGCCAAGCGGTCCAACCCCCTGGAAAACTTCAGTTTGGAGTACCCCAATTATCAAATAACCATCCGACCTTTGTCGGACAATTGACATCGTATCAATGGGCAAACGTGGACCAGTCTGAAGATATTCTTTTGAATTTAAAGGCTGAAAATGGTAAGAGTCAAAGCTGTCGGCCACTTTCTTGGTATTCAACCTTTACGGTCATGCTTGATCATGAATCGGGCAGGCAGATTGCTGTTCTCTCTCAGCAGACAGCGATGCAGAGCTTGCTCGACGAGGCAATCAAACACAAATATGCTGTAAAACTCTTTGGAGAACGCGATTCGAAGGTTTGTCGGCCCGAATTACTCTGGGCCAGTGATCCCCGCAGGCCGGATGTTTAAATCTGGTGCTCTGAGCTAGTCTCCAGGAAAATGAAAGGCCTTTTCAATCCGGGATTTTTGCTCTTTGCGCCGAGAGCGACGGGCCTGGCGAAAGATAATTGGGGGCACGACAACCAGCAGCACAATGCCAACGAGCCAGGCCAATTGGGTTTTGGAAATGGAAGGATCTCGCAATAATTGCGTGCCATAGCCATAGATAAAAGCCGAGGGAATCAGACCGATTAAATTGGCAAAGACAAAGTGACGCAATTTGATCGCGGTAAAGGCACAGGCAAAATTGAGCAGATTAAAAGGCAGAATTGCCAGGGTGCGCACCAGCAAGAGGTAATAAAAGCCGTCTTTTTCGAGGCGTTTGTTGAGGTTTTCCCAGCGCTGATTGCCCGCCTGTTTGCGAATGATCGCTTGGCCGAGCAATTTAGACAGACTGTAGACGGCAATCGCCCCGAGGGTGGCTCCCAAAACGCTCCAAAGGGTGCCCCAGGCCACGCCAAAGAACAGGGCTCCCATCCCACACATCAGCCAATAGGGAATCACCATCAAGAGCATGGCCACCACAAAGAGACCGATAAAAGCGGCTGGAGCCCATTGTCCAAAGGGTTCTAACCATGTTTGGATCTGTTCTTGGCTAAAATAACTGCCCAATTCAAAGCGTTTAAACAGCACAATGAGCGCAACCAAGACACTGGCTATGGCCAGCCAGCGCAGCGGGTATTTGATCTGCTGCCAAAAACTGGGCTGGGTGGGGTCAAAGATCGGCATATCTGCGGGCAAGGGACCCGTGCGGTAACTGGCTTTGGCTGTGGCGGCTTTGCGCGGCGGCGTCGGAGGTCCTGAAGGGGGACGTTGCGGGGCCGGACCTGCGGTGGGTCTGGGGCCGGTGGGTTTTCCTGGCTGAGGGCCACCCGAACGTGGAACTTGGGGCTGTCCCGGTTGGGGGCGAATGGGTTGTCCTGGTTTACCTGGGGGTTTACCTGGGGATTGGCCTGGGGGTTGGCCTTGTGGGGGGCGTCCCTGAGGACCTTGGGAGGGCGGTTTGGGTGGGCCAGAGGACATACTCATCAGGCGCTGGCCTCCAAAAATTTTTGGCAAAAGCTCAGGCGGTGTTGGGGAGAGGGGCCTTGGGCCTGTAACAGACGGGTATGTACTGCGGTGGGATACCCTTTGTGTTTGGCAAAGCCGTATCCAGGCCAAGTCTGGTCGAGGGCCTGCATAATCTGGTCGCGGGTCACTTTGGCCAAAACCGAGGCGGCAGCAATTGAGACCGAGCGCTGATCGCCTTTGACCAGGGTTTGCATCGGCCCCTCCCAAAAGGGAATGGCCCGATTGCCATCGATCAGACAGGCATCTACGGCTTTGAGTTGGCTCAGGGCCCGCCACATCGCCAGATAGGTGGCCTGCAAGATATTCAGGTGGTCAATCAAAGGGGCGTTGACAATGCCCAAACCGTAGTCGAGGGCCTCGGCTTGAATCAAAGGAAACAACGCCTCCCGTTTGGCTTCGCTGAGTTTTTTGGAGTCATTCAGCCCGGCCAGACGAGAGGCGTCAAAATGGGGTTTAAAAATCACAGCGGCGGCCACAACGGGCCCCGCCAAGGGGCCGCGCCCAGCTTCATCCACACCAGCGACACACAGATGATTCTGTTGCCAAAAATGCTGCTCGTGAACAAAATCGGGCATGGTCAGACCCCCAACACGGGTTTATTCAAAGACCCGTTTGATTGTGACTTTTTTCAGCACGACATCTTCCATGGGTTTATCCATGGCATTGCGTTTCACGCTGGTGATTTTTTTCACGATCTCCAGGCCTTCGATCACTTCGCCAAAGACCGAGTGGCGGTTGTCGAGGTGGGGGGTGGGCACTTCGGTGATAAAGAACTGGCTGCCATTGGTATTGGGGCCAGCGTTGGCCATCGAGAGAATACCGGGTTTGTTGTGTTTCAGTTCGGGGCTGAACTCATCTTCAAATTCATAACCAGGACCGCCGGTGCCTGTGCCCAGGGGGTCGCCACCCTGAACCATAAATTGGGGAATCACGCGGTGGAAAATCAGGCCATCATAAAAATGACCCTTGGTTTTGTTGCCGGTTTTGGGGTCGGTGTACTCTTTTAAGCCTTCAGCCAGGCCGACAAAATTGGCCACGGTTTTGGGAACCTGTTTGTGAAAGAGGCGAATGACCATGGTTCCTTGGGTTGTTTCGAAAGTGGCGGTCAGTTCTTTGGCTTCTTTGTCGCCGCCGTTGATAATTTGTTTGATATCTGCAGACACGGTGGTCGCTCCTTTGTTTTCTGTTTGGTTGAGATTTTCTGGGTTTTCCCGATCATTTTTCTGGCGCTCTGAGCAGGCACCGAGGGTCAGGGCCAGTCCCAGGGTGAGCCCCAGAGTGATGAGTCTGATTTTTTGCATGGGAAAATACCTTTCTGGATTGCGTTTCAAGCATCGTTTTCAGCCTGTGTTAGAGGCGATTGGAACCTATTCAGGATACCACCATCCGCCCCCGCAGGGTATTGGGCGTGACATCGAAGATTTTGACATCCACCAGCTGGCCGACCAAGCGGGGCATGCCCTCAAAATGCACAATTTTATTGCCACGGGTGCGGCCTTTGAGATTGTTGCGCTCGGCGTCGTGGGACTCGACCATTACTTCCTGGATTTCACCCAGATGGCGGCGGTTTTGTTGCAGGGCCACTTCGCGCACAACCTGATTGAGCAGGTTCAAACGGCGGCTCTTTTCCTCTTCGCTGAGCTGCTCTTCGAAGCGGGCAGCAGGGGTTTTGGGCCGGGGTGAATACGAAGCGGTATTGGCGGAGTCAAAGGCAAAACGACGCACTGACTCGACGGTACCCATGAACTGCTCTTCGGTCTCACCGGGAAAGCCCACAATAAAATCGGAGGTCAAGACAATATGGGGGATTTTGGCGCGAATCTTGTCGACCAGTTCAGCATAAAACTCCACGGTGTGGTTGCGGCGCATGCGTTTGAGCAATTCATTGTCACCGGCCTGCAGGGGCAGGTGCAAAAATTCACAGACCTTGGGCAACTCGGCCATGGCATCAATCAGATCGTCGCGCATATTGATCGGGTGAGAGGTCAAAAAGCGAATGCGGCGAATGCCATCGATATCGTGGATCAGGTGCAAAAGTTGGCCCAAAGACGTACCGGGATCGAGATCCCAGCCATAGGTATTGATATTCTGACCGAGCAGGGTGATTTCGGTATAGCCTTCGGCGGCCACTTTGCGAATTTCTTCGGCAATCGCTTCGGGTTTGCGACTCTGTTGCTGGCCACGGGTATAAGGCACAATACAAAAAGTACAAAAGGCCGAACAACCATGTTGAACGGTAATCCAGGCATGGTGTTTGCCTTCGCGTATGACCGGAATTTCTTCGGGGTATTCATCGACCTGGCGCACAATTGAAACAATCGGGCGCTGGTTCTGATGAAACTCGTCAAGCAGCTCAGGCAATTTATGATAGGTCTGAGTACCAAAGACCAGATCGAGATGGGGCACCCGCTTGAGCAAGGCCTCTTTCTCGTGCTGGGGCACACAGCCACCGACACCGATGATCAGATCGGGGTTTTTGCGTTTGAGCGGTTTAAACCGTCCCAGGTGGCCAATCAGGCGGTTGACCGCATTTTCGCGAATGCTGCAGGAATTGATCAGAATTAAGTCAGCCTGTTCGGGGGTATCGGTCCAGGCATAGCCCTTTTGGGCCAGCAGACCGAGCATTTTTTCGGAGTCGGATTTATTCATCTGACAACCGAAAGTTTCGATATGCACGTGTTTGGTTTCGGTTTCTTGCGCGTTGAGGGCAGGCAGGGCAATTAAAGGGGGGGTCATGGGCGGATCTCCTTGATATACAACACACAGCATTATAGCCCTCCTGGTTGCACCGTACCAAGCCTTTCCCTGTGTTTAACGCTTTTCTCGGGGTGGCGAATGATCCCAATGCCTGTGATTTGAGGTAAGATAGACCAGGATATTTATTCGCTATAACCCCAGGAATGTGAGACAGGAAAACCCGTGTTAAACAGAAGTTATGAAGTCAATGTGGCCAATCATCCCTATCTGCTCCAGGAGACCCTGGCCTGTGCCCGCATACTCAAAAACAGCGGCTGGGATGATTTTAACCAAGCGGCCCTTCAGGATCCCATTATGCAAACCCTGAGTCCGTCTACGGCCCAAAGTTATTTGCGCGCCATTCGCCACCGCCTCGAAGAGGTTCCGCCCAAATTATTGACTTTTTTAGCCAGTGAAGATGAATCCACAGCTCAGCTCACCTTGCTCTATATTCTCTTGCAAAAAAATCGTCTGCTGCGTGAATTGGTGGAAGAGCCGATCCGTGATGCGGTGATTGATGGTGAACCCAACTTGCCAAAACAGCTCTTTGAAGATTTTTTTGAATCCAAACGCGAAGCCAGTCCCATTCTCAAAGAATGGTCCGATACCACTTGGCGCAAATTCTGGGGAAACACCCTCAAGGCCCTTCAGATCTCAGGCCTTTTACATGGCCAAGATCCTGTCGATTTGGTCATGCAGGACATCCCCAAAGAACTCCAAACCTGGCTCAAGGCCCAGGGCGAAGAGATCTATTTACAATTATTGCTGGACCGTGATGCTTATTAGGTTTTAGAAAAAAAGGGGTTAGCGGTTAGTCAACAGCTGCTGAACCTAAATCCGAGCGTCTTCCCGGGCCTGTTTGAAATTGGATCATTTTTTTGCTATATATGAATATATAAATATACTTATGGGTATATGATCGGATAACGTCTCAAGCAATGATCCTATTTCAGTGTCTAAGGAGTGTCTAAAAGTATGGCTAGAATTGGTCTCGGTGAGTCTGTTCCTTATCTTCCCCTCGGGAATACAACCCCACCCGTCAAAAATACCCCGCCTGCCGAAACAACCACCCCGACTCCGGCAACAACTGAAACCCCTGCTACAGAGACCCCGGTTGAAACCCATGAGCCCCATGGTACGGCGACAGAAACCCCCGCTACGGAAGGCCATGGCACATCCCACCATTCAGGTGTCAGTTTATTGCTGCGCCCAACGCTCAAATTGGAAAGTGATTTTAACCATACCTTTTTGGGCAAAGTCGGCACAGATATTGGTGTGCAGAAGTCCTTTGGTCAGGGCTACCACCTGGAGGCTTACGGCATCGCCAATTTCCAGGCCACCCCTGGCGGCGGGGCGTTTGGACTGGGTGCAGGCGGACATCTTGAAAAGCTCTTCGGTCAAGCCAATAAACCGGGGGGCAATACTTTTTTGGGGCTGATGGGCCACGGTGAATATGCCTTTTCTTTGGGAGGCAATCACGGCTCCCATGACTCCCATGCCCCGGCGGCCCCGAGTGGGGCCCATCTGGAGCTGGAAGTCGAAGCGGGTCGCCAATGGAATGTGGGCAATCATGGCAACAATTTTCGCCTTTTTGGTACCGCTGGCGCAGAATACTCCCATGGCCATGTGGCTCCCCAAACTGGGGTGGGCGTGTCTTATGAACAGGGCAAATTTGAATTTGGCTTGGATGCCAAAGTGAATCCCTTGGAGGGCTTCAGTGTACCCCCGACCGTGGGTTTTACGATTGCCTTTAAGCCCTTTGGCGCTCATTAAAACCGCAAGATGCCGGTTTTAACTGAAGCCTATCAAGCGGTCTTCAAGCGGGGAGTTGGGCTGATGGCCCAACTCTCTCAGGTTTTGGAGCAAGAAGACCAGGTGATTATTGCCCAATTACGAGAAGCAGCCACCTGTTTTATACAGGCCATTGAGCTGCAAAATGACCAAGCGCAGCCGTATTTGATGCTGGCCTCGATTTATTTGGGTATGGGCGAGACTGCATTGGTTCATAAATACCTGGAGCTGGCTGAAAAGATTGCCCCTGCAGATCCTGCCCTGCTCTATCTCAAAGACTATTTGGTCTCACCCGATTATTTTCAGAGCCTCGGCCAGAAGCGCAAGCCGAAAACCGCTGTGTTACATGCCCAAGCCATTCCCAAAGTTCAGTCCATGCTCACCCACTCAAACAAGCCCAATAAACCATCGACGGGTAGTTTGGCCGCTGCAGCAGGGACCTTTGCACGCTTCTTTGTGGATATTTTGCCTTTGGTGCATTCGGCTCAAGATTTGCAAGATTGGGTCAAAGATTGTTATGCCTGTGATTTATCCGAGCAAGACACGCTCTTTTTGTTTGAGCTGATGCTGGGAGAGGCCCAAGGGGATGCCAAGAGCCTGATGTTACAGGTTCAGGCTATCCTGGGAGAGATTCGCCCTGAGTTTGCCAAGCAGGTCTCCTCATTTGGCCGTGAAATGGCCCGCTCGGTCTATGGGGTGGTGCGCCAAGTTCATCTTTTGCTCAAGCCTCTCGCAGCCCGCTATGCCAGTTCTGATGAACTGGCCAAGGCAATCTCGCTCAAATTTGCAGAGACCTTGACTCCCGAAGAGGCCCAGGCCATTTTTGACTTGGTCACCGCTCCCGCTTACCGTGAACCGCTCGCCAGTCTGCAGCGTTTGAAGCAAGTACTCGACCGCCTCTATCCTCCCGCCAAAGACAGCCTGGATCTCAGCCCTTTTATTGAGGCTTTGCTCGAGTAGGTATTTGGGCGAAGCGGCTGTTCCCTAACCCCTAAAAAATCCCTGTTTGCACCTGCACCTGCAAACCCGGCGGAATGCCCTGCACAAGCAGATTTAAGACCCAGATACCTTGCTGCCAGCTCAGCATGGTCTCGGCGGCAGAGAGGCCCTGGCCGGTTAAAAGCCATTCGACTCGCCCCCCCAGCGCCAATTCAGGCAGAATTTTCCAGATTGTGTAGAGCCCGCTGCGGGGCAAAAGCCAACTCTCCTGGGCAAAGCTGCCCACAGGCAGGCCACTCAGGTATTGTTCACCATAGGCACCCAGAATCCAATGGGGCGTGGCTTCCCATTCAGCCAAGAGGCGCAGCCCCCCTGTGAGGGCTTGGCCACTTTCACCGATCAGGCCATTGAGCACGCCACTGGCCTGAAAACCCAAACCCGGCAGGGGAATCCAGGGCCGACTCACCGCCTGCAAGCTGCCCGCCCCATGCCAGTTTGAAGCCGTCACCCGTGCCCCCCAGAGGCTGCGCAGGCGCAAACCGGGCAGACCAGGCAACGAAAGAGAGAGCCAATCAGTTAAAAACAGGGCCTCGCTGTGCCAAGCCAATGGCTCTAAGCTATTTTTGAGCGGCGGCAGCATCAGGCGACCGAAAAAGCCGGAGGGTTCCTGCAAAAACAGGCCTGCACGCAGCAGATTTTTGCCAAAGAGCCCCCCCTGCCATTCAAGATGGCCGCGCAGGGGCAGGGGGTTTTTGCCCGCTGAAAGGTTTTGGGGTAAATTCTGGGCCAAAATTTCACTGTTGAGCACGCCTTTTAAACTTTCAGGACGCCATTCATGGCTCAGACCCGCGAGAGGGCCCTGCACAGGATGATAATCCAGCCGGGCATAGAGCCGCTGGGAGGGATCTTGGTAGAGGCGGGTGGTACTGCCCAGGGCCAAACCACCTTCAAGCAGATTGAGGCTGGGCGAGAACCAGCCTGTCTGGCTGCGCAATTCACTGGCCAACTCAGGGGGGGGATCTCCCAAGGGCAGACTCAGATTGAGCGTGGGCAAAGAAAAGGGCAAAAGACGCCAGCGGGCGTGGATTAATTGTAAATTCTCACTCGGCAGTTCTGGATAGAGCAGCACCTGCTTGGCTTCAATCTCGCCAGGAATCCCTGGAACAGTGATCTTGACTCCGCTGAATAGCCAATTAAAGGCATTTAATTCGGCTTTTTCAAAGGTCAGCTCCAGGCCCAGATAAGACAAGCGTCCCTGTTCCGCTCTCAGAGTTTGGCCACGCAGGTCCATATGCAAGCGCTCGGCCCAGAGCTCCCACTCGGGGCTGGCCAATTCAATTTGGCCACTGGCATTGAGCGTTTGGGTTGCTTTGTCCCAGTGCAGGCGCTCGGCCAAGATGCGGTAATTGCCGAGAAACAACTGTACCTGGCCCTGCAGGTCGATCTGATTGAGTTGGGGATCGCTTTGGGCCTGTTCTGAAGAGAAGATCAGCTCCTCGGCCTCTGCCTGTGGCGTGAGCAACAAGCACAGCGCACCAAAAAAGCACAAGAAAAAGCTGTGCACAGGTTTTCCTGGCACAGCGGGTACAAATCTTGAAAAATTAGAAGCTGTAACGGCTATAGACCGACAAATCATGGGCCATAAACCGGCCTGAGAAGAAGGCGCCTTCCATCAGTGCGTTGTACTCCAACACCAGGTCAAGATGGCTGCCCATGATGTTTTTAAACGGTGCGCTGACGGTAAAACCAGAGTCTTTCATGAGCTGATAGCCGCTTTCTGTGCCGAAGGTATCGCCAAAAGATTGGCGTACGGCAAACAAGACCTTGGGAATGCTGCCACCAAAATCTGGCAGAGAAACATAAGCACCGGCGTTGGCTGCGGCAAAGCTTTTGGCAGCAAAATCGCTGAGGCTGCGCAGGGCCACTTTGCCCCCGATCCCCAGGTCGACACCACTGCCCGCGACGTTATTGGCAAAGACACCCAACGAGCCCATATCGTAACCGATAAAAGACGAGTTGATCTGGGCGGTTGCGCCCAGGGCATTGGTACCGATGTCCACGACCGCAGAGATCTCTTTGCGGGTGCCGCTCAGAGCAAAAGCTGCGTCGTTCCAATAGTCCATGCCATGTACACCCAAGCGCACGGGGAAGGTATCGTTGCCAATTGGGCGACCGAGATCCAGCTCAACACCGACCACGCCATAGCCATCATTCAGATCAGCAGGCAAATCGAGCACGTTGGAGCGAATCCGTCTCAGGCGGTCGAGGTTGCCCACGGTGGCATCGGCATTGATCAAGGTGCCAAAGATATTGCCGCGGGAGACAGAGCCAATGCCTGAGAGGTTGCCTTGGGTGGCAATTTGGCGGCTGGTATAAAACGAGCCATTATTGGCACCAAAGAACAGACCAAGCGGACCCCATTTAAAATCCACCGAGACAGCGGGTGAAGCGGCTTGGTTATAGCGTTTGCTATTGGGATCCACGCGGCTGGCGTTGATATCCCCAACCCAGAAACGGGAAACGCTGTTGTTATAAGCGGCGCTATTGCCACCACTCTGTTGGGCCTGATTCACAGTTGGCAATTCGTCGCCGCCCCAACCGACCAGACCATAGCCATGGCCGAGCCAGCTTTCACCACTGAAGTGATTTTTGAAATGGGTGCCAGGGTTGATCGCTTCGCTGAAATTATACAGCCCGAACTTGACGTTCATGACTGGGGCGTCACTGGTTCCACCGAGGTTGAACTGTTTATTGACAAAAGATTTGTCGACATAGAGGGGTGAGCCCATAAATCCTTCAGCACCAAAGTGGCCGCCAATAAAGGTCGCCTGTTGGCCTGCCGCCGTACCGAGGAATCCGCCTTCATCTGCAATAAAACGGCCCGAATAGCTCAGGCCCGCGATCACATTGGCGTCCAGGTTGAGATAGGTACGCACGCGGAAAGGGAAACGGTCACGGCGGGTGATAAAATTGCGGGCAGGGGAATTGACCTGTTCGCGGTCGGGATTGCTGTTAAAAACCGGCGAGGAGCTCAGGGTCGAATCGGTCACGGCCATGCGATCGCGGTAGCGCACTTCAACGGCACCACCGAGTTTAACCTGATCGAGCAAATTGACACGCTCTTCGAGTTTGTTCAAACGGCCCCGGAAGGTGTCGAGTTCGGATCTGAATTCTTTTTGCAGGGCAGCAATGGTTTCCAGGTCGGTGCGGTCGATATCAATCGGGGGGCCGCCTTTGTTCACACCAGCGGCAGCAATCATTTCCTCCATGCGGGTCATCACGCGGTAAAGAGCCGCTGCAAATTCATAGCGGGTCAGGGTGCGGTTGCCGCGAAAGGTTTTGTCGGGATAGCCCTCGACAATTTGGTATTTTTCCATCAGGGCCTGAATGGCCTGGTAAGCCCAATGTTCTGGGCTGAGATCGCTCATTTCGTTGGTGGGAATAAAGGCCTGGGCGGTGGGTGTATAACTGGCAAATGCCAGTGTAAATGCCAGGGATGCCCCCAAAAGTGCTGCTTTCCGAGATGCCATGTCTTACTCCTTGTCCTGTTTCATTGCTCGGCCTGTGTCCGACGTCTCTCCCCCAGGAGAATCTTCAGAAGGATGTCTCTGTACAGATAGTCCCCATTCATTTTAACTGCATTTTAAGGATTTGCAAGGTGTGAGACTCACAAGCGGCTTGCTGTATCGTTTCTATCCACCTGTCTGCAAGCGGGCCAGGGCAGCTGGTAAACAGCCCAATAACTCTTTGAGCGAGAGGCAAGCAGCCGGAAGTTCTGAAGCGGCCAGATCGGCAGCCAAGCCGTGCCAATAGACACCCAACAGCGCGGCTGCCTCTGGGGGATAATCCTGGGCCAGCAGGCCAGCCAAAAGACCTGCCAGTACATCGCCGCTGCCGCCACGCGCCAAAGCGGGATTGCCAGAGGTATTCACCCAGCAACGTCCGTCAGGGGTGCCAATTAAGCTGCGGGCCCCTTTGAGAATATGCGTACAGTTAAACTGCTTGGCCCCCTGGTGCAGGGCCTGCAGACGGTTGTTTTGAATTTCTGTTATGTCGTGACCGAGCAAACGGGACAACTCTCCTGCATGGGGGGTGATCACCGTTGGACTTTGAAAGGGCTGGGGAGCCAGGGCGAAATGGTTCAGACCGTCGGCATCCAAGACAAGTGGCTGAGAAATCTGTTTGAGCAAAGCACTGACAAAAGCGGTTGTGGCTTCGCCTTGGCCCAGCCCAGGTCCGAGCAGGACAGCCTTGGCTGTTTGCAGCGGTTCAGCGAGGTGCGCCAGGGCCTCCAGACAGACTTTCCCGTCTTGTTCAGGCAGAGGAAAGACCAGCGCTTGGGGAACCTGAATCGCCACCTGGGCCTGAATCGAAGCGGGTACATAGACATAGACCAGCCCAGCCCCACTGCGCAGAGCCGCTTCTGTTGCAATAGCGGCAGCGCCCCCCATACCCAAACTGCCTGCCACAATGAGGAGACGACCATAACTGCCTTTGTGAGAATTTCTGCGCCTCGGTGGCGGTGCCAGACTGGCTGCCAGCGGCAAATCGAGCAAATGCCCCCCTGCTACCTGGGAGGCATAAGCGGGGGGAATGCCAATATCCACCATTTCCAATTGGCCCACGTAGTCAAGTGCCGGATCCATCAGCAGGCCCCATTTGGGCAGCCCACAGGTCACCGTCAGCTCGGCCCGCAGGGCCAAGTCACCCAGGGGCACACCCGTATCTGCATCAATCCCCGAAGGAATGTCCACGGCCACCACGGGCACGGCCAAGCCATTTAAATAGGCCATCACTTCGGCCCAGGGGCCTGTGATCGCGCGGCTCAGTCCCACACCAAAGAGGCTGTCCACGATCAAGCTGGCCTGGGCCATTTGGCTTTGCCAATCTGCCACTTCTTCAAGCCAGAAACAGGGAATGTTTAATTTTTCGACCATGTCCTGTTGTTTGCCATTGTCGGGACTGCGTTTGGCCGCGTGATCACTCAACCAGACTTTCACAGGCACACCCTGCCCAGCCAACATGCGTGCCAGGGCCAGACCGTCACCGCCATTATTGCCGGTGCCAACCAGAATTTGAACGGCTTGCAGGGATTGGGGAAAATGTTCGCGCAGGGCTGTGAGGACCCCCAACGCTGCGCGCTCCATCAAGACCAGCGAGGGCAGCCCCAATTCTTGAATGGTGCGTTGATCGAGGCTTTTCATGGTTTCGCTTGAGACAATGCGCATGTTTCTTCTCCTGGGTTGAGATTGGGTTGGACAATGAAGGGAGTGCTTTACTGCTTTCTAATATAGCTTGATCCATATCAAGCCGGGAGAGGCCAAAACTTGTTAGAATCAAGTTAAGACTGGATTTCTGGAGAAGATAACCCCCCATGACAAAGACCAAAGAAAGCCTGGGTATCCGCGGTTGGGATACCTTTGAATTTATCGTTCACGACCTCGAACGCAGTCAGCGCTTTTACACTGAATCTTTTGGTCTGCCTTTGTTGGGCCAGGCCACCGAGTCTCACCGCCAAGCGCAAGGCGAAGACGTTCGACTCTTTGGCCGGGCAGGCATTCGCCTGGCCTGTGTCGCTCCCACAGCCAGTGGTTCCCGTGCTGATCGCTGGCTTAAACGCCACCCCGACGGCATTGCCGTCTTGGCTTTTCGGGTACGCGATCTGGCCCATACCCACCGCGTACTCCGTGAACGCGGTGCGACTTTTTGCACGGCGGTACAAAAAGGCCAAGATGTTTTGGGCCAGCCTTTTTCCTGGTTTGAAATAGCCACCCCTTTGGGTGATGTGCGCTACCGCTTTGTCGAGCGCGCCCACGAAGCTTGGCTGCCCGGCATTCAGCCCCTGGAGAAACCGGAAGGGCTGAGCCAGGCCTACCAGTCGATCGATCACGTGACCTCGAATATGTTGACTTTGGAACCGTATATCTCCTGGCTCAAAGCGATCATGGGCTTTGAAGAATATTGGCAAGTGCAGTTTCACACCTCCGATGTCAGCGGCGAAGGAGGAAGTGGCTTGGCTTCGACCGTGATGTGGGATCCCGAATCCAAGGTTAAAATGGCCAATAACGAGCCGCTGCTGCCCAATTTTGAAGCCAGCCAGATTTACAGCTTTGTCGAAGACAATGCGGGCCCAGGCGTGCAACACATCGCCTTTCATGTGCCAGACATTCAGAACACCGTGGGTGAGTTGCGCCAAAAGGGCTTACATTTTCTCGATGTGCCCGCCACCTATTACGAAATGCTGCCGGCCCGTCTCAAAGAACACCATGTGACCAATTTCACGGAAGATCTGGCCTCATTGCAAAAATTGGGTGTATTGGTCGATGGCGACGATGACAAATACCTCTTGCAATTGTTCATGCAAGAAGGGGCGACCTTATTTCAAGAAAAACAGGCAGGGCCTTTTTTCTACGAGGTGATTCAGCGCAAAGGTGCCACTCTCTTTGGCGAAGGCAATTTCAGAGCCCTGTTTGAGTCGATCGAACGGGATCAGGCCCAGCGCGCCTCCGCCTAAATGATGTGACAGACGAGGGGCAGGAGTTAATGCCTGTGAAAGACCCGGCCCATCACGGCTTGGCGCACAGCCTCGACATCTTCAGGGCCCAGCAGACCTTGCTGAAGCAGAATTTGGGCGGCAGCAAGGGCATTTTGGGTTAAATTAACGCCTTGAAAGCGCGCATCTGTTGGCTTGCCTTGGGTCACGTTATTGATAAAAATGCCTTTGACCCGGCCTGGGTATTCTTGGGCAATTTGTTTGTAAATCTCGGGGTCTTTTTCGCCACTGTCGCCAAAGAGCAAAAACGAGCGACCTGGGTACATGGCAAAGAGCTGGCGCAGCCGTTCGAGTTTAAATGATTGCTGGGCCAGAGGGCTGTCATCGCCAGCCCCAAAGCCCCATTTTTTCAACTCCACGGCGCCGGTGGGAAAGCCCCGGTAATCCATAAATTTATAGATATACTCGGCCAAATTGATGGGACTGCCGCTGATATAGGTGATATCTCCATCATTGAGTCCATCGAGGCCTTTTTCCAGGCGCTGATAGAGCACCGATGCGCCCGGAATCGGCTCAGAAGTATGCGAATTGTTAAACAAGAGTCGCCGCAAGGCTGTCAATTTGCTGGTCACGCTGCTGATTTTGATTGTGTCGTCGATATCCGAGACAATGCCCAGGCTTTTGTCGCTGCGGGCCTGAATCACCATTTTTTCACTGCTGACGGGTGCTGTGGCTTTTTGACCAGGCACCAATTCGGCACTCAGCGTGTAAATACCAGGGGCAATTGGACCAAAAGCGGTAGCGGGCAAGAGAATCATGCCCTCTTTGTCACTGGTCAGACGCAGGCTTTTGCCATTGAGATTAAATTGAACCTGAATGCCCGCCACTTCTTTCACGCTCAGCGAGGTCAAATTGCGCCAAAAATTGAGCAAAGACCCATCACTGGGACTTTCGGGTTTTTGATTCTCGGCTTTGATCACACGGGCCCGCAGACTGAGCTGCTCCTCGTTGCCATAACTGCGAAAGATGCGAATTTCTAAGCGTTTATTGCTGCGCAGGGCCTCGACCTGGGCTGAATTCAAATTGGATTGAACAGCGGGGTCAAATGGAAGATTGCTGCAGGCACTGAGCAGGGCGGGCAAACAGGCCATTAAAATGGTTTTTTTCATTGCGGGCGGGCCTTTTGAAGTTGATCTGAGGTTGATTAGGCGTTTAATCGAAGCTATTCCCAAATTATAGCAATGCTGTGAACAAATCTGAATATCCAGCCCTGCAAATTGACACATCTGCGAAGCTAGTTTGGATCAGAGAGGGCAAAATCCAGGTCTTTGACTTCGGTTTGATTAAAATTGGTGGGCAAAAAAGAGGCGCTAAAAGTTTTGGTCAGGTATCCCCGTTTGCTGACTTTTATTTCAATCGGAATGCCTTGGGGAACGTCAGTCAAACTATAGCTGCCATCAACTTGGGTCTCTGTGTTTTGGGCGTAAGCGGTGTTGCTATCGCGTGAGCGGGCCTCAATTTGCACCAAAGCCAGGGGCTGTTGGCTGGTATCAGTGACTTTACCCGAGAGTTTGAGTTTTAAAATACAGGTCTTATCGGTGGTCTGCCATTTGAGCTCTTTCCACAGCAGCGGGCTCTCTGTGATTTTGACTCTTTGCGGGGCCGCCGTGATCGGATTGCAATTGCCCCGGTCGTGACCACTGCCTGAAAATTCCACAGTTTCACCCACTTTGACCCCCGGCAATCCCATCTGCAGTGGGTCGGCAATCTCTTGCACGGGAAGATCTGCGCTGTAAATGGGCTTGCTGCCAGGGACACAGGCTTTGATACTGCTGTCTGCCGCGGTGGGTGTGTTGGTGCAATTGTAGACTTTGATGCTGAGTTTGCTGGCTGAATCAAAGCCCAGGGCCGCACTGCTGAAGGGAATCTGTAAGTTAACCGCAGCTGGCCCTTCGACTCCGGGCAGACTTCCTTGATTGGCCCCCTGAGCTGAACTTGAGGGAGTTGGACTTGTCTGAAGGATCGTCCCCTGAGCAGCGCCAAAGGGGACAGGCGTGGGCTCTGCTGTGACCAAAATATTTTCGCCAGAACAGGCGAACAATCCAAACAGGGGTAGCCAGAGCAGGTATTTTACCAGGGTCTTCATTGATGATGCAGATTCCTTGGGAGAGATAGGTGACAAGCGCTTTCAGTATACCCTTTGCGGGCAAAAATATTCCAGCGTATCGTGCCCATGTTCATAGCCAATGTTCGCGCCAATGTTATAATACCCCGCATGCACAAGAAACCTGTTTATTCTGCCTTTTTTCTGCTTTTGAGTTTGGGCCTTTTGGCCCTTTTGGCTGTTGCTTTTGCCGAAGACAAACCCAAAGTGGCCGTGGTGCAATTTGACAGCATTGGCGTTGAACCCTCCTTGGGTATGGCTGCCAGTGAGATTTTAACCACACACTTGGCCAGCCGTGAACAGGCTTTCCGTGTGGTCGAACGCACCCAATTGCAAAAGGCCATGCAGGAATTGGGCTACCAGACCAGCGCGTTGGTGGATCCTGAGTCCGCAGTGCAAATTGGCAAACATCTCGGTGCCCGTTATATCGTGGTTGGCAGTGTGACCCGTTTTGGCAGCAGCTATTCGCTCAATGCCCGGATTGTGGAGGTCGAAACTGCTGAGACCCGCTCAGTCGAGCCTTTAACCACACCCGAACTCAACCCAACCTCTGTGATTGAGCTCAGCCAAAAAATTGCCATCCGCCTCAATCGCCTGATTGCTCCGGCACTTGCTCCCTCTCCGTTGCCCCTCAATGGACTCGATAGGGCAACCCCGCGTCCGCCGTTACCGACCCCCTCTGGGGCCAATTCTCAGGCTCCAGTCCCGCTCAAACAGATTGGACAGATGATCTCCATTCCAGCAGGGCATTTCTTGCGGGGGGATCAATTCAACGAAGGTCAAGAAGACGAGCGCCCTGCCCGTACGATTTATCTCGATGCATTTTGGATCATGGAGCACGAAGTCACCCAGAAACAGTATATGGGTTTTATCCAGGCCACCGGACGCAAACCGCCCCTTAAATGTCATTATGGCAAACCGAGTTGGGATCCAGATGGTGCCACGGCCGATTACCCCGTCGTTTGCGTGAATTGGAAAGATGCCAATGCCTACTGCAATTGGGCGGGTATGCGTTTGCCCACTGAGGCCGAATGGGAAAAAGCCGCTCGGGGTCCGCAGGGGCTGCGTTTTGCCTGGGGGAACGCCTCCCCCTCGTGTGAGAAAAGCAGTTTCTCTGGCTGCAAAGGGTCTGAAGCCGGCTTGCGGGCCGTAGGCAGTAAACCCCTGGGCTTGAGCCCTTATGGTTTGCACGATATGACAGGCAGTGTCTGGGAATGGGTCCAAGACTGGTATGACAGCCGTTATTATGCCCAAAGCCCTGAAAGCAACCCCACTGGCCCGGCTGGCAAAGGTGAAAAAGCCACCAAGGTCTTGCGCAGCGGCAGTTATGGCCACGACGCCTTTGCCATACGCGCCAGCAACCGCAGCGATTTGGATATCGAATACACCAGCCATTTCACAGGGTTTCGCTGTGCCCGCTGAGCTTCAATCCGGCTATTGATCAAAGATCACAGCTTTGCTGGCGGGCCCTGTGTTAAATTCAAAATAGAAACAACTTACTGACATAGAGGATGGCTAAAGCCCAATGTACAGCGATCTGGATTGTAAAATCTCTCCCCCTGTGATTACCCCTGAAGATATTGACCGCCTGGTAGGAACCCTTGGCAGCGAAGGCTAAAAGCGTGGAGGCCTCTTCTTTGAGCCCCGAAGCCCTGGCGCGTCTGATGGCAATTGCCCGTCAAATTCGCGATGAGGTGGAAGCACTTCCCGATTCCCCAGACAAACAGGCCATGATCCAATCACGCATTCGCGAACTCTACCAGGCCCAGTTCCCTGAGGACTATCTGCGTATCCAGCACCTGTTGGGTACGCCGCCCGATCAAGGTTAATTTTAAACGGCCGCTTGAATCTGGACGGCATGGGTTTGAATAAACCCCAATAATTCCCCAATCGCTTCAATCATCTCCGCCGAAACCGCTGTGCCCGTGGGCAAAAGCAAGACCTTTTCTGTCAGGGCCTCGGTCACGGGCAACTGGGCTCCCGCTCCTGGATAAAGCTGGGCATAGGGTTGGGACCGGTGACAACCCGGATAAAAATAGCGCCGAGCAATCAGGTTTTCGGCATGTAAAAGCTGCACCAAGCGATCGCGGCTCAAGCCAAATTCAAGCGCATCTAACTCCAAGACCACATACTGAAAATTGCTGTTTTCAGGCAAGGGCAAGAGTTTTAGTCCCTGAATTTGGGCTATTTGTTTTTGGTAAAGTCTGTAATTGCTGCGGTTATGGGCAATAAAATCAGCACTGTGGCGCAGCGAGCTTTGTCCCACAGCCGCACAGACCTCGTTCATTTTGGCATTGATGCCCAGTGCTTCGACCTGATCGTAATCGATAAAGCCAAAATTGCGCATCAGCCGCAGGCGCTCGGCCAGAACATCGTCATTGGTGGTAATAGCACCCCCTTCGAGGCTGTTGACAAATTTGGTGGCGTGAAAACTGAAGACCTCCGCATGACCAAAATTGCCCAATTTGCGCCCCTGATACTCACAGAGCAGGGCGTGGGCAGCATCAAAGATCAGCTTGAGCCCGTGCTGCTCTGCCAGGGCTTCCAATGCGCTGATCTCACAGGGCAAGCCCCAGAGATGCACACCCAAAATGGCCGAGGTACTTGGGGTGATGAGGGCAGCCACACTCTGGGGGTCGGGGGTGTGGGTCCCGGGCAAAATATCGCAAAAAATGGGGGTCAGGCCCAGCCATTGCAGGGCATGAACCGTGGCGATAAAGGTAAACGAGGGAACGATCACCTCCCCCGTGAGGTTCAAGGCCCGGATCAACAACTCCAGACCAATCGTGCCATTGCTGACCGCAATACAGTGTTTCACGCCCAGGGTTTGGCAGAGCATGGCTTCAAAGCCTTTGAGGTAGGGACCGTCGTTGGAAAGCCAGCGCTGATCTAAAATTTGGCGCATATCCGCCAGAATTTCGTCTGTGGGCGCCAGATTCGGACGGCCCACGAAGCGTTTCTCGGCAAAGAGTGGCGGGCCCCCGAACAGAGCGAGATCGGGCAAAGTGTGTTTTGACATGGTGTTCAGCATAAAGGCAAGACTGCCGATAAGCAAGAGCTTGGACTTTTGGTGTAAGTAACCCACGGCAATTTGAACAGTGGGCTTGAGTTTTGTGTCTCACTCTTTGTATGCTTGATTTTGGAGGCCTGTCTGATGCCCATTCTTGCTCCTGTTTCTGTGCCTGTCCCCCCACTGGAAGCTCCCCCACTGCGGTTGCATCTGCTGGTGCCCCTGGCTTTGTTGGGGCTGTTCAGCACGGCTCTTTTGCTCTTTCGCCTGCAGTATTCGGGCACGCCCTATTTCTCTTTTTTAATCTGGAATCTCTTTCTGGCCCTGATTCCACTCGGTGTTAGCACTGTTTTTAGATTGGGTCAGAGCCGTTTTCACGGACCTGTTTGGCTGGGGATTTGCCTCTTGTTTTGGCTGCCCTTTTTTCCCAATGCGCCGTATATTGTCACGGATCTGATTCACCTGCGTCACCCTTTGAATATGCCCGTTTGGTTTGACGCCCTCTTGATCTTTGCCTTTGCCCTCTGTGGCCTGATGGCAGGTTTTCTCTCGCTCTGGGACTTTGAAGAGGCGATTGCTCAGCGCTGGAATGGCTGGCTGGGTGGGGTATTTGCGCTGTCGTCCCTGTTTTTGGCGGGTGTGGGCATTTATCTGGGGCGCTTCCTGCGCTGGAACAGCTGGGATCTCTTGCGCCACCCCCGTGCGGTTTTGCAAGATACACTCACACCCTTTTTGCAGCCCCAGGCCTTTCTCTCTGTTTTGGCGGTGATTGGTTTTATTTTTCTGTTTCAGGCCTGTGTCTACCTCTGCTTTCGCCAAATGCTCAATCCGCCCCGTGAAATTGCCCGCGAAGCGACACGCTGAGTCTTTTGGCAGGGGGCTTTTGCTTTGGGCCCAGACAGGGTAATCTGTGAGAAACAGATCTTTCAATAGAGGTATTTTATGAAGTCTCTGAATTTAGCTGCCCTCTTGCTCTTAAGCGCCTGTACCACCACACCTGCGGTTGCGCCTTCTGCTTCCCCCTCTCCCCAGGGCAGCGCTTCCAGCAGTCCTGTTGCCTCTTCCAGTCCAGCGAACACGTCAAATTCAACTTCTGCTTCTGGCGGGGTCTTAAAATACCTGGGCAAAATTGCTGACAAAGCCTCTCCCAGCTATGCCGGAGGGGCCGACGGAACCCCTGATTATGTCTTTAGCTATAATTACGATTTTGGCAAAGAAGTCACGGTGAAATCCCTGATTCTGAGCCGGATTGAAAATGGGAAACCGATGGGTCAAGCCGGCTGGGCTACCTCTGCAGGCAAATATTGGCTGATTCATGTCAGCGCCAATGGCAGAGATCTCAACGAAGGTGCTCCCAAACCCACGCTTGGCAATGTCAGTGGTCAGGTGGAGTTTGTCATGACCGGTGCCAGTTTGGATCCCGGTCTGTTTTCAACCGGAACGGTGTATGAATTGCTTGTGACCTATCTCGATGGTGGGACTGAAAAAACGGTTACTTCTCGTGTGACCATGTAGATTTTATGAGCAATTGGCAGATTTTTGGCACACGCAAATGTTCAGAGACCCGCAAGGCCGAGCGCTTTTTTAAAGAGCGGGGCATCAAGTTTCAGCTGATCGATCTCAAAGAGACCAAGATCAGCAAAGGGGAGCTGAACAGCGTGCGCAAAAGTATTCCGCTCAAAGACCTGATCGATATGCAGGGCGCGGAGTACCAAAAGCGCAACCTCAAGTACATGGTGCATGATATCGAAACCGAATTGCTGGAACACCCGCTGCTGCTGGTCACACCGATTGTGCGACAGGGGCAGCGGGCCACCGTGGGCTTTCAGCCAGAGATCTGGAAGCAGTGGATTGAGGGCAAATAGCTATTCGGCTTTTGCGCTTGCGCTGAGAGGGATATAGATATCAAAGGCCGAGTCGGCTTGTTCGGGTTTGAAGCGGCTGTCGTACCACTCTATTTCGGGGCGCTGATCGAGCTGGTAGCCCGAGCGCGGCAACCAGGTCAGGTGGATATACGACATGGTGTGCTGGAGTTTCGCAAGTTCACCCTGATGGGTAAAACGGGCGTATTGTCCGGCCGGAATGCTGATGGCGCGCATGCCTTCTGGCAGCGGGGCGCAGGGTTCGGTTTCGAGCAAGCTGCCCGCGAGATAGCTCAATTCACCTGTGTTCTCTGTTTCTGATGCCTCGTCTTCACAGAGGCAGAGCCCGAGCGAAACGCCTTGGCGGGCCCCTTGGATTTCGCCTTGACGGGCACTGAAGCGATCCCAGAGTGCGGGAATGACCTCAAAATTATTTGCTTCGGGGGCCAGGATTGAGATAAAGCGGTTGCTGAGGCCCACCACATGCAGGGTGTCTAAATGAATGATATCGGGTTCCATATTCAGTCCTCCAGAGAGATGTTTAATGTAGTCGTTTGAGAGCACGAGCGGGGCATGCAGTCTTCGCGGCTGCAAGCGGAATTGGCCCGGCGGGCAGCCAAATTGAGCCTGAAAGGCGCGGGTAAATGCAGCCTGTGACTCAAAGCGGTATTTGAGCGCAATCGCCAATATCCGCTGTTTGGACTGCCTCAATTCAACGGCAGCAGCGCTCAGGCGGCGTTTGCGGATATATGTTTTGAGCGGTTCGCCCGTGAGCGTTGAGAAAAGCCGCTGGAAATGCCAGCTTGAAAACGCAGCTTGATCGGCCACCTCTGCCAGCGAGAGCGCTTCGGTGAGGTGGGTTTCGATATAGTCAACGGCGAGTTGAATGCGGTGGGCGTATTCCATCTGCTCAATTTAGCAGAGCAGGGGCAGGCTGTTTTGATATTTTGTGCGGCGTTTTTGAGAAGGGAGAATTGAGAATTGAGAAGGGAGAAGGGGTTCGAGGGAAGTGTGGGTGAGATTTAAGGGGACTGGTTGATTTTGTGGGGGGGGGGTGAATCAAGGGCGTCTGAGCCGATTACCCTAAAAACAACCCCCTTGCTTGAATGGAAAAGTGCCATGGGCTATACAAATAGCGTTTATTGACAGGGAATATCAATGGCTGTTAATGTTTAGCTGCAAAAAGTTAAACCATAACAAAGGACCACCCCATGAAAGGATTTGCACTCCTGGCAGCGCTAAGCCTAACCGCCTGCGGCTTTTCCGTTTCTCCCAGAACGCCTTCCGGCATCCCGCTCGCTCTCGTCGATCAGGCTGAATATGATCGAATTTACACCCACATCGACAAAAACCAGGATCAGTTCATTACCGCAGCAGAAATTCAGGCGAGCAATCTCGATCTCGGTGACAGCATTTTGTATTCACAGACAGTGACAGGTCGCCAAACTCCCGAAAAATATATCGAACTCTATGATGTGGACTTTGACCAGAAGCTTTCAAAAGATGAACTCAAAGGCTTTGGCTATGCAGCCCTCTTCAAATCCGTTGATATCAACAAAGACGGAGCCTGGCAGAAGTCGGATCTGATGTCACCAGGGCATTCGTATTACAAAGCCGATCCCAAAGACAATGAAGAGCATGCGTCTACGACTCTAATGGGATTTGACCAGAACAAAGACGGCAAAATCACTTTCCAAGAGTTTTTAAATTCGAATCAAAAAACAGATAAGCCAGCAACCTGAAACAGGGCTTCATTTTTAAAGCGGCAAGAAGACCCGGGGTTTACCGCCCCCGTAGTGAGACTTCATCTGATTACCGACAAAATCACTGATTTCCTTGCCTTTGCCATCGGCAATCGAAATATGACCGGATTTGGATTCCCCTTTGCCCCAGACCACAATGGCTCCAGCGGGCAGTTTGCCCAAATCTTTGGCTGCCACTTTGATCTCTTTGAATTTGGGGTTGCGGGCCAGTTGGTTCGCGGCCATATAGGCATGACCCCCGCTTAAAAAGGGGCCAATCTTGGCATCGACAGCGTTGGCGACAAACTCATAACAGCGCTTGGTACTGTAAGTACGCCCCCCTGTTTTGCGCCGGGCAAAAGCGGCCAATGCTTGGCCTTTTTCTGTATTGTAGTCTCCGAATTCGGAAATCTGTTTGAGTGCACCCAGGGTTTGTTTTCCCACCGTTCCCAGGAGGGGGCTGTTCGCCTTGAGCAAGCCCTGTTTGACTTGAAACTCGGCAACTTTGGGTTTAACCTCGTCATAGCTCAGGGTATCTGAAGTTGCATAACCGGCTTTGTTTAATAATTTGATCAGCTCTTGCACCGCTGGACCTGATTGACCACTTTGCATGGTTCCCTTGCCTGCCAAAATGGCACTCAAAGCAGGGGCTGGGTCTGGGGCTGCTTGAACCCCATCAGTTCCGGTTTCTTGAGTATCTTGACTTTCATCCACAAAGGGAACGACACTGGCATTGACTTTTAGGGCTGGCTGATGGGTGGCTTTTAAAACGATATCGACTTTGCCATTGAGGGCATCCAGCAATTGGTCTTCCTGGGGGTCGATGATATCATCTGCCAAAACCGCTGTTCTAATCTGGGCTTCACGTTGGGCGGGTGTAGCCTCTTTGTTTTCTTGGGCAGATTTAACTGCCTGATAGACGTTGGTTTTGACAAAAATCTGACCCATATTGAGGTACTCCTGAGAAATGCGTGTTACATTCTCTTTCCCACTGACACAGGTGATTCTGACGTTAATTTTATATTAAGTGCCAGCTGGCACCCGTTGGCGGCGCATGGCTTCCAAAAAGACCAGCAGCACAGAGATATCTGCGGGCGTCACGCCCCCAACCTGAGCCGCCTGACCCAGTGAGGCCGGGCGCAGTTTCGTGAGTTTGTCTTGCGACTCGCGCGAGAGGGCTTTGACACCGTAATAGTCAAAATCGGCGGGGATGGCCAGGTTTTCCATGCGTTGGGTGCGTGCCAATTGCACCTGCTGGCGCTTGATATACCCTTCATATTTGACCTGGATTTCGACCTGTTCACCCACCTCATCGTCAAGTGGCCCCGATTCTGGCGGATAAAATTGCTGTAACTGAGCGTGGGTGATTTCGGGGCGCCGCAGCAATTCGAGCAAGGTCTGGCTGCCGAGAACTTCGTCGATGCCACCGAGTTTGTCGTTGAGTTCTGCCGCTTTGATGCGGGTGTTTTTCAGGCGATCGAGTTCGCGTTTGATCGCCTCTTTTTTGGCTTGCAGGCGTTGCATACGCCCTTCACTGGCCAGACCAATCCGGTAGCCCAATTCAGTCAGGCGCAGGTCGGCGTTGTCGTGGCGCAATACCAGCCGGTACTCCGAACGCGAGGTCAACATGCGATAGGGGTCGGAAATCTCTTTGGTGACCAGATCATCGACCAAGGTGCCGATATACGATTCCGAGCGCTGGAAGATAATTGGATCGGCTTCTTGGGCCCGGCGCGCGGCGTTGATGCCTGCCACAATGCCCTGGGCTGCGGCCTCTTCGTAGCCGCTGGTGCCGTTGATTTGCCCAGCGGTAAACAGGCCGGGAATCTGCTGCAGCTCCAGCCAGGGGTGCAATTGGGTGGCGGGAATCGCGTCATATTCCACCGCATAAGCCGGGCGGATGATCTCGACGTTTTCGAGACCTTTCATGGTGCGCAACATGGCCAATTGCACAGGTTCAGGCAGGCAGGTCGACATGCCCTGCACATAAATTTCGTTGCTGTCTGCGCCTTCGGGCTCCAAAAAGACCGGGTGTTGTTGGCGGTCGGCAAAGCGCACGACCTTGTCTTCAATCGAGGGGCAATAGCGCGGGCCAACCCCGTCGATCATACCGCTGTACATCGGCGATTGCTGAATATTGTCGGTGATCACCTTGTGGGTGGCGGGGTTGGTGGCCGTGATCCAGCAGACATGTTGGGGCAGAGCCTGTGCTGGGGGCTCAAACGAGAAAAAGCGGATCGGCTCTTCGCCGGGCTGCTCTTCGAGAATCGAAAGATTGATAGTGCGGCGGTCAATCCGGGGCGAGGTGCCGGTTTTGAGCCGATGTGTACGCACGCCCATTTCGCGCAGATTGAGCGAGAGGCTTTCGGCTGAAAACTCACCTGAGCGCCCGGCTGAAAAGGCTGTTTTGCCAACAAAGATTTTGCCCTGCAAAAAGGTGCCCGTGGTCAAGACCAGTGCACGGGTCTGGTATTCCATACCAAAATGGGTGCGCAGCCCGACAACTGCGCCATTTTCGAGCAAGAGCTGATCGACCATGGCCTGTTTGATTTTGAGGTTGGGCTCGTTTTCGAGCACCTGGCGCATCATGCGGCTGTACTGTTTTTTATCGCTCTGGGCGCGCAGGGCTTGCACGGCCGGGCCTTTGGAGCGGTTCAGGGTGCGAATTTGCAAATAGCTGCGATCGGTAATTTTGGCCATTTCTCCGCCGAGGGCATCCACTTCTCGAACCAGGGTGCCTTTGGCCAAGCCGCCGACAGCGGGGTTGCAGGGCATCCAGGCCATGGTGTCGAGATTGATCGTTAGCAAGAGAGTCTTGCAGCCCATGCGCGCCGCTGCCAAAGCAGCCTCACAGCCGGCATGGCCCGCGCCTACCACAATTACATCAAAGCGGTTTTCGTCCTGGTTGAGTATCAGCATAGGGAATCCTTTAAATTGCAGGGTCAGAAACAAAACAGACATTTTGTTCGGTTTTAGGGTAATTTTAACACAAGGGGTGGGAGCTTCAGTAGCCTATCGCTGTGTTTGCTCGGTGGTTTGATGCAGCAGAACTGAGAAAGGCCTGGGGCAATGAGCTTGAGGCTGTCTCAAGGTTATCGACGTATTGTGGGAGCCTCCAAAAAAAATCGAAAACCGCCCCTTGTCCAATCTGTGTATAATGAAACAGCAACACAGGCTCAGCTTTTGAATAAACAGATCATGAATGAAACCCTGACTTTTCGCTCCCAGATAAAATCTTTGCAGACCCGCGTAGACGCGTCTTTGCAAGCCTACTTGCAGCCCCGCGTCGCTCCCCAATTGTGGGAGGCGATGGCCTACAGTGTGCTCAACGGCGGCAAACGCATTCGCCCACTTTTGGTCTTGTTGACCTGCGAGGCCCTGGGCCAAGATTCCCAACCCGCCTTGCCCGCCGCCTGCGCGCTGGAGCTGATTCACAGCTATTCCCTGATTCACGACGACTTGCCGGCCTTGGATAACGACGATTGGCGGCGCGGTCAGCCCTCGAATCACGCCCGTTTTGGTGAAGCCCTGGCGATTCTCAGTGGCGACGCCCTCTCCTCTTATGCCTTTGAAATTTTAAGTCTGCCCGTTCTTTTGCCGGCTCAGATCCAGTTGCAGGTCTTACACGAAATTGCTTCGGCATCAGGGCCCTCGGGCATGTGTGCCGGTCAGGTGCTGGATATGTTTGGCGAAATTGCTGAGAGCGAAAAGCTCGATGCCATCGCCCAGATCTACCGACTCAAAACGGGCCGTCTGATTCGTGCCGCAGTGCGCTGTGGGGCCTGGATTGGCGGGGCAAACGAAAGCCAAGTAGCCGCATTGACCCGCTATGCTGAGGCCCTCGGACTGGCCTTTCAGATTCAAGACGATATCCTCGATCTGACCGGCAGCCTCGACACCCTGGGCAAAACCCCACAAAAAGATCTGCAACAGGCCAAACGCACTTGGCCCTGGGCCGTGGGCCTCGAAGCCGCTTGCGAGCAGGCCCGGCAATATCTGGCAGAGG
Organism: Candidatus Sericytochromatia bacterium; assembly: GCA_044356335.1. Taxonomy (GTDB): domain Bacteria; phylum Cyanobacteriota; class Sericytochromatia; order UBA7694; family UBA7694. The sequence goes on from JBIKWL010000001.1 coordinate 62,175, forward strand.
CCCTGGAGGCTTTGCAAGCGGCCGAACTCAAAGAGACACAGATGCTCGAATCCATGGCTCTGTATTTGGTGGAACGCCAGGCATGAATACGATTTTGGGCGCCTCGCTCTTTGCCATGCTCTTTGCCCAATTTCTGAAGTTATTCACCCACATGATTCAAACCCGCCGACTCAATTTGATGCGTTTTGTCGAATCGGGGGGCATGCCCAGCTCCCACACCTCTTTTGTGGTCTGCCTCTCGACCTCGATTGGCTTGGTTGATGGCTGGAACAGCAGTGTCTTTGCTGTGGCCGTGACCTTTGCCCTGATTGTCATGTACGACGCTACAGGCGTGCGCAGAGCGGCCGGTTTACAGGCCCGCGTCTTGAACCAGATGATCGATGAGTTGGGCAAAGGGCATATGATCCAAGACAAACGGTTAAAAGAATTATTGGGCCATACGCCCAAAGAGGTACTTGCAGGCGCGTTGCTTGGCATTTGCGTGGCACTGGCTTTTAATCTGCCTTTGCCGCTGGGCCCCTGAATCGGTTAAGATCCATTCATGGAAACCACAGAACCCCTCACCGCTCTGCCCCGCTCCAGCTTCCGTGCCGTGCTTGGCAACCGAAGCTTTATGTATCTCTGGCTCGGCCAGGTCTTTTCACAATTGGCGGACAAAGTCATTTTGGTCTATTTGATTGTGCTCCTGGTCGCCACCGGCAATACCGCCAATTCGGACATCTCCCGCCTGACCTTGGTCTTTACCATTCCGGCGGTCTTGTTTGGCTCTTTGGCAGGGGTCTTTGTCGACCGCTGGAATAAAAAATGGCTGATGATTATTTCCAATGCCTTGCGTGGGGCTTTTGTCTTGGCCCTACCGGTGGCCTTTTTCTTTGGAGACAAAGGGTTTTTGTGGATTTACACCATGACCTTTTTGATCTCAACCGTAACCCAATTTTTTGCCCCAGCAGAAATCGCGACCATTCCCTGTTTGGTCGAGAAACACAATTTGCTCGCGGCCAATTCCCTGTTTACCACCACCATGTTGGCTTCGGTGGTGATTGGTTTTGGCGTAGGTGATCCGATTTTGCGTGTCGTCGGTGATGATTACGGCCATTGGGCAATTGGCGGCATGTATTTTCTCTCAGCCCTGTTTTTGATACTCGTGCGCCCGCGTTTTGCCGAGCAAAAAGAGCGCAAAGATGGATCTTCTGTGATCTCGGAAATGAAAGAGGGCTTTCAATTTATTCTCAAAGATCCCCAGATTATTTTTTCTTTGGCCCGCTTGATTCTGCTCTTTTCGGCCTTTGCGGCCCTGACCATTCTCGTGATTGGTTTTGTCGAAGACGTGTTGCGCCTGGAAAAGCGCTATTTTGGCTACCTACTGGCAGTTTCGGGGTTGGGAATGGGGCTGGGTGCAGGAGTCGTCGGACGTTTTGGCACATTCATTGGCAAAGAACGTCTGATTTTTGGTGGTTTTATTAGCATGGGCAGCGTTTTGATGCTGCTCTCAAACATTCACATTATTTCTGGATTTTTGGGGGTCTCCTCCAAAGCGGGGCGGGCCTCGGGGCTTGAATTGACGATCGCCCTGACCCTGTCGCTGCTCTTGGGTTTAACGGCAGCCTGTATTGCGGTGCCGCTGCAGACCCTCTTGCAAGAAGAAATTCCCGAAGGCATGCGCGGCAAGGTCTTTGGCGTGCAAAATATGTTGATCAACACAGCCTTGACCCTGCCCATGTCATTGGCTGGCATCTCGGCCGATTTGGTAGACAATTGGTTCCCAGGCCATGGCGTTGAAATGATTATGACAGCAGTGGGACTGAGTTTGCTGGCTGGTGGCCTGCTGGAATTGGTCGTGGTCAAAAAACGCAAGATTTTGCAATCAGCGGCTCCTGGCCCAGGAGGCCTTGCATGACCGACAGCGCCCAGCAACCCCCCTTGCGCTGGCTTGAGCTTTTTGAGACTTTTTTGCTTGAAAAAAACTGGAAGATCTTTTTTGCCGAGACCGAGTGGCAGGAATTGTGCCAAATGTCTTCGCAAGCGGAATTGAATACCCTTGCCCAGGAGCATTTTTGGGGCCGTTTGCTGGTCAGTTGGGAAACCCGTAACCTTGAAAAAAGCCGCTATGTCTATGTCCAGGTTCGCCAAATTCTCAAAGAATATATCGAGTTGATGTGCCACCACCGCTCTTGGCCCCACGATCAACTCGACCCCCTGCTCTTTGCCTTGGCCGAGACCCAGATCGACCAGCAGCGCAAACAGCTGATTTTCTGGAATTTTGAATACGAAAAAAAAGCCGAGCGCTCCCAGATTGCCGAACGCGAAAACGAACATGCCCAAGCCGAGTTTTACAATCTGCGCAAATTGACCGAATATATTGGCCAAAAGACCCTGCAAACAGAGCAAGAAGTGGTGCAAAATGCCCTTGATGGCCTGATGGGAATCTTGGAGGCCGATCACACGGCGATTTTTTTGGGCGAAGACCCGCGTTCAACCAAAGGCACCTTTTATCTCTATCGCCACGGCGTATTGGAAGTTCATCCCGACTTTCAGATCAGCAATACCAGTTTTTGGAAACAGTATCTGCGTTCGATTCACCGGCGCACCGACAGCCAATTGGCCGAATCGATTCAATCAGACAGCTTTGGGCCTGTGGCTGAAAAAAGTGTCCATGCCCTGTTCCCCTATGCCTCTTCGCTTTTAATCCAACACTTGCGCCTGCCCGATCTGCTCAGTGGCTTTATTTTGGCCTGCAGCGAAGAGCCCTTTGCCTTTGATGGCTTTCGCCAGTTTTTTCACGTGATTGCAACAACTGTGGCTCACACCATGCAAAATACCCGTTTGCATGCCCGCATCAACGAAATGGCGATCCGCGATGCGGTCACGGGTCTCTACAACCGCCACCATATTGATGAACGTCTGCGCCACTCTTTTGCCATTTCCAAACGCTATAACCGTGAACTGTCCCTGATTATGGTGGATATTGACCACTTTAAAGTTTTTAACGATACCTATGGCCATCAAATCGGCGACGTGGTGCTGCATGAGGTCGCCAATTTGATGCAAAACCGCCTCCGGGCCACTGACGTGATAGGCCGCTATGGCGGCGAAGAATTTATGATTATTTTGCAAGAAACCGGCCATCCCGGTGCACAGATTGTGGCCGAAAACCTTGTGCGCAAAGTCAACCAATCCCCCCTGGATATTGGCGTAGAAGAGCCGATCCATGTGACGGTCAGTGCGGGGTTTGCCTCTTATCCGATTGATGTGCCCGATGCCGATGGCCTGGTGCGTTTGGCAGATATGGGGCTCTACGAAGCCAAGCGTTCAGGCCGGAACCGGGTTTGCTACACCGGTGCCGTGGAGGACATGTTACAATAGGCCCGTATGAAAACCCATTTTGAAATCCCCCAATTTACCTCTCCCTGTGCGGTAGCCATTGGCACCTTTGATGGTGTACACCTCGGCCACCAAGCTGTGATTGGAGCCATGATGGCGGAGGCACAACTGCGCGGCCTGCCCGCTGTGGTTTTGAGTTTTCAAAACCACCCCCTCTCAGTCCTGGCACCAGATCGCCTGCCACCTTTGCTGTGTACTCCCCGAGAAAAAGCCCTGGCCCTTGAGGCCCTTAAACCCGATGCGGTGATCTTATTGCCCTTTGATACGGCCTTTTCCCAACTCAGTCCCGAGGCCTTTGTGACTACCATTTTGCAAGAAAAACTCCAGGCCGCTTATGTCACCGTGGGCTTTAATTTTCACTTTGGTTTTCAGGCCCAAGGCACACCAGAACGGTTGAGCGAACTGGGGCAAGCGCAGGGCTTCGAAGTGGCTATCCATCCAGCCTTTCAGGCCGGGGGAGAAGCGGTCAGCAGTTCCCGCATTCGCAAATTACTCGAAAAAGGCGCTCTCGAAGAGTGCAATGCCTTGCTCGGACAACCCTATCTTGTGACGGGCAAGGTCATTCGTGGCCAGGGAATCGCGGCCACGGTCTTGGGCGTGCCCACGGCCAATTTGGATGTCAATCCTGTCAGTAAACGCCTGCCTCCCCATGGGGTCTATGCCTGTCAGGTGAAGATCCCCGGCCAAGACAAACCCTTTTGGGGGATCTTAAATTCAGGCATGCGTCCGACTTTTTCAGGGGTCAGCTTCAGTCTCGAAGTGTTTATCATGGATTTTGAAGGGAATCTTTATGAGCAGGAATTGCAAATCCGGCTTTTGCATTTTATCCGCCCCGAACGCCGCTTTGAAGGGCCGGAACAGCTCAAAGCCCAGATTCAGACAGATATCCACAGTGCCCGTGCTTTGCTGGGCCAAACCGTCTGAGTTTTTTTTCCACCCGTTGAGCGACTGAGCCATGCACTTTCCGCTCTTTCGCTTGGCCCATGTCGGAATCGATACCCTGCTCTGCTTGGGCGTCTATCTCTGTGTCTATTTGCTGCGTTTTGAAGGCCAAATTCCGCCCGGAGAAATGCGCGCATTCTGGCTCTGTTTACCGATTTTGCCCGCCCTGCGTCTGTTTTCAAACTATGCCTTGGGACTCTATTCTCATCTCTGGAAATATGTCGGCCTGCGGGAGTTATTCAGTATTTTCAGAGCGGTTTTGCTCGGTTCGGTGCTCTTTGGGGTCACGACCTATCTACTCGGTCTGACGGGCTTTCCCCGCTCCATTTTTGTCTTTGAAGCGGCTTTTTATTTGATTGCCATTGGGGGCGTGCGTTTCAGCCGCCGCTTTTCGGTGGAGGTCAGCCTGTTTGAACAGGGACGTCCAACCCTGCGCACGGTGATTGTCGGAGCCGGAGACGCAGGGGCCATGGTGGCAGCAGGCATGTTGCGAACCCCCGAACACGGCTATGTGCCTGTGGGCTTTATCGACGACAATCCAGGCAAATGGCGGGCCCGGATTCATGGACTGCGGGTCTTTGGCGGCCGCGATAAATTGGCAGAAGTCATTAGCAATCGCGAAATCGACTCCGTAATTGTGGCCATGCCTTCGGTCTCACGCCAGACCATTCGCGACTATGTCGAATTGTGCCAAACGCAGCCCGTCAATTTGCGCATTGTGCCCGCCACCCACCAGATTCTCAAAGGCGAGGTCTCAATTGAGCAATTGCGCAAAATCCAAATCGAAGATTTGCTCGGGCGCGACCCCGTCAAACTCGACGATCAACCGCTGCACAGCTTTCTCAAAGGCAAACGGGTCCTGGTAACAGGGGCAGGGGGCTCCATCGGCTCCGAACTCTGCCGCCAGATTCTGGACTACGGTCCCGAAACACTCTACCTCTTGGGTCACGGCGAAAACAGCATCTACCTGCTTCAGCAAGAATTGCAGGGCCAACCGGTACAGCCCGTGGTCGCAGATATTCGCCATTATGAGCAACTCAATGCCCTTTTGGCGCGCTTGCAACCCGAGGTGATTTTTCATGCAGCGGCCCACAAACACGTGCCCTTGATGGAGTTGAATATTCAAGAGGCCTTTTTAAACAATGTCTGGGGCACACAGCAATTGCTCAAAGCGGCCGTGGCCCAAAACGTTTCGACCTTTGTCCTGATCTCCACCGACAAAGCCGCCGAGCCCAGCAGCGTGATGGGTCTGAGCAAATATTTTGCTGAGTTGGTGGTGCATCAAAGCGCTCAAACAGCACCACAACTGCACAGCAGCATTGTGCGTTTTGGCAATGTGATAGGCAGTCGGGGCAGTGTGATCCCCCTGTTTCAGAAACAGATCGAAAAAGGGGGACCGATTACGATCACCGATCCAACCATGACCCGCTATTTTATGACCATTCCCGAAGCGGTGCAGTTGGTTTTGCAGGCCTCTTTGCTCAAAGCGCCTTCTCAGGCCTTTATCTTGGACATGGGCGAGCCGGTTAAAATTCTCGATTTGGCCCAAAACCTGATTCAACTCTCAGGGTACCAGCCCCACGAACTGGAAATCCGTGCAGTGGGCATTCGCAAAGGCGAAAAGCTCCACGAGACCTTGGTTTGGCAGGATGAGACCTTGGCCCCCACGGCCTGCACACAAATTTTGGCAGCCCAAGCCGATCCTGAGCGTCTGAGGCGGCATTTGAGCTGTTTGAACGCTGTGCTTTCTCATTTGGCCGAGCCACAGGCTTCCCAATCTTTTGAGACCTGGTTTGAAGCTGAGATAGCCCCACTTTTTCCGGGTTTAGAACCTTTTCCAGAACAGGCCCTACCTGGATGAGTGAGGCGGCAGACCTCTCGGCAGAGAGAGACCGGCAAGCGCAATTGCTTTGGCTCAAACGCAGATTAAAGGCCCGTGACAAGGTGCTTTTGCATCTGGAGCAGCGTTTGCGCTTGGAGCCCAACAATCAGCACTGGCTGTTTTTAAAAGACGAACACGAAAAGGCCCGCCTCGACTTACACGGACAAGTGCGCCAGCTTGAATTGGAGCGGCAAAGCGCGCACCAATTGACCGAGTGGGTTGAGGGCTATTTGAGCCACTGGGAAGAGACTGGCGACGAGGTCTTGGACCCTGGCGAAAGTGAGGCCCCCCCAAAGAACCAAGCCCTCTCAGCTGAGCAAGCACACGAATTGGAGACCTGGCAGTCCCTGCTGCGCAAAGTCGAGGCCCGGCTTTTGCGCCTACCGGGAGATCCCCGTCTATTGGACTTACGTGCGAGTCACCAGAGGCGCATTCAGGCCCTGCAAAATGTTGGCAACGAGCCAGTTTCCATGCCAACAACGCCTGCGCCAGCTGCTTTGCCACCCCCTTTGCCAGAGTCTCTCTCAGAACCGCCCAAAACAGCTGCGGTCTCTGAAAGCCTCCAGGGAAACCTCCTCCAGGGACGCAGCCGCGAACAGATTGAAAAAGAGTTGGAAATTTGGGCCAAGTTGGTCAAAAAGTCTCAGGAACGTCTGGCAGCCAAACCTGAGTTGGCACATTTGCGTGGCATGATTGCAGAGCACCAAAGCAAAATGGCGAGTTTGGTAGCGGAGCTGGCGGCATTGCCTCAAGCAAATGGGGACTAAAAGGGGTGTTCTTCGCTTTTTGGGGGGGCCAAATCGTGTTTGCTGCCAAGCAGGCGCAAGCTGATCGTGTGAACAATCAATTCGGGATACTGGCCTTCTGGGTGAGGACGAAACTCCAACCGGCCCCGAATGCCTACCAATGAACCTTTTTTGACATATTCATAGGCGATTTCGGCCTGTCTGCCCCAGAGCTCAACCTTAAACCAATCGGTAACACTTTCACCATCGGGACTGGTTTTGGGGCGATCCACAGCCAGACTGAAGCTGGCCAGGGTCTTGCCGCTTTCAAAATACTTAATTTCTGGATTGCGACCGGCCCGGCCCACAAGAATGACAGTATTGATCGGTGTCATGCGGGGTTGAGGATTTTCCATGGCGTCTATTTTAACACAGCTTTGCGACATTTCGTCAGTCTTGTCGGCAGGGATGCATGAAGGCGCCAGTCAGGGTTTGTGCTAAAACTAAGCCCGTGAATTTTACCGTTTTTTTTCATTAAGACCACAGGGACTCTTGCCTGAAAAAGAGATTCGCCTTTTTTCTGAGGCTTACAATCACGCCTTTATCCCTGTTGAGGACAAGCGTTTCGACGCATTTGTATTCAAGGATTGACCCCGCTTGGGGGCGTTCAGAAAACCTGTCTTCTCATTTCCCAAGGATTGACGCAGCGTGTTTAGCTGACTATACTGAAAAACAGGTCTTGTGACCAGCCACACAAATTGAAGGCACACAAAATTCAAGGACAGAAATACAGCAACGGAGTGGAAGCCAAGTGAGTTACGTACAGGTTCCCGAAAAAACACAAAGCTTAACCGGTTCCGGAGATATTGGTGCTGTACTTAAGCAAACCCGTTTACACAAAGGGGTTTCACTTGAGGAAGTCTCGCGACAGACGTTTATTAAATTGCATTATTTGTATGCCCTTGAAGAAGGACAGCTCGAGCAATTGCCCGCACCTGTGTATACTTCGGGTTATATTCGTCAATATGCCCGTCTCTTGAATCTCGACGAAGCCGCATTGATTCGGCAGTACCACGCCCAAATCGGGACGGGTCTTAGTTATAATCGGACAGACAGTCCTGAAGTTGCAACGGTTTCGGTGGATCAGACGGCGCCCCGGCCGGGTCAGTTTGTCCCCGTTTTATCCCAACGCAACGGCAGTGTTTGTGTGGATGAAATCAGTATGCCTTTGCAAGAAATCAGCACGAAAACGGGAGTCAGCAGATTAGCCATGAACCAGAATGCCGCCCTTTCCAACCCCAGTCCAGTAGTGACTGCAGCGTCATCCGACAAACGCGTGGTGGAAACCATCGAAGGCGCACGCAAAGAGGCCCTGGTCATGCGCCACCAGACAGAACAATATGCCGATACCGTGCTTAAACACGTCGAAGATGAAATTGAAAAGACCCTTGGCGTGATTCGCAACGGCCGAAATTATTTAAAAACACGTCTCGAAAGTTATCCCAAACATTAAACTTTTGAGACCGATATTAAGGTTGTGGGAGCGTTGTGCCAAAGACAGCAAGCGCTTCTTTTTTGTGAGAAAATTTGGCAAGTTTTTAATCAGGACTTAACCCCTGGCCCCAATTTTAACGCATGGCTGGCCGCCCCTCTCCCTATAATATCCAAAGACATCTCGCGCCCCAAATCCCAAAGTGAATATTTGAGTCTGGAGTATTAAATTATGAGTGGCAGTATCCAATTTTCTGGCAATAACCGTCAGGTTCCCGATTATGTTCTCAACAGTCCCCGTGAAAACGTCTTTGAGAAAAACAATATTCGCTTTCGTATCGATGGTCAGTACCTGACCGACTTCAGCGATAAGGGCATCAAAAACTTTATCAAAGAAAATTGCAATAGCAAATCTGGGTTTCTGGGTAGTTTGGGCCTGGGCTGGGGCGGTAAAGATCTGGAGTTTAAAGAGGTTAAAGCCTTTATCCAGGCAGCTGCGGCCAATGCCGACAAACTCCAAGGCGCGACCTTTGAACTCACGGATCCCGAACTCGGCCTGTTTGACGACGACGATATCAAGGTCAAAGACATTCAACACAGCTTTTCACTCCAGTTTAAAGACAATTTGGGCAAATCCTCTCAAGAGGTTTCTTTTGTCGACGCCACCAGTGCCAGCTATGATCACCGCACCGCCAGCCAGGCCGAAAAAAAAGCCGGAGAAGCGCTCAAAGGCGTTGAAAAACAAAATGAAAAACTCGTCGAAGGTGTCGCCGACGCAAAACAAGATCGCGATAAAATTGCAGGTCGGATTGGCGATGACGCCGTTAAAAAACTGGCCGAAATTGATGGCCGTTTGGCGGATATCGATGGCAGCATCAGCGCACTCGATAAAGATATGCGCACAACCGAAGCCCGACTCAGCCAGGGCCATATTGAACCCGCTGAGCGCCGTGAATTGTCTTTGGCCCTGCGCGGCATGAAAGCCGAACGCGAAGACCTGCTCCAAAACAAAAGCAAACTCAACAAAGAACTCAAAGAAAAACATGGTTTTTGGAGTTTTCTGGGCGGAGGCAGCACCCTCGAAGATCTGCGTAAAGCCAATCGGGCTGTGGAACAGGCCCAAAAACGCCTGGATGCCTTTAAGCCCCAATTGGATGAAGCCCGTGCCGCTGCTCAGCGTGCCACGGAGCGGCGCAAAGCCGTAGAGTCGGGCAAAAGCTTGGCCGAATTGGATGCCGGCGAGAAACCGGCAGCAGCACCTCCTGATGCTGCCACGGGAGCAGCCGACGCCCCTGCTCAGGCAGGCCCAGCAGCACCAACGGCACCAACGGCACCAACGGCGCCTGCGGCCCCTGCTGCCCCCCCCGATCTGGCGCTCGAACAAGAAGTGCAAAAACTGTTGACCACGCCGCCTGAGCAACAATTGGAGGCCCTGAGCAAAATTCCAGCTGAAAAACGCCAGGCCTTTTTGCGGATTGCCGACGATTATATCTTTGCGGCTCAGCCCGACAATCCGCTGGGTTTGCCTGCAACCGATTTTGAGGCTGTCAAACAGCTCAAAGATAACTCTGCAGCCTTGCGCATGAATGCCCTTTTGAGCTGGCCCGACAGCCAGGATGAATACCTCAGTCAGCGCGATAACCGTATCAAACAGCAATTGCTCTCTCAGCTCAATGAGCAGCGCTTTGCCCAACAATTAAACACCCAGGCCCAAGCTTTAAAAGCTAAATTGGAAGCAACAGCCCCCAAAGACGAAGAGATCGCCCGCCCCCCTTCGGAAGAGGCGATTGGACCGGCCGCACCAGCCACCCCCCAAACACCAGCAGCACCAGCAGCACCTGCCGCCCCGGCAGAGCAGCCCGCCGCACCGGTTGCACCTGCCGCGCCAGCGACTCCCATGGCCCCGGTCACAGGCGCAGAGCCTTTCCCCACTTCCCCCACCCCCACTGTGAGCGAAGTGCCTGCCTCACCGGTTTCCCCAACCACGATCGATTTAAACGGCTACCTTCAATTGCCGAAAAACGAACAGTTGCAGCGGTTCAGAGATCTCAGTCCCGCCGATCAGGATCGCCTGTTTAAAGCCTTGGGCCTCCAAGACAAAGCGGATGTTTTGTTGGCGGTCACCACGCAACAGATCGATAATCAAGAGCTGCGCTCCCGTTTGATTGCCAGTATGAGCCCCGAAGAAAAGGGCCAGATTGCCACTTTTTTCCAATCGCTCTTACAGGGAACAGCGGGTCAGGCCTTCTCCCAAACCACTGAACTCAATTTATTGGTCGGAGAACTCGGCGGCAAAGCCACGGTAGCCCCGTTGACGGCAGCCCCAGCAGCCCCAGCCCAACCAGTAGCCCCAACGCCAGTGGCTGAAGCCCCCGTGAAAGTACCAGCGCCTGCAACGCCCGTAAATGCACCTGCGGCCCCCGTCTCTCCTGCGGATGTGGCAGCAGGAGCAGCAGACTCCGCCCCCGTGGTTGAAGAAGCGCCTGCGGCCCCCAAGCCCGCAGCCCCTCAACCAGCAGCCCCCAAGCCGGCAACCCGTGGGGTAGCACAACCTGCCGCCGCACCGGCCTTTAATGCAGCCGCCTTCCTAGAATTGCCTGCCGATCAGGCCTTGGATACCTTTCCAACCCTGAGCAAAGCCCAGCAAAAAGAGGTATTTAAACTCTATAACGATCAGGCCAAAACCGAAATTTTGCTGGCCTTGACTTTGCGCACGCCCAATGAAGCGATGCGGGCCGATCTGATCAAGACCATGACCCCTGAACAGAAACAGGCTTCTGCCGGAATTTTAACTGAGAGTTTGCCCGGCGTTCAGGGTTACCCTGACGTGGCCGCTGGTATGACCAGTGTTTTAAATGCCTTGGGCATTGCTCCTGACCAGGTCAAACCCGCTGCCGCTCCCGCCCCTCAGCCAGCAGCCCCTCAGGCAAACGCCCCCGCTCCCGCCGCTCCCACGACACCCGGAGCTGTCGATCTCAGCCAATTGCAGATCGCACCCGCCACACCGGGAGAAGCGCCACAACCAGCTCCCAAGCTCGATCTCTCGGCTGAACTGGGTGAGCTCAATAAACAGCTTCAGAACAAAACCTATTTTGGTTATGGTGGCGTGGCTGATCCCACAAAAGTCAGTGAGTTGGCTGAAAAAATCTGGGTCAATGGCACCCCTGCAAACCGCAATCAATTGGCCAAAACCCTGGTGGAAAGCGGTCAAGCGGCTGAACTGGGTCGGATCCTCGGCAATCTCGGCGTAACGGATCAAGAGGTACTCAGTGTGGTGACCCAGCCCCAATTCCCTGCCAGCCGTTTCTTGAAAGACATCGATGACAATCGCTCTTTCCTGATTCTCTATTCGCTCTCCAAAGCTGCTGCCACTGGCAATAAACCGGCTCAAAATCTGATTTCCAGTACCATTGATCAGTATATGAGTGGCATTGACCGCGAAAAGCCGATCAAACGCCTCAAAAACCAGGCCATGGCTGACGGCATCTGGAATAAAATGCCTCAAGATATTCGCACCAAAGCAGATAAAATGCTCACTTCCTACTGGAATTGAGCTTAGACGATAGGTATTAAGACAATGGCCGGTGGTTTATTAAAAGATCAGGTTTTTATTGCACTTGATCTGGAAACCACTGGCCTTTCTGCTGTGCGCGATCGGATTGTCGAGGTAGCTGCAATCAAGTTTTCACTTGAGGCCGGTATCTTGGATACTTTCTCACAGTTGGTCAATCCGCAAATGCACATTCCACCTGTGGTGATCGGCATTCATGGGATTACCCAAGCCATGGTAGCAGATGCGCCTGTGTTTGCAAGTTTGGTGCCCGCCCTGCAGGCTTTTTGGCAAGATGGCATTCTACTGGCCCACAATGCCAGTTTTGATCTGGCTTTTTTGGCCTGCGAATTGCGGCGTGCGGGTTTTGCCTATCCTCCCCACCCCACCTTGGATACCTGCCGTCTGGCCCGGCTCTTATTGCCCGAGGCCCCCAATTACAAACTCACGACCCTGGCCGCTCATTTTGATCTGGCCATGGATGGCCCGGCCCACCGCGCCTTGCCCGACAGCCGGGCCTGTGCAGAGCTGTTTAAGCTCTGTGTCTCGCGTTTACCTGAACAGGCCGAGACCCCGCTTGAGAGTTTTTGGCAACATTATCCGGGAGTACGGAACGACGTGATGCAGTCCGCCGTAGCAATGGATCATCCCTTGACTCCCCCGCTGAACTTGGCCATATCCCAGCAACATGATGTCAAAATTTATTATCACAATGCCCGCAACGAGCGTACAGAGCGGGTGGTCACCCCCTTATTTTTGGCCGGTCGGGGCACATTTACCTATTTAGAGGCATTTTGCCACCTGCGCCAAGAAAACAGACAGTTTCGTCTCGACCGAATGCAGTTTTTGGGGTCAGCTTAAAAAAAACGTCAAAATCTGACTGGTCAGGGCCTCAGCAATAAGTTAAACTATCTATATCTTTCAACTGTCTGTCAGTTGGAATAACTTTGAGACAAAAATCGAACACAAACCGAACACAAAGACAGTCAAAATAATGTTAATTTCTGTTTAGTTTAAAGCAAGAAAAGATTAAGTTCTAGTTAAAACTAAATTAGGATATTCCCAGTTCTATCCAGATAAACCAAAGAGGTTTTCCGATGAAACAGATTCGTTCCCTCCTCAGTACCGCTCTCTTGGCCAGTTTGACCTTGTCAGCCTGCTCCAACTTGGGGGGCCCTGCCCTCAATCCCAGCAATACCCAAATCCCTGGACGGGTTCAAGCTCAAGGGGCCAGTGCCCAAGCCGATTTGTCTCGCTTTTCGATTGGTGCCGCCAAAAACCTGATTGCTGCACGTCAGAAAACCACACCTGTGGCGCCGATGGCAGCCCGCAACAATGCCGGTTTTGCCACACCTGAATGGGTCAAAGACGCGGTTTTTTACCAGATTTTCCCAGAGCGTTTCTTTAATGGCAATCGCCAGAACGATCCAGCTGGCACCATGCCCTGGGGCAGCAAACCCGAATTGTTCAACTTCATGGGTGGCGACCTCGATGGCGTGATTCAAAAATTGCCCTACCTCAAAGAATTGGGCGTCAACGCAATCTATTTCAATCCGATTTTTGATGCTCCGACCTCGAACCACAAATACAATACCGCCGACTTCATGAAAGTCGATCCCGCTTTTGGCGATATCAACACCTTCAAACGCCTGATAGCTCAAGCCCATGCCCTGGGAATCAAGGTCGTTCTGGATGCGGTCTTTAACCATTCTGGAGATACCCACTGGGCCTTCCGCGACGCGGAGAAAAATGGCACCCAATCCAAATACTGGAATTGGTATCTTTTCCACGGCTTTCCCGTGGTCAAAGACCCCAAACCCAATTACGAATCTTGGTGGGGCCATGCCACCCTGCCGAAATTCAACGAGTACAATCCCGAAGTGCGTGAACACCTCTTTCAGGTGGCTGAATACTGGGCCAAACTCGGCATTGATGGCTGGCGCTTAGACGTGCCCAATGAAATTCGCGATATGAATTTCTGGCGCGAATTCCGCACCCGCGTCAAACGTGTCAATCCAGACCTGTATATCGTCGGCGAAATCTGGGGCGACGGCTCTCCCTGGCTGCAAGGCGATCAATTTGACGCCGTCATGAATTACCAATTCAGAGATCAGGTCCTCAACTTTTTAATCGAAGACAAGGCCAATGTCGATCAGACCGACTGGGGCTTGGAAGGCATACGTAAACGCCATCCCGACTCCGTGACCTACAGCATGTTCAATGTTTTGGGTAGCCATGATACCGCCCGCATGTTGACCATGGCCAAAGGCGATCTCAACAAGGTGCGCTTGGCCGCCCTGTTTATGATGACCTATGTCGGCGCTCCCGTGATCTATTATGGGGACGAAATCGGCATGGCCGGTGAAATGGATCCTGATTGTCGGCGTGCCTTCCCCTGGGATCCGGCCCAACAGAATTTAGAATTGCGCAATTATTACAAACGCCTGATTCAGATTCGCAACCAATATTCAGCTCTGCGCCGGGGTTCGTTCCGCAGCCTGATGCGCCACAACGACAACCGCACCTTTGCCTATCTGCGTGAAGACGCCAAGAGCAAATTGATGGTGGTGATCAACAACAACACCAAAGCCCAGGATATTCCCATTGATCTGAGCCGGGTGAATGTGCCCGATGGCAATCTCAAAGATCTGCTCACGGGCCGCACTCTGCAGATTCGCAACGGTCAATTGGTGGTGCCGCAAGTGCCGCCCAAGACCGGTGTCTTGATGGAGTGGAGCCCACTGCGTTAAGTTTCACACAGTTTAAAAGGCCGCTGTTTGCTTGTTTTTCCAGGCAGCAGCGGCCTTTGTCTGTTGAGATCCCAGAAAGTGAAAAAAGTTAAGCAAAGCCATGTTTAAACACGCCGCAGTGCTGATTCCAACCTATAACTCACAGACCAGTCTCACACGCTGTCTGGCAGCCTTGCGGGAGCAAAGCTGCCCGGATTTTGAGATTGTGGTGGTGGACGACGGCTCCCAGGATGGCAGCGCAGATTATCTAGCGGCGCTGAGCTGGCAACGGCTGAAATGGCAGCGTCTGAGTGAAAACAAAGGGCGATCCGCAGCCCGAAACCAGGCCATTGCCTTGGCAGAGGCCCCGCTCTTGATCTTTCTCGACAGCGACATGGTTGTTAACTGCGATTTTGTGGCGGCCCATTTGCATTTTCACAGGCAACACGGGGAGGGCTGGATCGGGCAGGGGCGGGTGATCATCAGCCATGATTACACCAACCCCACACTCACTCCCTTTAGCCCCTGGACCGACGCTTCGCGCGCCTTTTTTGCAACGGGCAATGTCTCGGTGGCCAAAGCCGCTGTCGAAAAGGCCAGGGGCTTTGACTTGGCCTTTCGCGACTATGGCTGGGAAGACCTGGAATTGGGTCTGCGTTTGCGCCAAGAGGGACTGAAATCTCGGCCAGTTCCGGAGGCCGTGAGCTACCATCTGGAGCCGCCTTTTGATTTGGCGGATTGGCCGGTATTGATCGCCAAAGAGCAGGCCCGGGCGCGGGGGGCTTGGCATTTATACCAAAAACACCCCAGCTTGGAAGTGCGTTTGATGACCCAACTCACCCCCTTGCACCGCTGGCTGGATGCCTTGCTCAGGCTCGGTGGACGGGTGGATGAGGCAAGCGTTTTAAGGGCCTTGCAAAAGATGCAGCAGCGTGGCCAGGCCAAAATGGCCCTGGCTCTGGCACGGGCCTATCTCAATCACTATTATTTACAGGAATTGGCTGAAACACAGTCTATCTGACCCAATAAAAAAGCCTCTGAACCGGAGTGGTTCAGAGGCTTTTTTTCTTCGTCGTTTGTCTTTAATAGCCGTAGACGGGCATGGGGCCGTAAGCAGGAGCCTGGTAGGCGGGCTGCTGGGGCTGAGCGGGCTGGGGAGCGGTGGGCTGAGTGGGCTGCTGGGGTTTGGGCTGGATGCTGCCGCCCTCGAGCATGCCGATCACTTTGCTCTTGATCCACTCTTTGGCGCCGGTTTTGACCAACAGCTTGTCGGCCAGATAGCCGCCGAGCATGCCTGCGGCACCCACAATCAGGGTGACAGGCCAGCCAGCCAGGCTGGTGGCAGCCAGAGCAGTCATTGCGGCACCGCCGACAACGGTGGCACCCAGACCGGTGAAGGCACCGGTCACAGTATCAGTAGCAACATTGGACAAAAGCTGGGTTTTGTTTTTCTTGCCTTGCAGATAAGCAATGCCGTTGGTGACGAGGGAGAAACCACCACTCACCAAAGCTGAGAGGCCAGTGGCTTTAACGGCGGTCATGCCCAGGCCTTTCAGACCGGCCAGAACGGAGCCGCTGCCATTTTTCACGGCACCGATAATGCCACTGATTTGGCCTGCGACAATTTTGCTGTAACGGATGGAGGCGACGTTGGCGCCGACCCAGGGAGACTGAGCGGCCAGGGCATCCATGAATTCCATTTTGATTTCCTGGTTGGCTTTGAAACGGGCCAGGATATTCTGGTATTTCTGTTCTTCTTCGGGGGTGGGTTTGTAAGCGTATTTTTGAACTTTTTCTTCCAGAATCAGCGACCATTCGATTTCAGACAGGGTAACCTGTTTGTCGGCGGCAGGCAGATTGGGGTTGGTGAAAGCCTGAGAAGGCTGGTTCGGCTGAGTGGGCTGCTGGGTGGCAGGAGCCTCAGGAGCGGGACCAAAATTCTGAATCTGGGGCAGGGCAGGAGCCGGGCTCAGGGGCTGAATATTTTCACGCATCATGTTCAGCTGAGCGCCGACATTTTTATAATAAGCGGCTTCTTCAGAAGTGGGCTGGTAGCCCTGCTGTACTTTGGCTTCGAGTTCAGTGGCCCACTGCAAATCGGTTTTGGAAATGCTCAGGGTGGTCAGGGTGGGGACAAAAGGAGAGAAGTTGGTATTGGCTGCGGCAGGCTGGGCAAATTGAAAGGCGCTGGCAGGAGCGGAGAAGACGGGGTTGGCACTGGTCATAAAAGAATCTGTTGCCACGTTCTGGGGAACATAGCCGGTGGTAGCTGCCGGTGCCGGGGCAGCAAGGGGTTGCAGGGGTGCATACCCATTGCTTGTGGGGAGTGTGCCAGTGACTGCGAAATTCATTTTAAACGTGAACCTCATTCCTTTTCCATTTCAATTTGCCTACTTATACTCATCCCCCCTTGGCCAACAGATCTGACGTGCGAAAGAATAAGGCTCATATAACCTCAAAATAAGATTTGGTTAAGACGCACAAATAGGGTTTGTTGGCATTTTGTAGAAATGGGGTTCCGATTTTTCTAAACAAGACAAAGCGAGGTTTGCTTTGTTAACTTTGATTAAAAATTGATTAAGTTAGCCAAGTAATGTTTTAAATTTGTTTTTTTTGTATTAAAATGACTTGAGTAAAACTCACTATAAAGCAATAATAGAGTTAATATCAAAAGCCTGATCAGGTCTTTACTTGATCGTTCCTTTGGTGCAAACCTAGATATAGCTTGTTCCAATCTAGATATAGCTCGGAACATACCTCATTGCTCTATCAGTTGGTTTTAAATTTAAGAATTATCATTTGGCGGCTTCAGAGATTGTTAGAAGTCGCTTAAAATAACGAAGCACAACAATTTGGAGGCTAAATGGGCCGCGGAGATTTTGGATTTGACGGACTTTATTCGCTTGGCGCAATCAACAGCTGGATTGCTGTCATTAACTCCAATCTGAACGCTACAAGCCGTACCGGTTATAAGGCCAATAAGGTCAAGTTCCGCGGCGGTGTGAGCGAAGTTGTCAGAAACCCCAATGGTCCTGTCCTGGGGATTCAGTTGCCCGAATCTACCCTGCAAATTGATCAAAGTTCGATTGATTTCTCTCAGGGTTCAATTGTGGCTTCCACCGAGCCCACCCACTTGGCCATTCAAGGCAAGGGCTTCTTCCGCTTGGCAACACTGGCGCCCGTTGGGGGTGCTGCAGGCGTGGCTCCAGGTGGTTCGATCGCCTATTATTCCCGCGATGGGGAATTTCACGTCGTCAACGATGCAGGCGTTTTGCGCCTGGTTCACAGTACGGGTTTATATCTGGTAGATAGTCAGGGCCGTGGTGCAAACCTCGACGTGGTCAATGGCCTTGTGGTTGTTGGCGGTACAGCGTTTGGGGTTGCCGGTGTCCGCGTTTACGATGAGCGCGACGTCTTTAATACCGCGACCCCCAATTTCCTGCGTTTTAGCCGTTATGGTTCAACGGTGTTTGAATCCACCCGCGATTCGATCATGGTCAACTTGAACCCCGGTGACGCTCGCGTGATTGCCCAGAGTTTGGAAAGCTCAAACAGCTCCCTCTCTCAGACCTTGCCTGAACTCTCACTGGCACAGAAGTTTTTCAGTGCGGTCAGCAAAATCATTTCGGTGCACCAGACCAATCTGGACACCGTGATCAACCTCGTTCGTTAATCAAGATTAGACAATAAGCCCCTGGCGTCTACGTCAGGGGCTATTTTCATGGGAATATTCTGAGTCTCACCCATTGTTGAGCAGTTGCAAACACCAATCGCCAAAAGCCCGATTCCAATCGGTTTGTTCAAAAATCAGGGAGTTGTTTGCCAAGATTTGTGTTGAAAATGCCTGGCGCAAATCGGGATTTTGCCCCAAAAGTAAGGCCTTTTCAATATAGTCTTGAGCATCACTGGCGATGCCGGTTTGCAAGCCCATGCGCTGATACAGTCCCCAGGTCGAACGGGCCTTGAGCTGCTCTGAGGGCAAGCTCACTACAGGAACCCCCAATTCAAAGGCCAAAAACGAGGTATTGCCGCCACTAAAATAGTGGGTATCCAGCACAACATCCGCTTGATTTAAGATCTGCAAAAAGCCCTCAAAACTTTGAAAAGGCAAAAACAGAATCCGTTCGTGAACATCTGGCATGGTTTGTTCAAAGCGCTGCTTTAAAATCAGGTGGTAGGGGGTGTTCAGGTATTCAAACAAGACAATCCGCCCCTGGGGATCACTGCGCAAAATCTCGCCAAAACAGGCATCGAGATCCGGGTGGATTTTAAACAGGGTCATTGGGCAGAGATAGAGCGTACGGTCTTCGGGCAGGCCCAACTGAGAGCGAGAGCGGTGGGTCGTCGGCAGTGTTGGGCGGGGGTATTGAATCAGACCAGGCAAACCCACCCATTGCTCTGTATAGTGGCTCTCACAGCCTGGGATTTCGAGTTCTGAACTGGTAATAAAATAGTCCAGCGTGGAAAGACCGCTGGTAAGAGGGTGCCCCGCCAAAACGGCCTGATAAGTTGCCAAACGGCTGTGGGCCAGCATATAGCTAAAGGGATCCATGCCGATCTCAGGATAGATCAACAAATCCAATTGGGCAGCTTGAATCGTTTGGGCGGCCACCAAAACCGGCTGCTCCATCGCCAGGGGCTGCCAGCTATCAGCCAGTTCCTCTAAATGACGCGAGACCGGGTCATCACTTAAATGACTTTCGTAGATCGGAAACAGATATAATTCGGTATTTTCGAGTTGGGCGAGAGACTCAAATAAGCCCCCAAAACAAAAAGAAACCGCATGGCGAAAGAGAAAACGTGAGACCACGCCAATCCGTTTGGGCCGGCCTGAACGGCGCTCCAATTGAGCAGGCAGGGTGGGGATCAGACGCCTGTACAACTGATGAAATTTTTCATTCCAACGCCGATCGTTGCCATTTTGGTAAGCCAGGTGAAAAGGCAGGCTGATCAACCGAAAATCAGGGATCTGCCAGACCTCTTCCAGGGCCTTGTCGAGCAGCCTTTCGACTTCTGCCAGATTCTCACGCTGGGCATCTTGGCTGGGATAAACGGGAGCAGGCAGGGTATTGAGCAGCAGCAGCAGGTGTTCTGGGCTGGGATCGCTGTGGTAGAGTAAACGGCTGTGTTTGAGGGCCAAAGCATGGTTGTTTTTGAGGTTCCAGATGATCAATTGACGTCGGGGCAAACGCCAATCGGGCATCAATTGCAAAGTGGTGTTTAAATACAAGCGGGCATTTTCAAGCTCACCCACGCTTTCGTATAAACAGGCCAAAAAATAAGCCGCAGGACCCGATTGGGTGTGTTTTCTGAGCAATTGCTGGTACCAGACGAGACCCGCTTGCTGGGCCCCTTGGCTTTGGTAGAGTTCGTAGAGGTATTGATGTAAAAAAATAGCATCAGGGGCTTTCCAGATAGCTGTTTGGGCCAATTCCAACGCTTTGTCGCCTGCGCCCAGACGTTGATAGGCCTGACTCAGGTTAAAGGCACTGCGGTAATCAGGCTGGAGTTGGTAAAGCGCTTCAAAATGGGTCAGGGCGGCAGCATCGTCTCCCCGGCTTTGCAGCAAAAGCGCCAAATTATTGTGGTATTCGGGCTCTGAGGCATTTAAATCCAAAGCTGTCAGATAATGTTTCAAGGCCAGGTCTCCCTGGCCCTGTTGTTCGGCCAAGAGTCCCAATCCATTCCAGACATCGGGATGTTGGGGGTACTGCACAGCCAAGGCCCGGAACAAGATTTCTGCCTGTTGTGGATGCCCCTGAAAAAGTTGCTGATAGGCCTCTTTAAGGGGGCCTTGGGGATCTATCTGCATGATTCCAACTGCCTAATTGCGCAGTTAGGGCTCTGCTTGAAGTTTATTCAGCTTATCTTGTGACCATTCCAGGGCATTTAAGAGTTCCTGGTTTTCGGGTTGGACTTGCAGGGCTGTTTGGGCCAGATAAATCGCCCGTTCAAAATTCCCCTTATCAATATGCAAACCCACCAATAATTCATAGGCCTCGATCACATCGGGCTTGAGTTCAATCACTTTTTCAAAATAGGGAATGGCTTCTTCTTTGCGGTCCAATTCGAGCAGAATCATACCCCGATGCAGATAGGTGGTATCTTCGTTGGGGATCAGCTCTTCAAGGCCTTCCAGTTCGCGCAGGGAGATCAGGTATTTGCCCTGGTTGTGGTAGGCATCGGCCAGGGTCAGGCGGGCTTCAACAAAAGCGGGCTCCAAACGCAGAGCGTATTGCAGATTGGAGATACAGGGATAATACTCGCGCATTTCACTATAAGCCATGCCCAACATAAAAAAGGCGTTGATATTTTCGGGATCAACCATGATCAATTGCTCAAAGACCTCTATCGCCTTGGCATAATTTTTGCGAGAGACATGGGTAAAACCCAACCGAAATTGGGCATCGGTATTGTTGGGATTGAGAGAGATGGCCTTTTTAAACTGCTCTTCGGCCTCTTCAAAACGCTCTTGGGCCAGCAATTTGATGCCCTCTTGGACAAACTCATCCATGAACTCGGGATTGGTGGTGAGGGCGGTATAGACCGATTGTTTAAGGGTGTCGATGGCACGGCGGGCAATTTTAAGCAGGGCAAAGACGTTATAAAGCGGCGAAAGCGGGGGATGTAAGTCTATCGCCTGAACAATTTCACTTTCAGCACTTTCAAGCTGCTGCTGTTTAAACAGCACCATCCCTTGGCGCAAATGACCATAGGCCTCTGGAGAGATCTGCTCGCCCTCGGCATCCCGAAAAACAGTGTCCTCGGGAGGGGAAGAAGGATCTGTCTTGGGTTGACCGGCTTTGGAAAAACGGGATTGAGATTCAGCCATGCTTGTTCAGTTTCTTTGTTTAATAGTCTTATAAATAGTCTTATAATAGCATTGAAAAGCCAATTCGGCCATAGACGACCGTCAGGCAAATCGGGTGTTAAACCCCGGAAACAATTGGAATCCGGGGGGCGAAGGACAATGGCGCACGATTGGCACTCTGTGTTATCTTGTATATAATGGGTCGTCTCCCAGCTTGCCAAAAGGAGTTCACACGAAAAAGTATTATGCTCAGATTTTTCAGAATTCCCTCTGACGACTCCGCTCCCGGCAGCGAAGGCAATCGCCTGCACCGCTATATCCAATCCTGTTCCGTGCAAGACATGGCCAAATTAGCTGCAGAAATCAACCCCGAAGTCAAACAGATGATCGGCATGAATGTGCAGGCACTTTTGGGCTATTTGCCCTCCGCAGACTTTAATACCACCATTTCTGCCAGCAAAGAAAATATGCAAAGCCTGCTGGCCTCGGCCATGCTGACAGGTTATTTCTTACATGCCATGGAAAACCGCATGATGATGGAGAACCTGCTCTTGGACGGAGAACCTGGTCCAGCCATGAAAGCAGACCTCTTGCGCGATCCCGAATCTCTCTTTGCCGACAAAGCACCTCAAACTGAAAAAGCTGAAACCGAGTCAAAAACAGCGCGTCAAGCGGGCAAATTTATCAGCATGAACGAGCTGATGGATGAAATCGAAAACAGCGAAGAGGCAGAGATTCAAATCGAAATCAACGCCCACACCATGGATCTGCCCGCCCTGCTCGAAGAATTGCAAAGCCTGCCCAGCTTCGCAGATGAGCCACATTCAGCAGCAGACGAAGCCCCCCGCCAGGGACCCGAATCCCAGGAAAACGACTAAACAGCCTGCTCGCTGCTCCAATGGTATAATGAAGCCAATTCTGGACAGACGAGGCAAGGCATGCGCGATTATATCCTGTTCTATCTCAACGGCAAACGTCACGAAGTGCGCGGCGAACAGGCCTTTATGAGCCTGGCCGACTTTTTGCGTTACGAACGCGGCTTGACCGGCACCAAAATTGTCTGTGCCGAAGGCGACTGTGGCGCTTGCAGTGTCTTGCGTGGAGAGGTCTTGCCCGAGCAGGACGAACTGCGCTACAGCACGATCAATGCCTGTATTACCTTTGTGCATCTGATGGACGGTACCCACGTGGTCACGGTCGAAGGCCTGCAAAACGAACAGGCCTTGAGTCCCGTTCAGCAGGCCATGGTAGAGAATTATGGTGCCCAGTGTGGTTTCTGTACCCCTGGTTTTGTCTGTGCCATGACCGATTTGGTCAACCACAATGCCTACCAAAACCCCAAAGGCCAGACCCACCTTGACGAAAAACAAATTCGCAATGGCCTGACCGGCAATCTCTGCCGCTGCACGGGTTACACCCCGATCATCGAGGCCGGCAAAGCCGTGGATTTGGCCCAGTTTACCCCTTTGCAAAAACGCTACAACAGCCCCGAAATGATGGCCGAACTCAGACGCCACCGCAGCGTGCCAATCCGCATTCAGGCTGGCAACAAAGATTTTTACGCGCCACTGAGCTATGCCGAAGCCGTGGCCTTTAAACAGTCTCAAAATGCTCAAATATTTGCCTCTGCCACCGATTTGGGCGTACAAATCAACAAAGAACGCAGCAACCCCACGGTGATCTGCAGCTTAAATCTGGTGCCCGAAGCCCATGCCCTGAGCGAGTCAGGGGGAATCATCAGTGTGGGGGCCCGCGTAACCCTGAACGAATTGGAGCATTTTATGCGCGGGCACATTCCCGAATTTGCCCGTCTGCTCAAGATTTTTGCCTCACCCCAGATCAAAAACAAAGGCACTTTGGTGGGCAATGTTGCCAATGCCTCGCCAATCGCCGATACCCTGCCCTTTTTGTTTGTGGCCGATGCCGAAGTTGAATTGACGGGCCCCAACGGCAGCCGCCGCGTGAATATCAACCGCTTTTATACAGGCTATAAACAGCTCGACATGCGGCCTGAAGAATTGATCTCGCGAATTCTGATTCCGATTCCCGACCCCGCAGACAGCCTGCGTCTGTTTAAGGTCTCCAACCGCAAAGATTTGGATATTTCGACCTTTACCGCTGGTTTTCGGTTACGGCTCGAAAATGATCAGATTTCCCAGATTGCGATTGCCTACGGCGGCGTCGCAGCCACGGTCTTGCGTCTGCCCAAAACGGAGGCCTTTTTTCAAGGCAAACCCTTTAATTTGGAGACATTTCAAGCGGCAGGGGAAATTGCTCGCAGCGAAATCAGTCCCATTTCAGATGTCCGGGCTTCAGCGGCTTACCGCCTGAAATTGGCTGAAAACATCTTGCTCAAGCTCTACCACGCTTTGGCTCCCAGTCCTGCTGAGGCGGTTGGCGTTTAAATCCGCCAGCAGCGAGGCAATCAGGGCCTGCCGGGCTTGGCGACGGCGCACCAGATTGAGGTGGCCCCAAACCGGCAAACACGTCGCTTGGCGGTTTGGCAGCGCTCGCTCAGTGAGGGGCAAGGCTGAGGTCTGTCGGGAGGCGGTGATTTCGTCTACTTGGGCAGAGAAGTTGAGATGCCTGGGATAGCCCTCAGCCAGTATGACGGGTTGTTTTTTTAAAAAGGACGAACCGGGAATCAATTGCCGAGCCGCTTGCAATGGGCTGAGCAGCCAGGCCATGGGGGTGCCGGCAAAAGCCACCCCCACAGTCATCAGGGTCGAAACACGCCAACGGCTGTGCAGGGGGAGGTTTAAAGCCACCCAGCCACCAAGAGAATAACCCAATAGATAACAATCTTGGAGCCCATGGGTTTCAAGATAAGCAGCCAATTTCTGACCTTTGGTAGCAATATCACTGGCCTGAAAGCCCAGCGGCACAATCCAGACCTCAAAGCCAGCGGCTTGAAGCTCCCTGCGCAGGGGAAGCAATTCCAGACCTCGGCCAAGAAAGCCGGGTACCAACACCATCTTTTTTTGCGCGTGGGCAGCATTTTGTTTGGATGGCAAAGGTGCTTGCCAAAACCAACTCAGGGGAATTAAGAGAATGAATAGCCCCATTTCCCAGGCTTCGAGCAACCAAAACCACAGACAGCGGAAAAACATCTTGAACCTCGTTTAAAAAGTATTGGACCATTGGGCCCATTGAATCAGACTGGGCTGGGGCAATTTGCTGAGCAAGCTTGGGGTGGGTAGGCTGTGTAAACGGGGGGCCATCAACACTGCCGCTGCCAGGGCAGCGAAAAAGACCAAGCCTTGTAAACGAATTTTCATCGGGGTTCTCCTTTTTTGCTTGAAGCAGCGTGCTTTTGCCTTTATGCTATCT
Organism: Candidatus Sericytochromatia bacterium; assembly: GCA_044356335.1. GTDB lineage: Bacteria > Cyanobacteriota > Sericytochromatia > UBA7694 > UBA7694. The sequence continues at coordinate 87,016 of JBIKWL010000001.1, forward strand.
GAAGGCCTCTCTCTGCGGAGGCAGTGTAAAAATTCAGATTGCAACCAAGGAAACAGCTTCATGACCTCTCTGGCCAGTGACCAACCCGATGCCCTGCGGGAAATGCTCGAAAACCAGATTCAACTGCGTAAAGACCTGATTCAGGAATTTATTCAGCGCGAATTTGAAGGCAACCGCGCAGCTTTTGGCCGCAGCCTGGAACTCCAGGATTTGCCACACCGCAAGACCATTCTGCGCTGGGCCTCGGAAGAGGATTTGAGTCTGCCCAAAGGAGCGAAGCGCCTCTTGGCGTTGGCCCAAGCCCTGGATGTCGACCCCTTTATGCTGCTGGATATTGATCTCGATTTGCTGATGGAATGTTGTCGCAAAGCCTCCTGGAATTTGGCCTGGGGTAGTGTGCACAAAGCCCTGGCTTTTCTCAACGAGCTCTTTCGGCTGACCGAGGAGGATTGGCCTCCCTCAGAAATCGCTGAGCTCTTTGATGGCAAGTGGTATACCACCCATCTGGAGCACAATCCCCGCTTGGGCCGCAATTATTTTCAGCCCCTGAAAATTCAAAGTGACCTGTTTTATGGCGAAGAGGGGGCAATCAAAGGCCCCCGCAATCCCCAGCTCTGGTATTTGGCCTACCGTGATGTCAGTTTTGGCGCAGGAGTCTTAGAGCCGCGTTCATTTTGGCGGCCTTATGCGATTGTCTATTTGTATCAAAACGAGGTCGTGTTGCTGCATTTGGCGGGTTTATTGCAGCGGGTGGCTTTGCCCACAGATAACCCGGGCCAGTTTGTGCTGGAGACCTTTTTTGGCCAGGGGGCCGCTCAATTTCGCTTGGCCTCGCTGCATCCCTTTGAAACAGAATCCTTGGTCGCAGGCCAAAGTCTGGCTGACTTGCCGCGATTGCGCTGCGATTTCCCTGAGTAAAACGCCCTAAAGGATCATTGATTTAAACCATGTTTTCGCTGTTCAGATTGAGCGCATTTTTTCTATTGGGGGCTGTCGGCCTGTGGTGGGGGCTGTCTGGCTTGTTTTCTCCGGTTTGGTCGCAAACCCCTATGCAACCCTTGCGGGTCGGACTCTACCAAAATCCCCCCAAAATTTACAGCAATGCCGAGGGACAGGCCTTGGGCTTTTTCCCTCAACTCTTAAATGCCATTGCAGCGCAAGAGGGCTGGCAATTGCAGTATATTCCCTGTGAGTGGAACACCTGTTTGGATATGCTCGAAAAAGGCCAATTGGACCTCATGCCTGATGTGGCTGACACCCCCGAACGCAGGCAACACTTGGCGTTTAATCAGGTACCACCCGTGCTGACAGGTTGGTCACGGCTCTATCTCCAGCCCAACAGTGCCATTCAGACCCTGCGAGATCTCGATCGGCAAGCTGTGGCAGTGGTTAAAAATTCAGAGCAGGCCCATAAATTACAAGATTTGGCCCAGGCTTTTGAAATTCAACCGCAATTGATCTTCGTCGATAGCTTTGAACAGGCCTTTGTGCTGCTCGAAAAGAAAAAAGTAGCGGCTGCGCTGGTCAATCACTGGTTTGGCAGCAAAAACCGCAGTGCCTATCATATCGCAGAAAGCAATCATTTGCTTTTTCCCGTGCCTTTGCATATAGTCACGCCTCGAACCCAACACAGTAAAATACGCACAGCCATTGACAAACAATTGCGCCATTTTAAACAGAATCCCCAATCGCTGTATTATCGTCTCCAGGATCAATTGATCAGCCCCCAACGGGACGCTCAACAGACCTCTTTAAAACTGAGTGAATCAGAGCAACGTTGGCTAAGAGAGCATCCCGTCTGGCGGGTAGGCAATGAGCGGGATTATCCCCCGCTGGATTTTGAACTTAACAATGAACCCACTGGCTATTCACTGGATTATTTGCGCTTATTGGCTGCAAAACTGGGGGTTGCACTGGCCTTTGAAAGTGATTCCTGGCAGGCACTTTTGCAAAAAACCCAAAAACGCCAAATCGATCTTTTGCCTGCGGTGTTTAAATACCCCCTTTCGCGGAGTCAATTTTTGAATTTCACCCGCCCATACAAAGAGATTTTAACTGCCATTGTGGTTCGTGACCCAAAATTACCGATCACCAGCGTGGCGGACTTAAAAGGCCGCAAGGTGGCACTGCTGAAAGGGGACTCGCTCGTACCCGCTGTCCAAAAAATGGCACCGGGGGCCCATTATCTCTATTTTGACAATTTTCGCGAGGTCTTTGCAGCGGTAGCGCTGGGCAAAGCCGATGCCACCGTTACCGATTTGCCCCTGGCCCATTATTGGATTCAGGCCCTCTTTTTGAATAACCTCAAGATCAAGGCAGATGCACAATTGTCTGCCCTGCGTGACCAACAATTACATCTGGCCGGGCGCAAAGATTGGCCTGAATTAATTCCCATTTTGGAAAAGGCCATGGCCAGTTTGGGGCCCGAAGACCTGCGTCCACTCGAACAGAAGTGGATGGCTTACGATTTGCCCGCGCCAGCAGGGGTGTGGCTGAGCCCCGAAGAAAAAAACTGGTTAAAAGAACACCCCAAACTGCGGCTGAGTTATAACCCCAGTTTTCCGCCTTTTGACTTTACCGATCAACAGGGTCAATATGCGGGGATTATGCGTGATTATATCGAAATTTTGACCAAACGCCTGGGAATCAGCTTGGAAATTGTCGCCAGTCCGACCTGGAAAGAAGCGCTCTACAAAATTGAACACAAAGAGGTGGATCTATTGGGGCTGATTCACGACAGCCAGGACTATTCGGGTTTTGTTCTGCGCAGCAAACCCTTTTTTAACTACGATTTGGTTTTGCTGACCCGCAAAGGCGATAACGCCCTGATCACCAGTCTTGAAAGTTTTGCCCATCAGCGAGTGGCCTTTGTCAAAAATGCCAAAAGCTCCCAAGTACTTTTGGAAAAACACCCACGCATTTTGCCCCATTATGCCGAAACCAGTTTGGAGGCCTTGGAGGCTTTGGCCTCGGGACGCGTAGAAGCCGCTGTGGTGATCTTGCCAGTGGCAGCCTATTTGATCCAAGAATACCACCTCAGCAACCTGGAGTTTGCAGCACCCGTGGAGTTTACGGTGCCCGGCCGCAGCATGGGTGTGCGGGCAGATTGGCCGATTTTGGTCGGCCTGGTGAACAAGGCCTTGGACTCGTTGACCGAAGTTGAAAAACGCAGCATTGCTCAGAAATGGCTACCTTTAAAAACCAAGGTGCCCCAAGACTATACGCTTTTGCGCAATCTCGGTTTGCTGGCATTGGGAGTGGTACTGGCCGTCTTGGCTTGGAATTGGCAACTGCGGCGCGAGATTCTGGCCCGGCAAAAAGCCGAAGCCGCGCTCAGTTTGCGCGAGAAAGATCTGCGGATTGCCAAAGAAAAAGCCGAACAGGCCTCACAGTCAAAAAGTCTATTTTTGGCCAATATGTCCCACGAGATCCGCACCCCCATGAACGCCATTTTGGGGTTTAGCCATTTGCTTAAAGAGCAGATCCAAGAACCCCGTTGGCAGCAGTATTTAACAGCAATTAACAGCAGTGCTGAAGCGCTTTTACACCTGATCAACGACATTCTGGATCTGTCCAAAATTGAGGCCGGCAAACTGGAATTGTATTTATAGCCCACCGATTTGGGCAGCCTGATGCAGGAATTGGAATTGTTGATGCACAATGCCTTTGTGCTCAAAGGCCTGATCTTTGAGATCAAATTGCCGCCCAATTTGCCTGAATACCTCAATCTGGATGGCTTGCGCCTGCGTCAGGTTTTGCTCAATTTGCTCAGTAATGCGCAAAAGTTTACCCAAGTAGGCCATGTTTTTGTGGTTGTTGAATACCAGGAAAATTCGCCCAAGACGGGGCGCCTGAAAATTCGCGTCAGCGATACCGGCTGTGGGATTTCGCCAGAAGCGCAAAAACGGATTTTTGCCGCTTTTGAACAAGAGGGGGAGAATTACCGCCAGAGTGAAGGGGGCACGGGACTGGGATTGGCCATTTCACGCAATTTGATCACTATGATGGGTGGGCAACTTTCACTTCAGAGCCAGATCGGTCAGGGATCTGTTTTTCAGATTGAACTGCCCGAAGTCGAAAATGTGAGGTATCAGCAGGAGAGAGAATCCCTTGTCCGGGTCTTGCCCTCCCGTTTTTATCCAGCCCGGGTGCTCTTGGTGGACGATGTCGAAAATAATTTGCTGTTGCTGCGCAGTTTATTAGAACCCTTTCCCTTTCAATTGTATTTGGCGCGCAATGGCCAAGAGGCCTTAAATTTAGCCGCAGAATACCAGCCTCACCTGATTTTGATGGATATCAAAATGCCTGTCATGGATGGGATTTCGGCCTTTGAACATTTAAAACAGGATTCAGACCTGAGCCATATTCCCGTGGTGGCTTTGACGGCCTTTAGTTTACATGAAGAAGAAAGTGATTTGCTCAAACATGGTTTTCATGGCTATTTGCGCAAACCGATTGAAATCAATAAACTCTGGGAGTGTCTGCAGCTGTTTTTGGCCTATCGTTCTTTGGATGCGTCTCCGTTGCCTCTTTTGACTCCTCATTTATCTGCCAAAGACGCTCAAAAGTTGGCAGCACTCTTGACAGAACAGCTTTTGCCTATTTGGGAACCGATTCAGAATGCCTGGGTGTTGGACGATATCGAGGGGTTTGCTTCTCGCTTAAACCAATTGACAAGCGAATACGCCTTTGAGCCCCTGGCAGAGTACAGCCGAAGACTCCAGTCACAATTGCGCAATTTTGAACTGGATCAGGCCCATCTCACCCTGCAAGAATTTCCGCAAAAACTCGAAAACTGGTTAGAGCAGCTGGCCTCAGCTTATAATTGAGAAAGATTGCCATTTTGCTCTGAAAGGTCTATGACATGCAACGCTCGCTTCTTCTGCTCTGTCTTGTTTTGGCAGCCTGTGCCCAGCCAACCCCCCAACCTGCCCAGCCCTCCGCAAAACCATCGGAAAGCCCTTCTGCTTCTCCGTCTACTCCTCCTTCTGTCCCACAGGCCTCAGCAACCCCTTTGCTGCCTTTGGGTGCAGCAGAAGGCAATGTGATCGCCAATCCGGGGGTGGAAATAGCGTCAGGGGTGGCCCGGCCCGAAGACTGGACCCCCGATTTTTGGGGAACACAATCCGCCAATTTGGCCTGGGAAAGCTCAGAGCCCTTTTCGGGCAAAAAATACCTCTCCGTAAGTGTACAAGACCATGCAGAGGGAGATGCCAAGTGGATTTTTAAGGCCCAGAAATTACAGGAAAACAGCTGGTATGAATACAGCGATTATTACCGTTCAGACGGCCGCAGCCGCATGATTTGGGGTTGTTCAACCGACAGCGGCCAGCGTTTTTTTCGCACCGTCTGGCAAACTCACCAAAGCAAGGCCTGGGCCCAAAACAAATTCCGCTTTTACAGCTCAAGTTTTCGCGATTGCAATATCACCATGATGCATGTGCTCGATCGCAATGGCTATTTACACACGGATCACCACCAGATGGTCAAGACCACCCCCATGCCTTTAAAGCGCCCGTTGGTGAGTATTACCTTTGACGATATCTGGACCTCTTCAGTCACCGTGGGCGCAGCAGAGCTGGAAAAACGCGGCTGGAAGGGCTCATATTATATCACCGGCAAATATGCCCGTTTGCCCAATGCGCCCCAATATGCCCATGTCGACGAGATCAAAAAAATCATGGCGGCCGGTCATGAAATTGGCTCCCACTCCAATACCCATCCCCTGATGGCGACGCTTTCCAACAATGATGTAATAACAGAGTTGCAGAGCAATTATGAGTACCTCAAATTTTTGGGCCAAATCCCCGAAGGCATTGCCTATCCCTTTGGCGATTTTTCCGATCAGGTCGAAACCGAAACCAAGCGCTTTCACCAATACGCCCGCACGAGCTTGGTGGGGCTCAATGATCGCTCGGCGGATCCCTTCCGTTTGCGGATTGTGCCTGTGACAACCGAAACCACCACCTCCGAGCTGTTTACCTGGGTCGAAGATGCCGAAAAGACCTCCACTTGGGTGATCTTTCTCTTTCATGATTTACAGCCCGGGGTCGGCGATTTTACCTACACCACCCCAGTCACGCAGTATCTTCAATTGCTTGACTATATTGAGCGCAAGAAATTGGCAGTGGTGCCGGTTAATCAGGGTCTCAAAGAACTCAAAAACTGAGCTCAAAAACTGAACTCAAAAACTAACGCGGCAACAAACAGACAGGCTTGCTCGGATCAGGCAGAGCAGCGATGCGCACCTGTCCTGGCCCGGCTGGACGTACCTCCAGATTTTTGCCGCCTTGAACGGCGCTGGCGCTGCTGCCTTTCCAGCCTTCGGGCAGGGTTAGCAGCAGAGTCAGGGGCTCGACAAAGTCGGCTTCATTGAGGCCATCATCGAGCAGCAATTGGGCACCACTTGCCTCCCAGCGAGTGGTGCTGACTTTGAGGGCTTCGCGCTCTTCGATATAATGGCCGACATTGACCACTGGCGCCACCCAAATCTGGGAGCCAAAGCTTTCAATATGGTCAAAGTGTTTGCGGAATTCTTCAATCGTACGCGGCTCCCAGCCCCCTTTGACACCAATGTCTTCCACCCCGTGCAGCTCTTCGATAAACCAGCCACCGGCCCGGACAGTCGCGTCGGTCCAACTGTTCCAAGAACTGAGGCTGATGCTGCTGGTGGGGGCTTTGGCTTTGAGTGCGCCAAAATCAGGTTTGCGGGCATCGTTGATCGGATAGGGAGGTGTAGGCGCTCCCTGATCGCCAGCGCGGTTATAGCGGTGGTATTGTAGGGTAATCGCAGAGGTTCTGGCATCGGTGGCCTCGTAAGGGTAGGCAAAACTCTGAAGTTTGAAGTCAGCACCGAGGCGTTTGCGCAATTCGGCATTGCCGGTGCGCAATTCATTGTGGACTTCGGCATCACTCAATTTGGTCAAGTTCGGGTGGTTGTGGGTATGGTTGCTGACCTCGTGGCCCCGTTCGTGGGCCAAAACCACACGATCCCAGCTTTTTTCGAGGGTTGGTTGCAGGGTATAGATATAAAACGAGGCACGCCAGCCGCGCAGCTCAATTTCGGGCATGAGAATGTCGTAAGGCTCTTTGAGGCCTTCATCGATCGTCAGGCTGATCGCCGCTTTGGCCCCCCAGGGCCAGAGATCGACTTGGGCCTGGGTTGCAGCCGGGCTGGGCGCGGCACTTTCGGGCAGACAAACGGCCACAGGCGCTTGGCTGGCCTGGGGCTGAGCCGCTGTGCTGGCCGAGGCCCGCACCAGGGGGATCACCGTGGCGGAAGGCTTGGAAGAGGGCCGAACCAAGGTATCTCCAATTTTAAAGCCCCCCGGTTTTTCGGCACAACTCTGGTTCAAGACAAGCGCTCCCAAAAACAGGAGGGCGGATTGGCGCAAATTGACCTTTTTCACGATCTGGATCCCCCAATAGATGCATATTCATGCATCTGAGTATACCAAATCTGTGATTCAATTTAAAAACGCGGGGTTCCAGAAAGCCAGGCTCAGGTAGAGTTCGCAGAGATCTTGCCGGGCCCGCAGGGTTTCGGTTTGCAATTGCAGCCATTGCTGTTGGGCCTGCAAAACCTGCAAAGCCGTGATTTTGCCCATTTCCAACAACCTGTTTAAATTTTGCAAATGGGTTTCGGCCAGGGGCAGCAATTCTTGCCGATAGCGTTTTTCACGCTGCTGGGCCTGCTCAATTTTGGCCAAAAGCTGATTTAATTCGCGTTTGAGTTGGCTTTCCAAGGCCTGTTTTTCAAGCGCTGCCTGCTCCAGCCGAATCTGAGCCAATTCGACAGCCAGTCCCGGCGAAGAGAAAATCTGCAGCGGCACGCCCAGAGACAGATTCAACCCCAATTCTTGGCTCTGGGGATGCCAACGCAGGCCGCTGCCCAGACTGAGATCGGGCCAAGAACGGGCCAAAGCCAGTTCTTTTTCTTGCTGGGCCAACAAGATGCGCATCTGCAATTCCTGGGAGTGGGGATGCGCAGCGATCAAGGCTGCGGCATTTTCGACCTGAACGGGGGCCTTTGCAAAGACGGGAGTTAAAACCCGCTCTGACACAGGCTGTGCCTGCCAATAACTGGAGAGGGTTTGCCTGCTGAGCTGAAGCAAGAGCTGTTTCTGCTCAGTTTCAATTTCGAGACGGGCCACTTCTGTGGCCGGAAAAGTGCGTTCAAGCTGGGTCAATTTGCCCGCCTCAATCAGGCGCTCGGTCTGTTTTAAGAGGGTTTGCGCCCGCGCCAGCAGCACTTGCGCCAGAGCCAAACTCTCCTGGCCGTTTAAAACCGCCAGAAAGTGGCGACTCAGCTCCTGATCCAAGTGACGCCTGCGCAAATCACATTGGGCTTGTTGGGTTTGCCACTGCTGTTTAAAAACGGCCTGCTGTTGAGTCAAGCGACCGCCCAGCGGCAGCTTTTGACTGGCAGAGAGTGTAAATTGCATATAATTTTGGCCCGAACTGGCGGCATTGCCGAGAAAGTCCTCACCCAGGGCTTCGATCTGGGGATTCTCCAGTAGACCTGCACTCTGGGCTTGGTTCTCCAGGGCTTTGAGCTCCTGTTGACAGGCCTTCAGGCTGGGATGGCTCTGATGCATGTCTGCCAAGGCCTGAGACAGGCTCAGAGCGGGGGTTTCTGGTGGAACAGCCAAAGCAGGCAGATTGGCAGCGCCAAACAGAGAGCCCAGCCAAAGGCCTGCCAGCAGAGCCAAGCGGCGGGGTCTGCTGATCAAGTCCCCCTTTTTTGTGTTGCCATGTATCATTGTTATTTGCCTCATTTTGCTTGGTCTGATTTTACTTGGCTTCATTTGCTTGACCGCCTTGCACTGTCTTGCGATTAAAGAGCAGATAGAGCACAGGCAAAACCACCAGTGTCAGCAACGTGGAGGAGAGAATGCCCCCAATCACCACTGTGGCCAGCGGCTTTTGCACCTCCGCACCGGTCCCATGGGCCAGGGCCATCGGCACAAAACCGAGTGAGGCCACCAAAGCCGTCATCAGTACCGGGCGCAAGCGAATCAGCGCCCCTTCGGTAATCGCCGTTTTCAGGTCTTTGCCTTCTGCCATCAGGTGTTTGATAAACGAAACCAGTACCAGACCGTTGAGCACCGCCACACCCGAGAGGGCAATAAACCCAACCCCGGCAGAGATCGAGAGCGGAATCCCGCGCAGCCAGAGGGCCAAAACCCCACCCGTCAAAGCCAAGGGCACACCACTAAAGACCAAGAAGGCGTCTTTGAGATTGCCAAAATTCATAAACAGCAGGCCGAGAATCAACAGCAGCGCCAACGGCACCACCAGCTGTAGACGCTGAGCGGCAGAGATCATCTGCTGAAACTGACCGCCCCAGGCCAGCCAATAGCCACTGGGCAATTTGACCTCGGCCTGAATGCGCTGCTCAGCCTCACTCACAAAGGAGCCAATATCCCGCCCCCGCACATTGGCGGTGATCACGATTCGGCGTTTGCCCTGTTCGCGGCTGACCTGATTGGGGCCGGGGGCCAGCACAAATTCAGCCACAGCTGATAGCGGCACAAAACTGGGATGAACGGCATGCATGGCCTGTAAAGGCACGGGCAGGCGCTGCAAGGTTTCCAGATCGCTGCGCAGGTTCTCGGGCAAGCGCACCACCAGCTCAAAGCGGCGGTCGCCTTCAAAGATTTCACCTGCGGTTTTACCGCCGAGGGCAATTTGAATCAGCTCCTGGACATCGGCCACATTCAGACCATAGCGGCTGAGCTGGTCGCGTTTTAATTTGACCGTCATCATGGGCAAGCCCTCCACCTGTTCCAGTTTAACATCTGCAGCGCCTGGCACTTTTTCGATCAATTTGCTTATTTTTTCACCTTTTTCGCTCAATATAGCCATATCGTCGCCAAAAATTTTGACAGCCACATCGGAGCGCACCCCGGCGATCAGCTCGTTGAAACGCATTTCAATCGGCTGGGTAAACTCATAGACACTGCCAGGCAAATCTTTGAGCAAGGCCTCAATTTTGGCGATCAGGGCCTCTTTGCTCAGATCGGGATTGGGCCATTGGGACTTGGCTTTGAGCATGATAAACGTGTCGCCTTCGTTGGGAGACATCGGATCTGAGGCAATTTCACCGGTACCAATCCGCGAAAAGACCTCTTTGACCTCGGGCAGGGTTTCCAGGGCCTCATCGAGGGTGTGTTGCATCTCCACCGATTGGCTCAAACTGGTGCCGGGAATGCGAAAGCTCTGCACCACCAAATCGCCTTCGTCGAGGCTGGGCACAAATTCTTTGCCCAATCCCAACGCAACCCAAGTACAGCCCAGCAAAAGCGCCCCCGTCAGGCTCAGCACCAGCAATGGATGGCGCAGAACCAGACGCAGACTGGGCACATATTGCTGCTTGATCAGGGCCAGGATTTTGTTCTCTTTTTCAGCCACCCGGCCCCCGACAAAGAGTGAGACCGCAGCGGGCACAAAGGTAAAGCTCAGCACCATCGCTCCGAGCAAAGCCATCACCACCGTCAGCGCCATGGGGATAAACATTTTGCCTTCGACCCCGGTCAGGGTCAGAATCGGCAGATAGACGATCATGATAATCAATTGGCCGTAGAGAATTTCTTTGCTGGCCTCGCGTGAGGCCTGATACACCACTTCGCGGCGTTCAGCCGGAGAGGGCGGTTGGGCATGTTCATGTTGAAAAATCGCCAGGCGGCGGATGCTGTTTTCGACAATCACGACAGCGCCATCGACAATAATGCCGAAGTCCAGGGCCCCGAGACTCATTAAATTGGCGCTGAGTTTGCCTGCCACCATACCTGTGAGCGTAAAACACATCGCCACAGGAATAATCATCGCGGTGATCAGCGCTGCACGAATATTGCCCAAAAACAGAAAGAGAATCACCACCACCAAAAGGGCGCCTTCACCCAGGTTTTTTTCGACCGTGTGAATGGCTTTATCCACCAGTTCGGTGCGATCATAGACGGGTTTGGCCCGCACCCCGCTGGGCAGGCTTTTGTTGACTTCGGCCAGTTTTTCGCCCACGGCCTCGGCCACTTCGCGGCTATTGGCCCCAATTAACATCACGGCGGTGCCCAAGACCACCTCGTGCCCCCCCCGGGTAGCAGCCCCCGTGCGCAATTCTTTGCCCAAAGCCACCTGGGCCAATTGGCGCACGCGAATCGGAAAGCCGCTGTGATAATCCACAATAATATTCTCGATATCCGCCAAGCTCTGGGCTTGGCCAGGCACCCGGATCAGGTATTGCTCGCCGTTGCGCTCGATGTACCCAGCGCCGACATTGGCATTGTTGTTTTCGAGGGCCATGACCAAATCCCGCAAAGAGAGGCCGTTGGCCACCAGTTTTTCGGGATAAGGGGTAACGTGGAATTGTTTCTGAAAACCGCCCATCGAGTTTACATCGGTGACCCCTTTGACTGTGCGCAATTGGGGCCGAATCAGCCAGTCCTGCAGGGTGCGCAGGTCCATCGAGGTATAAACACTGCCGTCGGCCTTGCGGGCGTTGGGAGCGGCCTCCACCGTCCACATAAAAATTTCACCCAGGCCTGTCGAGATCGGGCCCATTTCAGGTGAAATTCCAGGGGGCAGGCGGTTGGCGGCTGTCTGGAGTTTTTCGCCCACCTGTTGGCGGGCAAAATAGATATCTGTGCCATCTTCAAACACCACAGTGACCTGAGAGAGACCGTATTTGGAGAGGGAGCGGGTCTGTTTGAGGTGGGGAATGCCCGCCATCAAGGTTTCGACCGGAAAGGTAATGCGCTGCTCTGCCTCCAGGGGTGAGTAGCCGGGAGCCTGGGTATTGATCTGGATTTGCACATTGGTAATATCGGGCACAGCGTCGATCGGCAGGTGCTGAAAGCTGAAAATGCCAGCCGCCAGAACGGCCAGGGTCAAGACCATCACCAACCAGCGCTGCTCAATCGAGAAGCGGATCAAACGGTTTAACATGGGGTTATTCCTCCCCTGCCGTTAAAAAGACCGACTTGATCACAAAGCTATTTTTGCTGACATAGTTTTCGCCGGGTTTGAGGCCTTTGCGAATTTCAACCCAGTCGCGATCCTGGCGTCCAAGCTGAACGGGACGCATCTGAAAGGTATTTCCCTGTTTGACAAAAATCACGGGCTTGCCTTCTGACTGCTGCACAGCGATGCGCTTGACCGCCACAGGCACCGGAAAAACGCCTTCGGTCACGGCGACAGTGACATACATGCCGGGGCGCCAGATCAGCCCCGGATTGGCCAGATGGGCATGGGCCTCCGCCGAGCGGCTGGTCTCGTTGACCAGCGGTTTGACATGGGTAATTTGACCGGATGAACTCTGTTTGAGCCCTTCGGCACGCACCATGACCCGCTGTCCCAGGCGCACATGGTCGAGTTCACTTTCGTAGATTTGCACCTCGGCCCAGATTTCGGAGAGATCGGCAATGGTGTAAAGAGGGCTTTCGGGCATGACGCCCTGGCCTTGGTTGATCGGTTTTTCGACCACCACACCGCTGATCGGAGAGCGAATTTCAAAGCGGGTGAGCTGAGACGGTGAAAGAGATTGCAGGCCAGCAGGGCCAAAGGTCAGCAACTTGGCTTTGCTGGAATTCAGGGCAGAATCAGCCATGCTCAGATTTTTGCGCTGTTCCAGCAGCACGTTTTCGCGTTGCCAGGTGATCTCTTCTAAGGCCCCCAGATACATGGCTCTGGCGCTTTCCAGCTCTTGCCGGGCAGTTTCAAACTCCTGAGAAGTCGCCAATTGTGAGGCAATCAGATCTTTTTCGCGTGTATAACTCTGATGCGCCAATTTTAAACGGGAATAAAAGCTGAGCAATTGGCTTTTGCTGCTGCCAATTTGTAAGCTCAGCACCTGCTGATGCACCTTTTCGGGACTTTGTCCCTGGCGCAGGGCCCGAATCAGGCTCTGAATCCGTTGGCTCAGACTGTCTTCGCGCTGGAGCTGTTTCTGGGCCAGTTCTCGCTCTTGGCTGCGTTGCAAATATTCCAGGCGCAGATCGGCCAATTCGCGGCTTTCAATCACGGCCAAAATTTCGCCAGCTTGGACCCGCTCACCGATGTGTTTATCGCAGTGGGCGGCCACCCCCGCCACTTTGGAGGAAACACTGCGCACCCGGTGTTGGTCGAGGGCTATTTTGCCGGGAAAATCTTTGACCTGTTGCAGAGTCCGGGGGCCCGCCGTGAGAATTTCCAATTGCGAGTTTTGAATCGCTTTGGCAGTCAGGGTTTGGGTCTGTATCTGCTTGGGCTGAGGGGCGGATGAAACTTCTGTTTTGGCGGGTTCAGGGGGTTTTTCACAGCTGAGCAGACACGCGCTGAGCGCCAGGGCCGCATAAAATCGATAAGACATAAAAAAACTCCATCATATGGTTTGATCTGGGAACGTCTACGGAAAGCCAGCGCAGATCAAATCAATAAAATGGTGGCGGAAAGCTGGGCCAGGAAATGATTCTGAGGGGGAGGATGCGGCTCTGTCGCCTCTATCAGGCGAGAAGCCAGTACCAAGAGCGGCTTGAGTACCGGCTGTACTTCAAGCTGCAAGGGCGGCGGATCAAAGCGAAAGACGCTGATACCCGCACTGTTTTCGGGATGTGACAGGCTTTGCCCTGCATGAGTATGGGGGCCCGATTCTGGGGCAAAGGGCTGGCCCTGGAGCACGGCCTGAAAGGGACTGACCACCTGCATTTTAGGTGCAATTTGGCTACTGACCAAACTGTTCAGGCCCGGACTGAGACTCAGGCTGTCGAGATAGTCTCCCTGGTGGGGAATCAGGACATAGGCCAGCATCATGCCCAAAAGCAAAAGCTGAGGCAGACGATTTTTGAGACCGTCAGCAAAAGCGCTGAAAAATGGGTTGCAGAAAAATTGCGGTGTCATGCAAAAGATATTATCGTAATCTTCAGACAATGTATAGGGGGTATTCTTTTTAAACTCAAGCAGAAGTGTTGGCATGTTTTAATTTGCATCCACATGAAAAATGCCTTCTTCACGAGAACTATAAAGAAAACTGAAGAATAAGCCATTTTCCATCGCCAAATTGGGCCCAGACATTATCAAGCGATTGAGATAGCTCAAGCTGATTTGGCTACTGGGGCTCAGTTGATAGGCTATCCCCAACAGGGTTCTGTTTTGATTGAATGTCAAAACAGAAGTTGGATTTCCAGAGATCACATGGGTTTCATTCGAGATGAAGGAGGTCCAAGGAGTCTCAGGAATTTGATAACTCAGCCCCAAACGCATCCGATACCGCCAAAATTGTTGATCAGGCCTCATTCTGTATTCCAAGCGGTGTCGATTGGACCAACGCAATAGCGGCAAAAATGCGCCTGAAAAGGAAGGCTCCAATTCCAGCCTCAACTCTTGGTTGAAGCGCCGCTCTGAGCCGGGGAAACCCGTTACTGTGAGGTGGCTGGCCAAAGAAAAGTGCGGGGAAAAATCCCAAATCGGGCCCATTCGGAGCATGAGTTGTTGCAGTCCAATATCATGGGCCACTTGAACTTCTGAATAGACACGAAAACGATCGGGGATCAGATCGTGCCAACCCAGTACGGGAATGGGTTCGTGGGAAATATTGAGTTGAAACTCTGTGGATGTCCATGTTTCAAAACCTGTTTCCATAGCCCAGACAGGGATTGCCAAAATCTGTAGAAGCCCTGTAAATATGAGACTGCTGCTTAAGCGTGTATATTGCATGGTGCTCAGCCAAAAATCCTTTTTCTGCTTTTGTGTTCAAAGCATACCTGAAATGTGAAAAGACACGTTTTTTGTTCAGCTTGGGTTCAGCTTCGGGATCTAAACTCAAGTTATCAAAGTTGAAAGGAAACACCATTCACATGGAACCTGTCCAAATACATTTATTATTGAACCACGCCCCGATCATGGGGTCGCTCTTGGCAACCGCACTCTTGGCCTGGGGGCTCTTTCGCAAAAACGAAGAGGTCGTACGGGTCAGTCTGTATATTTTGGTCGGCAGTGCGCTGGCCGCTCTGCCCGTCTACTTCAGTGGCGAAGGCGCCGAAGAGGCCGTCGAACACCTGCCTGGTGTGGTTGAAAATCTGATTGAAGATCACGAACATCTGGCCAAAGTTGCGATTATGATAATGGAAGGGCTCGGACTGGCTGCACTGGGAGGCATCTTTTTCTCATTTCGCAAACAGACCCTGCCGCTCTGGTATGCCGGTCTCTTGCTCGCTCTGGGGCTCGTTAACGGGGGCGTCATGGCCCAAACCGCCCATCTTGGAGGCTTGATTCGCCACAGTGAAATCCGCTCTGGGGCAGCCAAAGTACAGAATGACAAACAATTGAAAGATCAGCCGAAAGATGCGACGGAGCAGAAAAATGAATCAAAAAAGGAAAACGACAATGATCACGATGATTAAACAGCTGACGCTTTCTCTGTGTTTGGCTGTCGGAATTGCTCTCCCTATTGTGACAGTTCTCCCGGCCCAAGCGGGCTCCGAATCCCCTCCCCCTGTGGCCCTGCAGCAGGCCCTGCAAAAATTTCTACAGGGCCACAAGGGCCGCCTACTCAAACTGGAATACGAAGATGACAAAGCCCCTTTGTATTACCGCATAGAATTTCTGGATGGCCAGGGCATCTTGCAGCATTTTCGGATTGAGAGCCAAAAGGTCCAAAACCTGAATCAGCCTGTCAAATACTACCCTGCCCCCCCGGCCAACTTGCTCTCGCTGCAACAATTATTGCAAAAAGTCTTTGGCAAAAATGCGCCCCGCCTGCTCGAAGCCACGCTCAAGCCCCACAAAGCTGGGTTTCAGTACAAATTGGAGTGGCTGGATGCCCAGGGAATAACCTGGGAAGGCCAGTATGACGCCCGCACGGGCAGGCAACTCGCGCGCAAGCGGGATTAAAATGCGCCTGCTACTGGTAGAAGACGATAGCGCTCTGGCCGAGGATCTGCGCCTGAAATTGGCAGAGGCGGGATATGCTGTGGACTGGAGCGCTTCGGCGCGGGACGCCGATTGGCTGCTGCGTCAGGAGGACTACCAGGCCGTGATTCTGGACTTGGGCCTGCCCGATCAACCCGGATTGGACTTGCTCAAAAGCTGGCGACACGCTCAGCAAGACCTGCCAGTCTTGATCCTCACAGCCCGTGGGGCCTGGTTTGAAAAGGTCGAAGGCTTCAAAGCCGGAGCCGATGACTATCTGGCCAAGCCCTTTCACAGTGAAGAACTCTTGGTGCGTCTGACGGCCCTGATTCGCAGACACCACCGGGCCCTGCCGGGGCAGTTGCAGGTGGGCGATTTGTCTTTGGACGAAGCCCGCCAAGAGGTTTTGCTCTCGGGTCAGGCCCTGACCCTCACCGGCCAAGAATTTCGCCTGCTGCGCTTTTTCATGCACCATCCCGGTCAGCTTTTTTCCAAAGTCCAATTGGCAGAACAACTCTACGATCTCGAACAGGAAGTGGACAGCAATACCCTCGAAGTCTTTATTGCCCGCTTGCGTCAGAAAATTGGCAAAGAGCGGATTGTCACCCGTCGCGGCCAAGGGTATAGCCTGCATGTTTAGGGCGGGTTCCTTGCACCAGCGCCTGGCACGGGGCAGTGCCCTGGCCCTGCTGCTGCTTTTTCTCTTGCAATACGCAGGGGTGGATCTGGCCTTGCAACACCTGACGCGCAGCTATGTGCTCTCGCGCTTGGAACACGACCAGGAGAGCCTGCTTCAGGCCTTGGACATGCAACCCGGTGGGATTCCCATCCTGCCTGCGGAGCGTCTGAGCCCAACCTTTTCCCGGCCTTTTTCGGGCCATTATTACCTGATTCACACCAAAACCCTGAGTCTGGGCTCCCGTTCACTTTGGAATCAGGCCTTGCCCGTGGCGCCGCTGGCCACTGGCCAAACCCAGGTTTTGCGACTGCCCTCCGAAAAAGGCCCCCTCAAGCAACCGCTTTTGCTTTTGAGCCGGGGGTTTGAAAAACGGGGCCAGCCCTTGACGCTGACGGTGGCTGAAGATTTGAGTGCTCTGGAACAGCAAATCAACCGTTTTCGGGGGCTCTATGCCGGCTTATCCCTGCTTTTTCTTTTGTTATTATTGGCTGTCCAGGCCCGTTTATTGCGTTTGGGTCTGCGGCCGCTGGAAAAAATGCAGGCCGAGATCCAGGCCTTGGAAAAAGGCCAAATCAGCCAATTGAGCTTGGACTTGCCTGCCGAGCTCACCCCTTTGGGCTTGGCCTTTAACCGTCTCTTGCTGCGTTTGCAGATGCGCTTGCAACGCTCGCGGGAGTCATTGGGGGACCTCTCCCATGCCCTCAAACGCCCCCTGACGCGGATTTACCAATTGCTGGACAGCCGCCCCTGGCCGGCATTGGAAACCGAGGCCCATGCCCTGCGAGAGCTGATTGAGTTGGAATTGCAACGTGCCCGCACCGCCGGTGCGGGCCAACCGGGGCAATCGGTAGCGCTGGCCGAGGCTGTGAACGAAATTCTGTCAGTTTTGGCACCCATCTATGCGGAGCGGGCATTGACCTTTGAACGCCACCTGCCCGAATCTCTCTGGGTCTGGATGGATCGCGAAGATGTACTCGAATTGCTTGGCAATCTGCTCGACAATGCGTGTAAATGGGCTACTGCACGGGTTGTGATTCGGGCGGGCCAGCGGGGGCGGTGCTGGTGGCTGGAAATCAGCGACGATGGGCCGGGTTGCCCGGATGATTTGCTGACGGCATTGACCCAGCGCGGCGTGCGCGCCGATGAGCAAACCCCTGGCCACGGTCTGGGGCTGGCGATTGTCCGCCGGATTGTCAGCAGCTATGGCGGCCAATTGGTTTTGTCCAATCGCCAGCGAGGGCTGTGCGTTTCGCTCGAAATTCCCCTGCCGGGTGAACCCACAGATTCGCCTGAATAAAGGGGGGTTTGTGTCCAGAGTACCTCTGCCACCGCTGCTGCGAGAGTAAAGTTTAAGAATTGATTAAACCAAGCAAATTTTCAGTCTCCAAAAACTTGATCTCGATTAATGTCAAAATTTTTCTTATATACTATACTGGGTATATTATTAAATCCTCCTATGGAGATATGCATGAAAATCGAAACCTTTTATGATCCCAAGACCTTTACCACTGACCTATATTGTTTTTGATCCTGATACAAAAGATGCCGTGATTATTGATCCTGTGCTTGATTATGATCCTGCCGCATCCAAAGTCTCGACTGAAAGTTTTGAAAAAAACAAAGAATTTATCGATCAGAACGGTCTGAAGCTCCACTATATTTTAGAAACCCATGCCCATGCCGATCATCTCTCAAGTTCTCAATACATCAAAGATGCTTACCCGAGGCAAAAATTGGCATTGGCGAAAATATCAAAACCGTTCAGGAAGTTTTCAAAGGGCTGTTTAATTATTCAAGCCTGAAAACGGCAAGTCCAAAGTCGAAAATGTGTTTTTAAAAGCAGAAACTGAAAAGGACACCTTTGTCTCTCATCGCAATCTGCGTGACAAAACCCTGCACGCACCGGTATTGCTACTGCCCAGCGTCCAGGTCAATGTCAATGCCGGTGCCTTTCCACCGGCTGAAGACAATGGCATGAGTTATCTTAAAATTCCGCTGCGCTAAAATCTGATAGACTCAGCACGGTCAGAAGTTTCTGTCCGTGCTTTGTTATTTCGTGTCTGCCTAAAAACCGTTCAAAACCAAGGAAAAAAATATTCTGAACAAAATTTGAAAACTCCATCTTGCCAAGTCATTTCCTCCCTTCTAAAATATCTTAGCTCCCAATTAGCTCCCAAGCAAAGTAGGCAAGGGAAGGGGTTGATTTTTATGCAAACTGAAAGCGAGTAAATCCTGATGAATTTTCAGATAAATCATTCTTCTTCCATCCCCATGAGCGCGGTTAAACCCAGCACAGCGACTTCAGCTCCCTCTCTAAAGCCTGAAATCCAGTCTGTTTCTTCGAAACCAATGTCCCAAGAGGCCCAGCATTTAATCGGGCGAGTCCAGACCCAGAACACTCAGACCCAGACCAGCATCGGGAGCAGCTCAGAGCTTGCCCTACTCAAAAATTCAGTGCTCGCAACTCCAAGTGAACACATTTCTCTGCCAGAGAGTATGCCCAAGCCATCTCAGTTCCATTCTTCTGCTGAAAGTATTTATCCCGAAACGGTATTTAGTATACCTGAGCACAATACGCCTTCCAGTAGCCCCCCCATAACGATAGCCAGTGGTTATCTCTCCAATCCCAATGTTTCAGAGGTCCAAACCCCGCTTTTTGAAACAGTCTCCCTGAGCAGTGAACCTCTTTACCCGGCAACGAAGATTTCTTTAACTGATGAGAGTCCGAGCAAGGCTGCAACAGAGGTTCAAGCCCCCACACCCGTCAAAGCAAAAGCAGCTGTCGATTCCCTGCACACGCCCACCCATGACTGGGTAGAGCACGCTCCGACACACGGACCGCTGGCTCCCATTCAATTGCCTGATAAATACGCACACGAAACCGAGACCTTCGGTTGGCGAGCCTTGATGGGATACGATATGGAAAAACTCCAAAAAGAAAATCCCAACTTGCACGCAAAGTTGCTCACCCTCGCTTCTGCCAGGAACGCGACAGAATTTAACACGGCTCTAAAAGCCATGAATTTAGATGTGAGCCAATTTCCCTTTAAGACCACGAAATATTTCACGCCTGAAGAAATCACAGCCCATACTCTGAGCCCCAAGCAAGGCCAGTTGACTGACTCAACACAGACAACCGTCAAACAGTTGGAGTCTTCTGTCTATGCGATGGGCATGGATGGGCAAATTGTGACCAACCTGAGTGGAAAGCAAATGATCGCCATGCCAGATACACAAAACGCCTTTCAAACCATTCATCATTCAACCATGCTCTCTGGTAAAGAAGTCCTGCATGCGGGTCATCTTTCAGTCAAAGATGGAAAAGTCACTTACCTTGACGACGATAGCGGCCATTATCGCCCTGATGCAGCCCATACCCATGAAGCTTTTCAAAAATTGGTTGAAAAAGGGGTTCTCGATCCAAACGCTCAGACTGGTCGGGTCAAACTGGTTGATAAGACCAGAGAAAAGGGGCTGAACCGTGTTGATGACAAGCACGTTTCAGTCCATTTTTCAGCCTATCAGCAGTCTCAGGGAAATGAAAAAGGCATTCGTGCGAAGCAGAATATGCTGCAAGAATTGCAGTCTAAAACCACACAAAGAAAAAATGTCCTCGATCAAAATCACACCACCGGTTCAAAACCAATCGATCCCCCTCCTGTGCCGCCAAGTCCTGAAATTCAGGCCGCTTCAAGCTCTGAGTCCGAATCAAGCCCCTCACTTTTCAGCTTAAACCAGGGAAGCAACGTAGAAAAAGAAGCAGCGTATCCTGCAGGATTAAGCCCAAACCCAGAGTCTTCAAGCAGCAGCCCTCCTCTTTTCAGCTTCAACCAGGGAAGCAATGTAGAAAAAGAAGTGTATCCTGGGGGCATTGTCTCAGAAACAATTATGACTTTTCTGGATTCGGACGAAACCCCATCAAAATGAGCATCAAAAAAATGGAAAGTTTGACCAAGGTCATCCGATTCCAGGCCAGCCGACATGTTCAGAGCAAAGCCTGCCACGCAGAAGCCAAAGGAGTCGTATTTTCTTATGACCTGCGTTCCCGCCATCGCTCTCAAAGGACAAGCTGAAAAAAATGGATTTCGCTCAACTGGCTTTGGTTCGCCAACAGCGTCAACAGCTCGATCAGCAACGTAACAATCTCGCAGAAAAGCATTGTCAACAGGGTTTTGAAGCCCTGACAGCTGCATTTTTACCTGAGTTTGCCACACGCAGGCAGGAACTCCTGCTGAACGCCATCAACGCCTTCGAAAAAGCCCTCCAGCAGTCTCGCTCCCTGGCTTTGACCTATATCGGTCTGGCTTATCTTTGGACCTCAGTCCGCCAAAATATCAAAGCCTTGGCTTATCTCAAAGAAGCCGAGCGACTCGATCCAAGGTTACCTGGTATAGAAGACCTCCGCACAGGTATTCTTAATGCACAGAAGAGTCTAAGCTACAAACCGACTCAAGCCAGCAGTCAGACTTCAGCCTTAAGTCCTGCAGATGCCTTGCAAGAAGAATCCGTCCGGGTCGAAAACTCATTGGACGATCTTTACGATACGGTCGAAAGCCGTCTTGATGAGCTTTTATTAAAGGTTTCAACAGATGCCATGAACCCCCTCAAGGCCGAACTTGACCCATCGGCACTGAGAAGTCTCACCCGTCAGATGCAGAGTTGGCAGTCACAGCACCATGCGATTTTGGCAGATCTTGAAATTCTTGATGCAGAAATAGATATTGTTCCCCTGAAGTTAAAAACACGCCCGATTGAAAGCCTGATTCAACGCTACAAACAATTGTTACAATTTTCTGCCCAGCTCAAGCAAATCATGGAGCGTATCAGCCATGAAAATGAAATGGTTATGGCTCAAATTCAGGAAACACGTCACACTAACGATCCAGAAGACATTCCGATTCTGGAGAAGAATTTGGGTATACTGATGGATCATTGCGATCAGATCGCCGATGAGTTGGATGCTCTCGAAGAAAAAGGGCTCGATATCAACCCCGCAATGAGTTTGTATGCGTCTCTTTGCCAAAATATTGAGGCCCTGAATGACAGTGTTGAAGATCTGGCCAATAGATGAACAATTCATTATAAAACAATTGAAATCGTTAAACATCAAAACGCATAATGCATTGCGGCTAAAAATCTTTTACTGACAAGCTTCCAAAATTTGATTCAAACTGAGGATGCTCCATGATTAAAAACCACCTGCCCACTCTGGCCCTAAGCCTGTATTTTCTTTTTCAGGCTCAGGCCTTTGCTTTTGCTCCTGGCCAGGATATTCTGGCTCAAAAAGACGATGGCAAATGGGCCGCTGCGGGTGCTGCCGCCGGTTTTATTCAAACCTTTGAACAATCCAGCCTCTATCCTCTTCAGAAACTGCCCGTCAGTCAAAAGTCGATCAGATCTCTGGCTTTCAGCCCCGACAGCCAGAGTTTGGCCAGCTGTGAGGATGGGGGGCAAATCAGTATTTACCAGACGGGTCAGTGGAAACTGCTTCAACGCAAACAACTGCCAGTCAATTGCGAAACCCTTGCCTATTCAAAACAGGGGGTACTGGCACTTGCCGGTTATAGTTTTCAAAAAACTTAGAAATAGCACTCCAAGCCCTTTCTGTGGCTTGCTGTCGGGCTGTTGAGTTTAGTTTATCTGAAAATTCAAACTCTTTAGGCAGTGAAGCAGCCAGTTTGTAGAGGTCATTCTTACCGGAGCCTCGATTATCCATCCAATACCGTACAGCTTTGTTTCTAATGAACTGCACGATACGAATAGCTTCATCTATCGCTTGATACTGATGAGGCTTGCCTTTGAGCTTAAATTCATACACTAACATATATGCATTATACAGCAGTATTACGCAAAAAAAACATAGTATAAAATAATGGTGATTGAATTGTTTTATGACCCAGCTTCGCTGGGCCTGCCTTACGAGATCCCCCTTGAGGGGATATACCCATGCGGGCAGAGCTCCCCTACCTGGCCTTGAGCTGTTCGTGAACGTAAGTGAACGCTACAGATCAGGACAGCAAAGATAAGGAAGGGGCTTTACGGCATGTCTGGTAAAATGAGGAGAGACAGCACAGCACCGATCAGCTCAGCCCTGCTTTCGGAGATTTTAAAAAGGAACCTGACTCATGACCCCTAAAATTCAGCTAGGCATTCTCTTCGGTGGCCGCTCTGCCGAACACGAAGTCTCGATTCAATCGGCCCGCAATATTATCGAAGCCCTCGACAAAGACAAATACGATCTGACCCTGATTGGCATCGACAAAGACGGGGGCTGGTACCTCAACGAAACCACCCGCTTTTTGCTCGAAGCGCAAACCCCTGAATTGCTCAAGCTCAACGAGGCCCGGCAAGCCCTGGCGCTGTTGCCCGGCGGCAGCGGACACCAATTGGTCAAAACGGCAGACATGAGCCAATTGCCCACCCTGGACGTGGCTTTCCCGGTTTTACACGGCACCTATGGCGAAGATGGCGCGGTGCAGGGCCTGCTCAAAATGGCGGGCATTCCCTGTGTCGGCAGTGGCATTTTGGGCTCTGCCGTGGGCATGGACAAAGACGTGATGAAACGCCTGCTGCGCGAAGCGGGAATACCCACCCCGCGTTTTGTCGTTTTACACGCCTCACAACGGGCAGAAATCAGTCTGGAGGCGGTCCTGGAAGAATTGGGGGGCTATCCCCTCTTTGTCAAACCCGCCAATTTGGGCTCGTCGGTGGGCATTCACAAGATCAAATCCGCAGCTGACTGGGAGCCAGCCTTGGAAGACGCCTTTGGCTTTGACCACAAATTGGTGATCGAAGCAGGGCTCAATTGCCGCGAAATCGAATGCTCGGTGCTGGGCAACGAAACGCCCCGCGCCTCGCTGCCGGGAGAGGTGATTGTGCAAGCCGAATTTTACAGCTACGAAGCCAAATACATCTCCGAAGATGGGGCCCGATTGGAGATTCCGGCCAATTTGCCGCCTGCGCAAATCGCTGAAATTCAGCGTCTGGCAGTGGAAACCTTTCGCTGCCTGAATTGTGAGGGCCTGGCCCGCGTGGACTTTTTCCTGACCCCCGACAACCAGCTCTACGTGAATGAAATCAACACCTTGCCCGGTTTTACCCGCATCAGCATGTACCCCAAGCTCTGGGAGGCCAGTGGCCTTGCTTACCGCGACTTGCTTGACCAATTGGTGGAACTGGCCTTAAACAGGGCCGAAAAGGATCGCGGCCTGCGCACCAGCTACTTGGATTGAGCCGGTTGTAAGTGCTTGCTCTGGGGCTTCCAGCGCCGCAGCAAAAGCGCGTTGCTGACCACGCTGACGCTGCTAAACGCCATGGCGGCCCCCGCCAAAACAGGGTTGAGCAGGCCCAGAGCGGCCAGGGGAATCCCAATCAGGTTATAGACAAAGGCCCAAAAGAGGTTTTGGCGAATTTTGGCGTAGGTCCGCCGCGAGATGGCAATGGCGTCGGGAATGAGCAGGGGCTCGCCGCGCATCAGGGTAATCCCTGCCGCCTGCATGGCCACATCGGTGCCGGTCGACATTGCCATGCCCACCTGGGCGGCAGCCAAAGCGGGTGCGTCGTTGATGCCGTCGCCGACCATGGCCACGATTTGGTCCTGGGCCTGGAGCGTTTGGATAATCTGGGCTTTTTCGCCTGGCAAGACCTCAGCATAAACCAAATCAATTCCCAGTTCCTGAGCCACACTTTGGGCCGCAATCTGATGATCGCCCGTAATCAAAACCGTCTGAATGCCCAAGCTGTGCAAAGCCTCAATCGTCGCTTTGGCAGAGGGTTTGATCTTGTCGGCAAAAGCCACCGCGCCCAATAGACGGCGGGAGCTGGGCTCTCCCAGATAGGCCAGGGTCAGGCCTTTGTTTTGCCAGGCCGCCACCACACCCGCTGCGCTCTGCAAGTCGATGTCAGATTCTTCCATCAGGCGCTGGTTGCCCAGCACCAGCGTTTGGCCCGCTATTTCGGCCTGCAGACCCCGTCCGACCAGGGTTTTTAAGCCACTGATCGGGGCCAGTTCCAGTCCGGCTTCTGCGGCTTTGGCCAGAACGGCCAGCGCCAAAGGATGGCTGGAACCCTGTTGCAAGGCCGCCATTTGCGCCAATAAGTTGTTTTTGCTGCCTTCCAGGGCATGAATTTCTTGCACCTGGGGTTTGCCTTGTGTCAAAGTGCCGGTTTTGTCAAAGGCCACGGTCGTCACGGAGTGCGCCACTTCCAGCGCTTCTGCGTCTTTGATCAAGATGCCATTGCGGGCCCCAAGGCCCATGCCCACCATCAGCGAGGCGGGAGTCGCCAGCCCCAGGGCACAGGGACAGGCAATCACCAACACAGCCACAGCATTGAGCAGGGCCCGCTCTGGGCCAGCCCCTGCAATCAGCCAGCCCAACAGGGTGAAGAGGGCAATGCCCAATACCACAGGCACAAAGACCGCGCTGATTCTGTCCACCAATTTTTGAATCGGGGCTTTGGCCGCCTGGGCCGATTCCACCATTTTGATCACTTTGGCCAAAAGCGTTTGTGCCCCAATCGCGCGGGTTTCAACTTCGAGAAAACCATCGAGGTTGATCGCTCCGCCGATTAAATGCGCGCCGGGGCCTTTGCTGACGGGCAGCGATTCCCCCGTGATCAGGGCTTCGTCAATCTGTGCTTGCCCGCTGGTAATGGTGCCATCCACCGGAATCCGCTCTCCGGCCCGCACAATCACCCGATCCCCTACCCGCACCTGAGCCAGTGGCATTTCTATCTCTTGGCCATTTTTCAAGACGCGGGCCGTATCTGGGCGCAGGGCCTCAAGGGAACGAATCGCCTCGCTGGTCTGTTGTTTGGCGCGGGCCTCGAGAAATTTGCCCAGCAGCACCAGGGTGATCACCACAGCGGCACTTTCAAAATACAGGGCATGGGCATGGCCACCACGCAAAAGCTGGTAAACACTCAAGCCATAAGCAGCACTGGTACCCAATGCCACCAGCAGGTCCATATTGCCATTGCGGGCCTTGATCGCTTTAAAAGCCCCCGCATAGAAGCGACTGCCCAGCCAAAATTGCACAGGGGTGGCCAACGCCCATTGCAGCCAGGGGGGCAGCATGAGATTCAAGCCAAAAGGCAACAATAACATCGGGGCCACCAAGGGCAGTGAAAACAGCGCGGCAAGTTGAAACTGTCTGAATTGTTGCTTCAATTCAGATGTTTTATCTGGGCTGCTGTGGGGGCTGTCTTCGCTCAGGGCCTGGGCATCGTAACCAGCGTCCTCGACCGCTTCGAGCAATTGGGGGATGGTCGCCTCCGGGGCATGAATTACCCGCGCTTTCTCACTCGCCAGATTGACCTCAACCTGACTCACACCGGGCACTTCGAGCAGGGCTTTTTCGACATGGCGCACGCAGGAGGCGCAGGTCATGCCTTGGATCGCAAATTGGGTTTCAGACATGGGCAAGAATTCCTTCTGCTTCTATGATACTCCCATGTTAGGGGTTCCAATAATGGGAAGGTCAAGCTGTGGAAGATTGGGACGCTATCGCTCCCATTGTAAACGGAGCCACTGAAATCAAAGATTTAGTTGACACTCCCCGCCATAAATGGCGAGGAGCGTCAACTCAGGAATTAAATCATTTCAGCAGGTCTACAATACCAAATCTTTTCCTGTCGCCTCACAGCTCTTTTTCCACAATAATTCTTTAGTCGCTTGATTGTTATAAAATGACTCCAAGGGAAAGGGTTCTGCTTTCCCTTTCAGAGCAAATGAAGAACTCCCCGGTCCATAAAACTGTCCAGATTGAGCCGTTTCCAAACACATGCAGCTCAGTATGCCCATAGCACCATCCTCCATACTCTGACCCATACCCATGAGAATTCCCGTAGAGAAACGACCCATTCCCCCTTCTTTGACAGATCTTACTTGAAGTTCTGTATTGGCAAGACCGGGATGTGCGACAAGTGCTTTTACCTTAGATCCTTTTTTTTGAAGTTTCTCATGAAGTGCTGCTGTAAATGCCGCATTGGCTAATTTGCTTTGGTTGTAACGCTTCCAACGTGCTCCCCCCAAAAATAAACTGGCTCCATCTCCACCCAGCTTGCCTCCATTTTTTTCAAGATACTCCCCTTTTAATTCCTTGGATGGACTCATCCTGGCAATACTGGAGTGGTTCACCACTCTTGCTTCTCCTGAAGCTTCTGCGGCTTTTTCTAAAAGGGGCAAAAGTTCCATTGTAAGTAAAAAGTGAGAAAGATGGTTTGTTTGCATTTGAATGTCATACCCATCTACCGTTGCTTCATCTTTGAGAGCCATCACCCCCGCATTATTACAAAGAACATGAACGCCTTCGGGGCAAATTCGTATGACTTCTTTTATCGCTGCTCGAACAGAAGCAAAAGACTGTAAGTCACAATCCACTGAATGAATTTCTGCGTTAGGATATGTTCCTCTAAGCGCTTTATTTGCCTTTATCGCTCTCTCAGAGGCTCTGTTTAAAAGCAAGAGTTTTGCCCCTAATCCAGCAACTGTATCTGCAGCAATATATCCCGTTCCTGAAGTTGTTCCTGTAATCACGACCGTTTTTCCTTGCATAGAAGGAAGACCTTGTTTAAATTTTGGAAAATATATAGATTCCACTGTTTTTCTTGAATATGACATTCTCATCCCCTTTTATAGTTAACTAAAAGTCTGTCAATGAATCCAGACTGTATTATATAGGGTCATTTTGGCTCCCCTGCTTGGGGGCTTTATTGCTGCGAACAAAGCTTAACAGGGGATGGATTACAAGACCACCATTCGCCGTTTCTTAAAGTGCGTCAGGCCTTGGTTTTTCAGTCTTTTCAAAAGTTCAGTCACGGTCTGGCGGAGGTTGGATCTGGCGTATCTAAATACAAGCAGAGACATCCAAAAGGGCCAAGAGCGTCCTTTAAAACTGCCAACTCATCTGCACCAAAGGCAGGGTCTGAATGGCCTGGGCTGGCGGCGCCGGTTGAGCGGTTTGAATCGCCCGGTTGCGCTCATTGGCCAACGCTGTGCCATGAATGGTGCCAAAAATGCGCGTGGCGGCCAGGGCCAGCCAAGCGGTTAATTCTCCGCCGGGAAAGCTCCATTGATTCACGATCAGGGCAATCGCGGCAATAATATCTACCGCCAGCAAACCGCCAAACCAGCCCCACTCTTCCAGGTATAAATAGCCAAAAGGGCCGGGAATATTGAGCAGAAAAACCGTCCAAGGTTCTTTGTAACTGGCATTGAGCGAGGGAGAGACAGCGGGGGTGTCGCCGGAAATCAGGGACTGCACTAAAGAGGGTGAGACCTGCATCAAGACATCTTCTAAACTGCAGCGGCAATCGGCAAAACGTTCATTGATAATCTGGCCTGACTGTGCGTCAATAATGCGTAAATTCAGCGAGTAAACCTGACCCACTTGAGAAATACTGCCGATCATAAGCTGCCGGACAGACAGTAATTTTCCCAGTTCAATCGCACAGGAGATCGAATCACAGTCTTGCATACTGGCCTGAAAGCCCTGCTCTTTGATGATGGCCTCCATCTGAGAGCGCTCCATCACACGGTATTGCCTGCTTTTAATCACCAAAGCCCGAATCCGGTCGGTTAAAATCTGCCCCATTTCTGCGGGTACATTGCCTTGGGTTTTGAGATTGAGGACCGCCAAGCCTTCTTGGTTTTGATACGAAACCTGCAAGGGGGTGGGTTCAGCCAGGATGGCGGCCTGGGTAGAGGCATGGGTAGCAGCCCAAACGGGCAAAACCAGGATTTGCAGCAATAACGAGAAGAGGACAAAATAGCGCATGTTTGGCTCAATTTCTGTGGAGATTTAACGCGTAATATCTCGTCACATTCTAACAGGCTTGCGCCAAAGAGTCCAAGAACTACGGGGCTTTTTGCCGGAGGGGAAATTCGCTCAGTCCACGCTCTCAAGCCAATAATCGCCGCGCCCCTAACACGCGGCTCAGGGTGGTGATCCAGCACATCGCAGAGAAGACCAGCGCTGCGGGCATAAACCACTGGGGAAACAGGCAAAAAAAGACCAGCAAAGCAATGGTTTCGGTGCCTTCGGTCAGCCCGCCGAGATAATAAAACGCTTTGGGCAAAGCCTGAGGTTTGGCCAGACCCCGTTTGGCGACGAGAATGGCATAAGCCAGAAACGAACTGGCGGTGCCCATAAAACTGAAAAGCAGCAGGGCCGCCCAGCTTGCGTCTTGAGGCCGGGCCAGAGACATGCCCCAGACCACCCCGGCATAAAAAATAAAATCGCAGACAATATCCAAATAGCCACCAAAGTCGGTAGGTCCCTGAATCCGTGCCATGGCGCCATCGAGGCCATCGCAAAAACGGTTAAAACAGATCAGGGCCAAAGCCCAGCCATAGTGCTGGGTGGCCAGACAGGGAATGGCCGCAAGGCCCACACCAAAGCCAATCAGCGTAACCGTATTGGCCTGAATCGAAACTGTGCTTAGGCCCCTACCCAAGGCTGTTAAAGGCCTTTGTAAATGTTTTTGTAAATAGGCGTCCAACATCTGAAATACCTCACAGAACATTATGGCAAAAAAAAACGCGGCCAAAGGGTTTGGGGGCGGGAAATCTTGACAAAGAGGGACGAAGCGCCTATTATTTCTATAATTAGCGAAATAAAGAAATGAGATTCAGATGAAAGCCCACCTCAGTTTGTATGTCTCAGATATGGTCAAATCGACAGATTTTTACTCCCGTTTCTTCGGTGTAGAGCCTGTAAAAACCAAAGCAGACTATGCCAAATTTGAATTAAGCGATCCAGCGTTGGTGCTTTCGCTGGTGCAAAACCCAGAGCGCGTGAACGCTGGATTTGGCCATACCGGGATCGTGGTTGAAAATTCAGATGCGGTCAAAGCTTGGCAAGCCCAGGCTGAACTGCGCGGCGTGAAAATCGCTTTGGTTGAAGAGCAAACCCGCTGCTGTTATGCCTTGCAAGATAAATTCTGGGTCCATGATCCCGATGGGGTACAGTGGGAAGTCTATACCTTTCACGAGAATAGTGAATGGAATGACCCTCAATTCAGCTCCCAACAGGCCCAGGAGCAGGCAAATGCCGTTTGTTGCCCCAAGTAACCTGTTCAAGACAACCCCCTTACAGGATTTGAGCGTGTTGACCAAGGCCTTGGCCGACGAAACCCGCCTGCGGATTTTGGCGCTGCTGCAAGAGCGGGAGCTCTGTGCCTGCCAGATCGTTGAGGCCTTTGAACTCGCAAATTCAACGATTTCAAAACACCTGGCCATTTTAAAACAGGCGGGACTGATCCAATCCCGCAAACAGGGACGCTGGATCTATTTTTTTCTGCCCCGAGATCCCTTTCCTGAGATAGTTTCTACCTTGCAGTGGTTGGCGCCCTTCCTGCAAGCGGATCCCACTCTAAAGGCCGATCAGGAAAAAATGCAAGCGATTCTGCAAATGGATCCGATAGAACTCTGCCGCCGCCAAAATAGCCCAGACTGTTGTTAGAAAGGCCTCTATGAAACGTATTCTCTTTCTCTGTGTTGCCAATTCAGCCCGCAGCCAAATGGCTGAAGGCTTGGAAATGCGAGCAGATCAATGTCAACGTTGAGTAAACGTCTTTCTTTTTTGGATCGCTATTTAACGGTGTGGATCTTGATAGCGATGGTTTCAGGTGTCTTGCTGGGTTGGATTTACCCCTCTTTGGCCCAGTTCTGGAATCGCTTTCAAGTGGGGACAACCCATGTTCCCATTGCGATTGGCTTAATCATCATGATGTATCCGCCACTGGCCAAAGTCAAATACGAAGAATTGTTTGATGTGTTTCGCAATGTGCGTTTGTTTGCGTTATCGATTTTATTTAACTGGATTCTGGCTCCGGTTATCATGTTTGTCTTGGCGATTGTCTTTTTAGCAGACTACCCAGAGTATATGTCAGGCGTGATTTTATTGGGTTTATCGCCCTGTATTGCCATGGTATTGGTCTGGAACAAGCTGGCCGGTGGAGATAACCAATATGCAGCAGGTTTAGTCGCCTTTAATTCGATCATGCAGATTTTGTTTTATTCTGTGTACGCTTGGTTTTTTATTGGCGTTTTACCCCCTCTGCTGGGGCAGAAAAGTTTTCAGGTCAATATCACAATGGTCGAGATTGCCAAGAGCGTCTTTTTCTATTTGGGTATTCCCTTTTTGGCGGGCATGTTTACGCGCTTTGGACTTTTGCGCGCGAAAGGTGAGGACTGGTATGAAAATACTTTTTTGCCACGGATCAGCCCTTTGACCCTGTTCTCATTATTATTCACGATCTTTGTCATGTTTTCGCTCAAAGGCCAATGGATTGTCAAACTGCCGCTGGATGTTTTGCGCATTGCCTTGCCTTTGACGATCTACTTTGTCTTGATGTTTCTCTTGGCTTTTTGGGCCACACGCAAAACAGGGGCTGATTATGAAAAAACCACCACGCTGGCCCTGACCGCAGCCAGTAATAATTTTGAACTGGGGATCGCGGTTTCCATTGCGGTCTTTGGGATCCATTCCGGTCAGGCTTTTGCCGGTGTGATTGGGCCGTTGGTTGAAGTGCCAGTCCTATTGGGTTTGGTGCATGTTGCTCTGTGGCTCGGTCAAAAATACTTTGGTCGCGAAAAAGAGTTAACCGCAAGTATCTGAGGCTTGGCTGTGATGATCTGTGGACAGTCCCCTGCAGCGGAATTATTGGCCTTGGTTTTTGGTTTTTTGTTGCTGGCTTTCAGTCTGGTGGGCTGGATTTTAAACGCCTGGGGCCCAGCTTTGATTCAATAAACTTGTTTAGCCAAGCAAGCCGGAATCAGCGCCACGCCGGAATCAGGGTCACTGTGCGCGAATAAATCCCTGCAATCCCAGCAGGTACTCATGGAAACCGTGTTGCTGCATCTCGGCATAGGCTTTTTCAAAGGTCCAGCCCTGTACCCGCATGCGGTAGACCAAGGCCAGAGAACCTGTGCGGTCGCTGCCCTGCATGCAGTGAAAATAAACCGGCTTTTGGGCGGCCGTTTCGGTCTGTTTTAAGAACGCCGCCACCTGCTCGGGGCTGGGGGTCGAAAAGACACTCATGGGCAAATTCACAAATTCCAGCCCCAGTTTTTTTGCATTGGCTTTTTCCCAGGCCACGATCTGCTCTAAATTTTCGAGTGAGATCACCGTTTTAATGCCCAGGGCTTTGAGTTGGCAAAGGCCCTTTGCCGTGGGGCGTGCACCGCGATAGAGGCCAGGGCTGAGCTGGGCAAAATTGCCGAGATCGCCAGCAGGCGGTGTGGGGGTAAACAGCCCTTGGTACTGGCGCTCTTCGGGTATCAAGTTAAATTCGGCTTGGCAGGCAATGAGCGCGGCTTGTTGAGTTTGAGGCAAGGGGTCAATGTGTTCTCCCTGATGCGCATAACAGGCCTGTAGCAAACCCAAGCTGATGATAACGTAAACAAGATATTTCATTTATTGCTCCAATTGGGCCAACCCAATTCCATTTCTCGTGATCTCTGTGTTGCCAAAAGACAAAATCGGGCTTCAGCATCAAATTTAGCAATGTCTAATTCGTGTCCACAAGTTTGGCATCGAGCAAATGCATAAAGTTGAGTTTTGTCTTTTGAATCTGTATAAAAAAAGTATAGTGAAAAAACCAAAAGAAAACAGCAATCAAGAGAGGAAAAAACCAACGAAGCCCAGACACACCATTGTTCAATTGGGATGCATTGAGCACGAAAAAATAATAATAAGTGAAAAAAGAGAACTTGAGCAAAAGATACCAATATCCGCATTGAGTCAGTTTGGAATAGGACATGTTGATCTGAATCAGCGTATCTCTTTCTTGGGCTTGAATTTCCCCACGAATAATCGGGGGATCAAAATTAAAGGGAATACGGATATCGGTCACTTTAAATGTATTATTATAATATTTGCCATAATAGGAATAACTGGAGCCTATTGCATGGGATTTTTTATTCCAAGATAGCCAAAAGGGTTGACGATTTAAAATGCTCTTTTTTAAAATTTGTTCAACTTCGGATGAAGATTTATTTGTTTTAAATGTGAACCAGTCAACAGGATAAACGATCCACAAAAGGTATTTCAAATCAGAAAGTATCATGTTTAACCTTCTTTGACGCGATCAGCAATGATGGAGATCTCGTTTATGAAATCAATGTTAACACTAATAACATCATGCTTGCAAGCGTCATCCAAAAACGCCCCCCCCTACCAGCAAACCCAATTCGAGAAAGATTACGCCTAACTCTTTTTCGACACCAGCACCTTGTCAATGCGGTGGTGATCCATGTCCACCACCTCAAAGGTATAAGCGCCACAGTTGATTTGCACCCCCTCTTGGGGAATTTGCTCCAGCAAAGCCAATAAAAAGCCCGCAACGGTGCGAAAGCCTTCCAGTTCTTCAAGTGCTTTCTCGGGCAAGTCAAAATAGTCGGCGAAATCTTCAAAGGGCAATTGGCCCTCAACCAGCCATGATCCATCGGCACGGGTCACAATCCCGGCCTCGGGGTCGGGGTGGCTAGAGACATCGCTGACCAGATCACTGAGCAGATCGTTGAGGGTAACCAATCCCAGCACCGAGCCATATTCGTCCAGCACCATGGCACAGTGGATGCGCGAATCCTGAAAGCGCTGCAAGACCTTATACACCTTCATGTTCTCGGGCACAAAGAGCACAGGTTTGAGCGTTTGTTCCAGTTCGGGTTTTTCCTGGTTAAACATCTGGGCGAGCAGGTCTTTGACATGCACAATCCCCAGCACCGTGTCGAGATTTTCTTGGCAAACCGGATAGACCGAGTGGGCTTCTGCCAGGATTTTGGCCTGATGCTGGGCGGAGTCTTCGCCCTGTTTGAGCCAGACCACGTCATGGCGGTGGGTCATTAGGGCATCAATGCTGCGCTCGCCCAAATGAAAGACCCGTTTGACAATTTCTTCTTCAATTTCATCGATCACACCGGTGGTGGCCCCTTGGGCAATCAGGGCTGTGATTTCTTCTTCGGTCACCAGGGCTTCGCGATTGGGAGGCACATGCAGCAGACTGAGAATCAGGTCGGTGGTGCTGCTCAGCAGCCAAACCAGGGGCGTGGCCCACTGCGAGAGCAGGTGCATGGGCCGGGCCATCACTTTGGCGATGCGTTCCGGGTGAGCCAGGGCCAAGCGTTTCGGAACCAATTCGCCGAAGATCAACGCGCAGAAGGTGATCACCATGATCACCACCGCCAATCCCAGCGAGAGACTGTAAGGCTGCAAGAGTGGAATGGTATTGAAATAAGCACTGAGTTTTTGGGCGATCTCAGCACCGCTAAAGACCCCCGTGATGATGCCAATCAGGGTGATGCCAATCTGCACCGTTGAAAGCAGGCGGTTGGGGCTTTGGGCCAATTTAAGCGCCCATTCAGCCCCACGATCGCCTTCGTTAGCGGCAGCTTCAAGCCGAATTTTGCGGGCTGAAACAATCGCAATTTCAGCCATGGCAAAGAGCCCATTGAGCAGAATCAGCGCCAGAATAATCAGGATTACGGTAATTAACATGTGGGCCCGTTTGAATTAGAATTCACAGTTCCATGCTATCACAATTGATTTTACGCTTAAATCTGAGCATGTTAAGATTCCTCCATGCACTGTTTACATCGTCACCGTTTATT
>JBIKWL010000152.1:0-12218 GCA_044356335.1 Candidatus Sericytochromatia bacterium
TGCAACCAAAATTCCCGAAAACCACTTCTTTATGATGGGGGACAACCGCAATAACAGCATGGATAGCCATGTCTGGGGCCCCTTGCCAATCAAAAATGTGATCGGTCACGCGGCCTTTCGCTTTTGGCCCTTGCAACGGATTGGCACCCTCGATTAACGGCTCTATAGTGTGA
Organism: Candidatus Sericytochromatia bacterium; assembly: GCA_044356335.1. Classification (GTDB taxonomy): domain Bacteria; phylum Cyanobacteriota; class Sericytochromatia; order UBA7694; family UBA7694. The sequence continues at coordinate 174 of JBIKWL010000152.1, forward strand.
CTTTGCGGATTTTGCGGTCTTCTTCGAGCAGTTTATTGCAGCGGTCGATGCACTCCGAGCAAATATAAACGGGATTGCGGGCACTGCCTTTGCCCACCACGAGCAATTCCACTTCCTGTTCATTTTTGCTGCAAAAAGAACAAGAGGGTTTGGTGATCAGCATAATTGCGGGCAGGCTGTTCTGTTGGTCGGGAGAGACATCAAAAAGATGCTCAATCGAAACCTCCAGGGCGTCGCAGAGTTTGGCCAGGGTGCTAAATGACACCCCTTTGGACTTGCCTGTTTCCAATTCACTCAGGGCCTTTTGTGAGATGCCCGTCAGTCGGGAAAGGTCGGTTTGACGCAGGTTCTTTTGTTTTCTTAACTCTGAGAGATTGCAATTGATACGGCTCATAGATCTTTCTTGCCCGCTTTGGTCTTTAAATATACCCATAGGTAATAGTTATGAATTAGATCATCATTATATAATCGATATCTCGAAAAAAAAATCCCCCTCTGCGAAAAATCCGCGTCTGACGCTGGACAGCAAATAAGCTAAAATGAAAGATATGCAAGAAAACATCTCCCGCAACGACTCTGCTTCACTGATCGAAGAAATCAATATCATGATTCGGGCCCGTTATCCCTTGATCTATGTGGTCACTTGGGAAGAAAAAAGAGTTGAAAACATGCTTTTAGAAGTGGCCCGGAGCCGCAATAAATCGATTTTTAACTGGACCATTACCCAAGGTATTCAAAATCTCGAAGCGGGCACGGCAGCAAAAAAACTCTTTGAAAATACCCAAGATCCTGTGGCGGCCCTGGATTATATCGAAAAATACCAAAAAGGCGCGCTCTTTTTACTCAAAGATTTTCACCCCTATATGCACGATGCCCGCGTGATTCGCCGTTTGCGCGATCTGACTGTGGCGCTCAAAACCAGTTTTAAGACGATTATTTTGGTCTCCCCCATCCCCCGTGTGCCCGAAGAACTTGAAAAAGACATGGCTTTGGTCGATTTTCCTTTGCCTATTTTGTCTGAACTTGGCAAAAAACTCGATGATATCGTCAACTCGGTTAAACACAACCCCAATGTGCAGATCAATTTGCAAGCAGGAGATCGCGAGAAAATCTTACAGGCAGCCCAGGGCCTGACACTGGTAGAAGCTGAAAATGTCTTCGCCAAAGCAATTGTCGCCAAAGGCCGCCTTGATGCTCACGATATTCCGCTGATCTTACAAGAGAAAAAACAGATCATCCGCAAAAGTGGGATTCTGGAATATTTTTCTCCCGATCAGGATATTAACTCAGTTGGGGGCTTGGATCATCTCAAATCCTGGATGCGCAAACGCAGCACCGCTTTTTCTGAAACTGCCCGCAATTATGGCCTGCCTCATCCCAAAGGGGTTTTGTTGATTGGGGTTTCGGGCTCGGGCAAAAGCCTCGTGGCCAAAGCGGTTTCCGCCCTCTGGAATTTGCCTTTGCTGCGCCTGGATATTGGCAGCGTCTTTTCGGGACTGGTGGGTTCATCAGAAGCCAATATCCGCACCGTGATCAAGACAGCTGAGTCGATTGCCCCCTGTTTGCTCTGGCTGGACGAACTCGACAAAGGGATGAGCGGGGTCCACAGTTCCAATTTCTCTGATGGCGGCACGACAGCCCGCGTTTTGTCGAGCTTTTTGACCTGGATGCAAGAAAAAACCGCCCCAGTCTTTTTAATAGCGACCGCCAACGATATTTCAGCCCTGCCTCCCGAATTGCTGCGCAAAGGCCGTTTTGATGAGATCTTCTTTTTGGATCTGCCCAGCCAGCGCGAGCGCATGGATATTTTCCGCATTCACCTCACCAAACGGGGGCGATTGCCTGATCAATTTGATCTCAAGCTGATGGCCGATCTCTCCAAGGGCTTTTCGGGGGCTGAAATTGAGCAGGTGGTGATCTCTGCCCTCTACGACAGCTTTGACAGCGGTCGGGAGCTGCAAAACCAAGACATGATCAGCACCATCCGCCAGTCGGTGCCGCTCTCACATACCATGCGTGAAGCGATTGACGCCCTGCGGCAATGGGCCCAGACCCGCGCCCGCCCCGCCTCCGGGGATGCCCAAGACATGGTTCTGGGAGAATAGTGCAGATGCAGGAGGACACCCTCTCAACAGGGCCTCCTTTTGCTTTGAGTCAATTGGAGCAGGCCACGATCATGACGCTTTTAAGCGAATCGATCGATACGGGCAATGCCAATTGGCTGCGGGACAAAATCATCACCTACGCCCACGATTATCAGCCCCCGTTTTTGGTCTTAAACCTGGTCAATATTTGGCAGATCGACCGGTTGGGTGTAGGAGCCCTGATCACCCTTAAGGCCCGACTGCCCAAAACCACCAAATTCGCGCTGATGGCCGTTCAAGAACCGGTATCTAGCCAATTACAAGCGATGTATCTGCGCCACACTTTCCAGATTTTTTGGCCGGGGCAAAATCCCTGTTTGCTCTGTGGGCAATCCGAATGTGCCCATACTGCCCAGTGGCAGATCATTCAAGCCGAATACCAGTGGCAGGGTGCTTTGGGGTACGACAGCCAGGACTGGAACCCGCATGTCCAAGAATTTCCAACATCGCAGCCCGATTGGTTTCAAATTTATGCCCAAGACCCCCGCTATCAAGCGCTGGAAGCTGAGCGCCGAGACAAAGAGTTTTGGCAAAAACTGCGAAGCTTTTTGTTTATCGGGGCTTTTTCGAGTCTCTTTGTCTGGGGGGCCTTTTCTTTGGTTTTAATTGCCATGAACACCGATTGGAGCAAAGGCTTTGAGTCAGCCAAACCCAAACTGAAACGCTTTGATCCCCAAGAGCGCAAATACAATAAACCCAAAATTTTAACCCCCGAAGAAATCCTCGATCATTATGACCGTGATGGCGATGGACTCTTTACCAAAGAGGATTGGAAATTACTCAATACCCAGGAACGTCTGACCTTGATCAACCACGGTTTTCAGGAGAAACAGCTCAATAACCGCTCCCTGTTTGAGCAGTTTAAATAGACCCTAGCCTGCAGTTTTCTTGGGCATGGCGATGAATTCCCGCAATTTGAGGTCAATCGGCAACCAAGGCAAAGGCTCAACCATGACTCGGCCAGTGCGGGAATCGTAGAGATAGGGGCGTTTAAAAAAGTCCAAGGGGGGCTTGGCCAAAAGACCCAGTTCTACCAATTCGTCTAAGCTGGCCGGGAAAGGTGAAACCACAACAGGTTTGGCAGTCACTGGCAGATAGCGTCTCAAGCGGCGAGAGTAAACAGGGGCTGGGGCAGGTTTGACAGGGGCACTGAGTTGACGTTTGCGATAGGCGTCAAGGGCCTGACGAATGCGGATCAAATCGCAGGTAATTGCTGTTTCAATAAAATTGCGCTCGGCTTTGTCTTTGAGATGTTTTTCACCGGCCTGTTTGACATTTTCACTCCAGAGGTGGAGCGAAACCATACATGCGCCAAGGGTATCAGCTTTGCGGTAGAGTTGAGCAGCTAAATTTTTGGTGACAGCCGGTGCAAGAGGCAAACGACTGGCCTGTTCGAAATAGGTAGCGGCTTTTTCGGGGTCTTTGTAATAAAGGTGATACATCATGCCCATTTGATAGGGCAGGCCCCAAACCGTGGGATTGAGTTCCATGCCTTTTTTCATGATTTTAATGGCGTCATCACGTAACTCGGGCTCAGAGCCCATCACATAACTGGCAAAAATATAGGCCCCAATAAAATCAGGATCCAGGGTCGTGATGGCGTCAAAATAGCGGTACAAAAATGGGGTGGCTTTGGTTTTGTTGAGGCGATCGCCGTAATATTGAATGGTTTCGAGCCAAATAAAATCGGAGACCAGGGTCTCGTGTCCCAAGCTGGTAAATTGCAAAAAAGCCGGGTCAGGCAAATAGAGTGCGTCAAAGTGATCTTTGTTAAACGGCAGGCGACGAATCTGATGGATATGTAAAAAATGCATGGCGTTGACTGCCAGAACAAAACAGACCAAAAGTAGGAGACGAACCCACATGGCCTAAAATTCCTTAAAGTCGAAAATGGCCATACTCAAAAATAACAACGCCAAGGTATACATCAGGCCATAAGCCAAACTGCCCCCCAAGACCTCACTGGGTACGGCTGAGGTCATGAGATGATTTTTGAGGTTGAGCCGTTCGAGATCGGGCAAGACATAAAACAACAATTGCGAGATCTGTTCCAGCACCGGATTTTTTGAGAGTTTGCCAAAGGCCACTATATCGTTGCTCATATGTCCGATGGTGTAGGCTGCCAGGGTAAAAATTGCGCCCATAATGGGGGTTGCAAAGGTCGAGAAAAAGACCGCCACAGCAGTCAATACAACCAATTCCAGGTAGATCAGCAGAAGGGCTTGGGCACTGGATTCCAAAATCGGCATAATCCCGCTCAAACCGCCGGAGGTATACCAAAGCACTGCATAAAAAGCAATTCCCATCGAGAGGGTAATAATCAGGAGCGTTAAGGACAGTCCCAAGAATTTGCCCAAGATAAAATCAGCGCGATGCATCGGCTTGCTCAAAAGCAAGTAGATTGTCTTTTTATCGATCTCTTTATTGAGTAAATTGGTGCCGACAAACACGGTGATGATCAGCCCAAAGATGCTGATACTGGAAAGGCCCAAATCCATCACAATTTTGTTTTCTTGGTTGAGACTCAAAGAGGTCAACAAAACCCCAGAGGCAATTAAAATAAAGGCAAAGAGCAAAATCACATAGAGGATTTTGTCGCGAATGGCTTCGCGTAAGGTATTGAGGGCCAAAGGTATGCTGCGCATTATTCGTCTCCCGCCTGGTTTCGGGCCTTGTTGACTTCATCAACAAACAAATTTTCCAGGCTGCGGTAATGGGTTTTTAATTCAATCAATTCGCCCCCAGATTGACGGGCCACGGCCAGGGCTTTGAGGGCTTTTTCGAGATTATTAAAGGTGGCTTCAACCATGCCGGGCTTGTGTTCAACACAGCGCAATGACAGGCGCTTGAGATTGGTATGCCCGAGTTTATCCAATTTGTGAATTTGCATGTGGTAAAGATGATCCATCGGACGCAACAATTGCTGCATTTTGCCTGTGAGGACAATTTTTCCATCGACCATGATCCCGACCCGGTCACACAGGGCTTCGACATCCGACAAAACATGGGAATTGAATAAGATCGTGCGACCTTCGCGTTTGAGTTCGAGCACCAGCTCTTTGACCTCGTGCCGCCCGAGTGGATCCAGACCTGACATCGGTTCGTCGAGCAATAAAAGTTGGGGATCGTTGATTAGGGCTTGGGCAAAACCCAGGCGCTGCATCATGCCTTTGGAATAGGTGCGGATCTGTTTGCGGGCAGCACTCTCAGAAAGCTGAACCCGATCGAGCAATTGCGGAATCCGCTGCCGAATCAAACGGGGGGAGAGATTAAAAAAGCTGCCACAGAGCTGGAGAAATTCATGGGCGGTGAGATAGGCATAAACAGAGGGTAGCTCAGGCAGGTAGCCCATTTGCATGCGATTGCGGGTATTGCTGGGGGATTGGCCCATGATCAGAACCTCGCCGTGGTCGGGCCTGACAAGCCCCACCAGGGTTTTGATCGTGGTGGTTTTGCCTGCGCCATTGGGACCCAAGAGGCCGAAGGTCTCACCTGCAAAAACCTGCAAGTCTACGCCCTTTAGAACCTCCACTTTTTTACGCCAGAATCCGACGTGAAATGTTTTGGTCAAGCCTTGAATATCTATTGCTGCGGTATATGCTTCCATCGTTTTTCAATTAAAAATTAGGATTGTTTTGGTTTCAATTCAGTTTTCGATTTATTCATTATACCGCTTTGTCGCTGTCAAAGGCAGGTTTATGCCTGTCTGGTTGTGACCAATCCCCTCATGGTGTCGATACGAGAATGTTATAATGCCCACTGGAGGCGTCTATGAGTTCTGCTGTTCCTATTAACCAGCCCCATCCCGAGTCCAAATCCAAAAAAATGGGTCTGTTTGTCTTGTTCTTGTTCCTCAAGTTTTTTCTGGCCATGTTGCTTTTGCTTTTGGCTGCTGCCGGGGGCTTGGCCACTGGGGCTTATTTTCGCCTGCAAAGTTTACCCGATGTGCGCAAATTGGGGAGTTTTGATCCCCATGAACGCAGCGAAATCCTGACGCCCGATGGCAAAGTTCTGAAAGAAATTTTTGGCGAAGAAAACCGCAAGGTGGTTTTGCTCAAAGACATACCCCTCCAAGTCCGCCAAGCTGTGTTGGCGATCGAAGATGCCCGTTTTGAAGAGCACGGCGGGGTGGATCCGATCGGAATCATTCGCGCAGTCAAAGCCAATATGGACAAAAACGATGTGGTCCAGGGGGGCAGTACGATTACCCAGCAGGTGGTCAAGAATCTCTTTTTCACCCCTGAAAAATCCTATGCCCGAAAAGCTGCGGAAGCCGTTTTGTCGATTCAAGTGGATCAGACCTTCACCAAACAACAAATTCTCGAACTCTACCTCAACTTGATCTATTGGGGCCACAATGCCTATGGGATTCAGGCTGCTGCTGAAACCTATTTTGGCAAGTCGGTCAAAGATCTGACCCTCTCAGAATCAGCCATGATTGCCGGCCTGATTCGCGGACCTGAAAATTTCTCGCCTTACCGCAATTACAAAATGGCCAAAATTCGCCAAGCAGAAACCCTGCGCAAAATGGTCGAAAGTAAGTTTATTACGGCTGAAGCCGCTGAACAGGCCAAAAAAGAGCCGCTCAAACTCAATGGCATTCGCCGGGGTATGCAACACCCCTATTTCACCACCTATGTGATGGACCATCTCAAAAAACTCTATACCGACAGCGAACTCGAAACCAAAGGGCTCAAAATTTATACCAGTATCAATGTCAAAGCCCAAAACCACGCGATCAAAGTGGTAAGTGAACATTTGGCAAAACTGCAGAATTACAATATCCAGCAGGGTGCCCTGGTGGCAATCGACTCCAAAACGGGCCATGTGATCGCCATGGTGGGCGGCACCAAATTTGGCTATGGGGCCAATGAATTTAACCGCGCCTTTCAAGCCCAGCGCCAGACAGGCTCTGCCTTTAAACCCTTTGTCTATGTCACTGGTTTTGAAAATGGTTTAACCCCTTGGAGCACCGAAGTAGACGGTCCAACGGTGTATCGCACCGGGCCTGGGACGACCTGGAGCCCACAAAACTATGGCCGCAATTACCGCGGGGCGATGAGTCTGCACAGCGCCCTGGTGGCTTCGACCAATGTGGTTGCCGTCAAAGTCATGGACAAAGTCGGTATCGACAAAGTGGTCGAAATGACCAAACGTCTCGGGATCAAAAGTGAAGTGCGTCCGTTTCTCTCCTCTGCCCTGGGCGCGTCTGAAATTACCCCCCTGGAAATGACCCAGGCCTTCTCCGCCTTTGCCAACGATGGCGTCTTGAATATGGCCTCACCCATTTTGCGAATCGAAGATAAAAATGGCAATGTCATCTTTGACAATGCCCATCCCAAAGGCAAGCGGGTCTTGGATAAAGATGTCGTACGCGCCCTGAATCATACGCTGATGGCGGTGGTTACCAGTGGTACCGCAACGGCTGCGTATATTCCCGGTCAACAGGTAGCAGGAAAAACCGGCACCACCAGCAGTCACAAAGATGCCTGGTTCATGGGCTATACCCCTCAAATTACAACCGCAATTTGGATCGGCAACGACACGCCAATGGTGATGTATGGTGCCACAGGCGGTGTGTTCTGTGCTCCCATTTGGAAAGACTTTATGGTCGATGCGCTTAAAGCCTATAAACCCGAAGCTTTCCCGCCACAATTGCCCCTCAATCGCAAACGCCAATTCAGCAAAGGTACGTATATTTCCAGCGTAGAACCTGAGACCGAAGAAGAGAAGAAAAAACGGGAAAAAGAACGGGCAAAAGCAGCTGCCTTGGCAGCGGCTCGGCAAAAAGCCCAGATTCCCGAATCTCAACTCGACACCAGCGAGCAGACCCGTGTGCGCCTGCGCAACAATTCCTCCCGTCCGATTGTGCCCACCGTGCCCGAAGATCACGATACAGCCGGTCGCCTAGAAGGCAGCCAGCGCACAAATTCACGTTCAGGCCGGATGGAAGGTGGCACTTCTGGCGGTCAGACTGTGCCCCAGACACCGCCGACGGTACCTCAGAATCCCCCTGCCCAGAACAATCCGCCTGCGGACCCCCCAACGGTTCCTCAGAATCCACCGGCCCAGAACAATCCGCCTGCGGACCCCCCAACGGTTCCTCAGCCTCCGGCCAATCCTTAAAGGCGGTTGCAATCCATGTCAAAAAATCTGCAGACAGCCACTTTGGGTGCCGGGTGTTTTTGGTGCGTGGAAGCGGTATTTCAGCGTTTAAAAGGCGTTGAGAGTGTCATATCGGGCTATACCGGGGGAAAAAAGCCCGCACCGACTTATGCAGAGATTTGTACGGGCCGCACAGGCCATGCTGAGGTCATCCAAATTGGCTTTGATCCTGCCCAGGTTTCGTTTGCAGATTTGCTGGAAGTCTTTTGGCATACCCACGATCCCACGACGCTCAATCAGCAGGGCAACGACGTAGGTACCCAATACCGATCGGCGATTTTTTATGCCGATGCGGCGCAAAAATCTGTGGCAGAGGCTTCACTGGCGAAGACCGAGGCCTCGGGCCTCTGGCCCAAGCCGATAGTGACGGAAATTGTTCCTCTCACGGTCTTTTATCCCGCAGAAGATTACCACCAGAATTATTTTAATCAAAATCCCAATCAGCCCTATTGTTCTTTTGCCATTCCTCCCAAATTACGCAAGCTGGAACAAAAATTTGGCGATCGTTTAAAACCTGCCTAAAACTGCCTCAAACAGACTCAGATTCAAACAGATCACCATCCCAATAGACCCAACGGCCTTGGTAGCGCTTAAAACGGGAATTTTCGTGGATACAACCCAGCTCATTTCCCTGGCGATAAAAGGCTTTAAATTCCACCTTGCCAATTTTATCGTTGACTTGGCCTTGGGAGGTATGGAGAATCTCGAGCCGGAAAAAATCCACCCCCTCTGCTGCTTGTTTGACCTTTTCTTTTTCATTTTTGCCGTGTTGGCGCGGATGGTGGCTATAGAGCAAATAGTCCACCAAACGCAGGGCATAGGCACTGTAACGCGAACGCATCAGTAATTCAGCCGTTGCAGGCAAAGAACGCCCTGTGTGAAAGGTCCCACAGCACTCGGCATAAGTGGCTTTGAGACCACAGGGGCAAGCGGTACTCATGGGTTAATGGGGTTAAAAATGGGGTTGAATTTAGTCCAGAGATGCACCCTGTGTAATCCAGGTTCCCAAGGTTTGGCGCTCAGCATCGGTCATGCCTGTGGCATTGCCCTGCGGCATGCCTTTGCTATCAACTGTGCGGGCCTTGATCCGATCTGCGTATTTTTTGATCTGATCTTTGTTATCAAAATTGACCCCCACGCGGGCACCCGCTCCGGAGTGGCACATTAAACAACGGGACTGAATAATACTTTGGGCCACCGAAAAACTGACTTTTTCACCACCGGCAGGGGTGGTGGGATTACTGTTTGCAGGAGGAGTGCTGCTGCTGGGTGAAGGGGAGTTGGAGCTGGCAGGGGTATTGTTTCCGGCACAGGCAGCCAACAGAGCAATGATTAAAAAGCCGGGAAGCAAGATCAGATTTTTCACAGAAAACAACTCCTTGAAGTGGGGGTACTAGAGGGTAATTCTATCACGCGATTAAAGAGAAGACCATGTCTTGAATGAACGCCAGCGAACAAGTGGCTTTAGACCGTTGTCAAGCCATGTAGATATGCTGCCATCGTACGCATGCCGTCGCGTATTTGACTCAGGCGAAAGTTTTCGTTGGGCCCATGGTAATGATCCGACATCAAGCTCTGGGCGATCAACACCAGGGGTGCCTGGGGGAAAACCCGCTGAAATTGTGGCAATGCGCCAATGGTGCCGCCACTGCCAACAATCAAAGGGGCTTTGCCAAAACCAAACTCACAGGCAGCTGAAGCCACCTGCATGGGCAAAGCATCCAAGGCTGTTTTGCAGCCGCGAAGTTGGCCGCGATCGCTGACCTGGATGGCAGGGTGGCATGACTGCAAATGTTTTTCCAGGGCTTGCAGAACCTGATTGGGGTCTTGCTCCGCCATCAGGCGCAGGGTGAGCTTGGCTTTAACATGATAAGGCAGGGCGCTTTTGATCACCTTGGGGGTGGTTTGAATGCCTTCAAAGCCATGCACTTCAAAAGTCGGGCGACACCAAATGCGCTCAATGACCTCACGCGGATCTTCGCTGTAAAAACGGGCACCGGCAGTGTCTTGATGCAGCCGTTGAATATCAAAGACCTCAGCGGTTTTTTCTAAGGCCGCTTGTTCCTCGGCATTGAGCAGGGGGGCCGAGACACCGGGAATGGTCACGTTGCCTTGGGCATCAGTACAGGTTGCCAGAGCGCGGATCAAGATATTTAAGGGATTTTCAACCACGCCCCCAACCAGCCCCGAGTGCTGATCCATGCTGCCGGAGACCAGCTCGGCTTCAGCTTGTAAAAGCCCCCGCAGGCGATAGGTTAAAGCGGGGTGCTCCCCTTCAAAAATCGTGTCGCTCACGAGAATCGATCTGGGTGTTTTTAAGCGCTCGCCCAGGTGATCGAGAAACCAGCCAAAATTGCCACTGCCATTTTCTTCTTCTGTTTCATAAATGAGCTGAATATTGGGCAGAGCATACCCGGCCTGTTTGAGAAAAGCGATCGCATACAGAGAGGTCAAAGCCGGGCCTTTGTCATCGGTGCTGCCACGCCCATAGATCCGCTCATCTTTGAGCAGAGGCTCAAAAGGTGCGCTTTCCCATTGGGGTTCTTCTGCAGGCTGCACGTCCATGTGGTTGTAAATCGTGATCCAGGGTGCGGTGGGATCGTTTTCTAACCAGCCAATAAACACAGGCAGGCCTGGCGTTTTGACAATTTCAGTTTGAAAGCCCAGCTTTTGGGTCAGCTCTGAAACACATTCCAAGACCTTGAGACAGTCGCCAGCATGTTCCGGCAATTTTGAAATGCTGGGAATGCGCACCAATTGCTCCAAGTCGGCGATCAGATTTGGGATTTCTTCGGTTTGAAAGGCGTTTAAACGGGATTCAAAATCGGAAGGCAGACTGAGCGCAAAGGGCATGTTATTTCTCCTGTTAAATGGCTATTGCATTCTAACTGAAATGGACCCCCAAAACATATGGGCAGATATTGACTTCAAATGTTTTTCTCAGTATGCTGGTGAAAGTATATTTTCAATTGAATAAAATACAATTTTTAAAGATTGAATAAGACCCTCAGAATGAATTATTGAGAAGGATTTTGTGTATGAGTGATTTGAGAACTTCCGGCCTGCAATCATCCCAATCGCTTGGGAATATCAAACCCCAAACCGAAACGCCCCCGCTTCAGCCCCAAGAAAAAATCATCCCTACCCATGAGCCCAATCCTGAATCATTTAAAGGCCTGAAGACCCCTCCCACCACCGTTGGCAGCCAAGAAGACTTGGATGAATTGCGCTCAGAGATTGTGGATGCCAAACCCTCAGATTTAAACAAATCAGCCAAACATTTATTGCCCTTATCTGAAAGCCCATCTGAAAGCCCATCTGAAGTTTCCATTGTCATAGAAGGGCCTTTGCAGGACGTTCAACCCCTCAATCAAACCACTCCCAAACCCAGCAATCAAGACCTGCTCAAACTCTCCCAAGACAGCACTCAACCCCTGGACAAACGCCTACAGGCATTGGCCCAACTCGACAATACGGGCGATCCCCAACTGCGGGAAAATGCAATAAAACTCTTTCGCAACCAGAACAAAAAAGAGTTGACCCAGATTCAGGCGCATTTTATCGGGCAGACCCAGCATTTACAAGTCGAATACAATGCCTTAAAAGGCAGCCTGGCTAAAATTCCCGCCTGCCAACCTTCATTAGAAAAAATCACAGGACTTGAGCAGGAGCTGAACAAAACCTATCTGGCTTTGGGGCAAGCCATGGCCAAACGCGAAGATGTCAGTGCACTCAC
>JBIKWL010000291.1:0-3500 GCA_044356335.1 Candidatus Sericytochromatia bacterium
AGGTCTGTTCTGGAACCGCTTGAACGGGGGGAAATCCCTGAGGGTCTGGCAAAAAGCCTGAAGAGGGAGCTGCACAGTGCAAACTATGCGGCTAGTTTCTTCCAGAAGGCGTCAAGCGTGCAACTGTTCCCGAGAGGGTGCAGCACAAACACGGGAGGCGTGAGGGTCCTGAAAAGGAAACAACCCGGCTGGATGCAACGAAGACCTCAGGAGGCCGGTGGACGTAAAAATTCGCTTCAACTCCGGAGTTTGTTTCATTTTTTGGCAAAGTCAAATGCGCTTTGAATTCGACTATAAATCAAATATTTTGGTCAATTTTATCTTGCCAAATTTCCATTTTAGCTACTAATGCTTCATATTGGATTTCTAAGCTTGAAATAGAATACCCTTGACTTTGAAAATCATCAATTTGGTCGGCAAAACCATCACATTGATCTAAAATACTTTCCAAATGTGTCTCACCAAAATTCGAATGCTTTAATTGGGCATCAACCAGAGCCAAAGTCGACAAGATCTGGGACAATACATCTGAAATCTTGTGTGTCTGAATTGAGAGATTTTCAAGTTGTTTCAAACGCTGCTCAACGGGTCTAAACAATTGTTTCAATTCTGAAGTATCAAATTCCAGATCGACCAAGTGTAAGTTCTCAGAGATCAGCATTGAACTCTGGCGCAAGCGTTTCAAATGCTCATCAAGCGCAGCGATCCAGTCAGGCTCAGTGCTGGGTTTTAAATCCAGATTCATCTCCATCACAAATTGCAGTTCGGTTTGGATCATTTTTTCGAGTTCATCATACAGGGCATCAAAATCAGTTTCTTCACTGTCCCCAAAGGGAGAAGCCTCATCTGACAAAGTATCAGGTTGCTGGCCGGTTGTGAGTAACTCACGCAATTCGCGAACAGCAGGTAAATCAGGGGCCAAAAATTGGCTTGCTTTGAGATAACGCAATGCCAATTCTGTTAAACCCATACTCCAATACAATCTGCCCAGCAAAACATAAGGCATAGGGTCGCTGCGATTGAGACGGCTGGCTTGCATCAGAGCTTGAATGGCCAATAATAGCGTCTCCCGTTTGGGTTGAGAGATATATACTTTAAGGTAGCCAACAGCCTTGTGGTACTCCACTTTGCCATCGTCTTGGCGGAGTTGGTTTCTCGATTGCAATTTTTGGCTTTGCAGACTCAATTCCTTGAGATCAAGCATGACGAATTAAATTTACCTATTTTAATTTTTCATAACAGTGTGATACAATTTTTCAATTAGTTCATTTTAGCATTACCTTAAAGGATTCGAGATTATGCAATCTATTCCTTCCCCAAGTGTTCACAGTTCTAGCAGTATCCCTTCTGTGGTTACAACAAAAGGAACGCCCGCAGTCAAAGACACCCCGCTTGTCTCAGAACCCCAAGTCCAGAGCAGTCCTTCGGTTCAACCAAAACCTTCCAGTCAGGTCTTAACGGGTTTGCCCCAAGATGTTCCCTCTGAAGTGGAATCCGCGTCTCTGCCACAGTCCAGCCAAATTCTTTCGGCATTGTCATCTGTGGGAGAAGAAGTGGTTCTCCCACAACCGGTCGATTTACCCAAAGAGCGGGAAGCATTTCAGGCCATAGGCAAAGAAATGACGCCCCATTTTACAAATTACAATACGTTAAAATACAGTGAGCTGATTGAAAGCAAATCGTTCACAGACTTGGGCGTCGAGATTGTTCAAGCAACCAAAGACATCAAAACTGCATTGGGAAATTTAAACAAATCACTCATTGACCTCAAGGAGATGATTAAAGATGGCGCGCCAACACCCGACCCTGTGGCCGTGGCAAACTTGAAAAAACAGATCACCACTCAAAAAGCAACCTATCTTGAAAAGCTAGCCAGCACAAACACGGCACTTGAAACGCTGTTTAAAAATGAAACCGGAAAATTAAGCGGAAAAGACCCACAACTGTTATTCAAATTGTACAGCTTTACCCAGGGTGGGGCAGACAAAGCCATGGCCAGTCTTTTGAGTTCTGCCGTGAAGACCAAAGAATTTAATCAGCTGGTTTCCACCTATGTCCAGAATGAACTCACTGCGGGAGGTGCCAATCCTGAAAAACGGCTCGAAAAAATGATCAATTTGCTCGATAGAAATTCATCACAGATTGAATCAGCCCGAAGTCGGATATACCAGGGGATCAACGATTTTCTCTATGAAAATGAAGACAAGCATCTGGGTTCCGAAGTGGATGCCATGATAGCCACCCTGAGTACCTCAAGCATCAGTGACAAAATGGGGGACAAAGCCGCTCACTGTAAAATCCGGCTAGCACTTCACCCCGTCGAAAACACCCCTACAACCGACAACAATCTTGCGACCTTGGAAAAAGATATCCAGAGGCTGGAAAAAGCCTTTCCAGCGGCAGAAAGGAGCAGTTCTCCTTTTCCCAAAGCCCAATGGGTGGATATCAAATACCCGTATTTGGACTCAGCAATGAAAAGCCTCAGTGCCCGCATTAAGAGCCAAGTCAGCGCTGAAACGCCCCAAGGGGATTGGGAAAAGCTGGCCCATCGCTTGCTGTTTTTGCCGGACCAAGAAAATATCAATGGGGTCTTTACAAATTTGGCAAAGACCCACAGCCAAATCAGAAGTGAAAACAGTAATGATCCCCTGTTTGGTAAAAGTTATACCAGTATTACCATGGACAAAGCTTCGTTTAATGCCATCACAGCGGGCAGCTCCAAAGTCTGTTTGAGAAATCTGGTGTTTGGTGACCCGGAAAAACAAGCCGAGAGTGGCAAATCTGCTTATCGCTACACAGGGAATATCACAGGCTCCCAGGCCACCCGCATTACGGGCAACCCCTTTAAGCCCCCATCAAGCTCAAAAACCACCCTGCTTGTGGGTCATGAAACCAAAACGCCTCACAGTACAGCCACACATATTGCCTATGCCAAAAAAGTAGCCGATAGCTATGATGCCAGAAAAGAAGTCACTTTGAGTTCCCCTGGTCAACAGATAGAAAGCAGCAAAGGCTTTATCAAAATGGAGCACCCCCTGCTTTTGCTTTCAATGTCAGATGATTGGCGTTCTTAAATTATTTTTAAAATAACTACAAACTTCTCTTGACATTCATAACCTAATCTTAGTATATTGATTACACGAACTTCGGTGAAGCGAAGAAACGTAACAAAGAGTCTGGGTGTAACTCCCAGACAAAATCCCAGGAGGGGCGGCGTTCAACGCAAGTTGAGAGATGCCAGCCTGACCCGGAGAGCAAATCCCGAGAGCCGTCAAAACGGAATGCGGGGAATCGGCTGGAAGCAGCGAGAAGCTCTGGGCAGGATGAATTCCCTGGAGGGTGGGAACTCCCAAGAGGGTCAAGGTTCGGTCGCAAGACTGGGCACACGATCTGCACGGAAGAATCCGTTGGAGCCTCGGCTGAGATGCGCAAGTGTCTCGGATAAAAGGCAGGAGCGGCAGGCGCTGGTAACGGTGGCCGACGGGCAGTGAGGGCAATAC
>JBIKWL010000292.1:0-3477 GCA_044356335.1 Candidatus Sericytochromatia bacterium
GACCCTGGCCCTGCTTGAAGACACCTTGCTAAATCCGACTTTTCCCGAAGACGAATTCGAAAAGCTCAAAAAGCAACGCTTGGACCGTCTCTTGCAGCGCCTCGACAGCACCGATGCCATGGCCTATGACCTGCTCTACCGCAATCTCTATCCAGAGAACCACCCACTCTACCAGCCCACAGTGGAAGAGCTGATGAAAGCCACGGAAAAGCTGACACTCAAAGAGGTCAAGCAATTTTACAAACAGCATTATGGCCACAAAAACATGATTGCAGCAGGTGTCGGGGATATCGACGCAAAATTCCTGCACCAGTGGTTTGGCGCCCATTTGGGCAAATGGAATGCCAAAGTGCCCGACTTTCCCGAAATTGAAGTCGTGGGCCGCCAGAAAAAAGGCCAAGAATGGGTTTATGCCATGCCCGACAAGGCCAATGTCTCTCTGTTTCTGGGGCACCAGGCCACACTCACGCGAAAATCTCCTGATTTTTTTGCAGCCACCCTGGCCAATCAGGCCCTGGGTCAGAGTTCACTGGCCTCCCGTTTGGGTATTCGCATTCGCGATGAACTCGGCCTGACCTATGGTATTTATTCTTATTTTTCAGATGTCGGTCGCAGTGCGGGTCCGTGGGTACTTTCGGTCTCCACCAATCCCGAAAATGTGAGCCGCACCCTTGTCGAAGTCAAAAAAGTCGTCGACGATTATCTGAGAGAAGGTATTACGGCCCAAGAATTAAACGATGGCAAATCGGCGTTGATTGGCTCCTATCTGGTCAATCTGGCCACCCACCCTGAAATCGCCTATCGCTTGGTGCAATTGGAGCAATACCAATTTGGGCTGGACTATTTTCAAAAGCGCGCGGGATTGATTCGCAAAGTCACCCAAGCACAGGTCAACAAAGCACTGCGCCAGTATATCCATCCTGAGAGCTGGAGTGTTGGCATTGCCGGGAATTACAGCCTGGAGTAAGCGGTGGGTAAAGAGTATTAAGCAAAGAGTATTGAGCAAGAGCAGAGGTTGAAGATGCAACAGCGAAAGAGACGCTTTGGAGAGTGGCTGCAGGAATTGCAGTTGGTCGAGAGCGAGCAGATTGAAGCGGCCCTGCGCGAACAGGAAATGCACCCCGATTATTTGGGTGAAATCTTGATTCGACGTGGACTGATCGCCGAATCTGTGCGGGACGGAATTCTCATTTTGCAAAAATTATTGGGAACCTCGACCCGCCTCTCCGAAATGGAGATTTTGCCCGAAACACTGCAGGCCATCCCTCCCCGATTGGCTCATGCCCACAGCGTCTTTCCCGTTTTGCAGGTGGCCAATTGCCTGGTGGTGGCAACCGCCCAGCCCGAGGATCTCGTTTGGCAAGCTGCTCTGGCAGAGCGCACAGGTCTCAAGCTCTACCCCGTTTCGTTTCGAGCGTCAGACATCGAAATGGCTCTGGCCACCTTTTATACCACCCAACAGGCGCGGGCCTCAACAGGCCTGGACTGGATCAGCGATCAGGTGCCAGATCCCGGCCCACGCCTGACCTTTGTTGGCTCTGGAGATGCCTTGGGTTCGGGTGCCCGCAACCAAACCTGCCTGCATATCCGCAGCAAAGAGGCCACCTTCTTGATTGATTGTGGTCCATCGTCTCTAACGGCCCTCAAACAAATGGATCTGTCGATTGACGAAATAGATGGAGCCCTGATGACCCATGGCCACGGCGACCATTTTGCAGGTCTGCCGTTTGTGCTGCTGCAGCAAATCACCCAAAACCGCTCTCGGCCTTTCTGGATCATGGCTCCCCAGCACCTGCTCGACCATTTACAGGCCTTTCAGGAGATGTGTTATCCAGGGCTCTTTCAATTGGGACTGTTTGAAATTCGCTATTTGCCCATCGAAGATGAGCCCCGCCCCATTCCAGGCACCTCGATCATGGTCTATCCCTTTGCCATGGATCATATGCGGACCCGTCTCTGTCAGGGTTATCAGGTGCATTTGGCCGAAGAAAAAATTGTCGCTTACACCGGCGATACGGCCTGGGGCGAACACATGGTCAATCTGGCCCGCGACACCGACTTGCTCGTCACCGAGTGCAGCTATTACGAACCGGGCCATCCTGACGCCAAACATCTCTCTTACCAGGAGATTTTTGAGCACCGTGACTTGCTCAAAACCAAGCGCCTGATCCTGACCCACATGGGCGAAGACATGTTGGCCCGAGCCAGCGAAACGGCCTTTGATACCGCTTTTGACGGTCTCGTGATCGATCTGTGAAAATTTTTCTGGACCTGCGCTGGGTGCGCAGTGCCACTCTTGATGGTTTGGGGCGCGTCAGCTTATCGTTGGTGGCCGAGCTTTTGCGCTTAGAAAGCCCTCACAGCTTTTGCCTGCTTCTGAGTACCCAAGAGTTGGCCCGTTTTTGCCTGCAGTGGATCCGCGAGGCCGATCCCCGGCCCCTGCGCGCAGTCTACCGTATCGACACTCTCGGCTTTGATGCCCGTTCCCCACTCAATCGCCTGGTTTTGCCCCGGCTGCAAAAAGATTTTGGTGCAGACCTCTATTTCACCCCCTATTACCCCTTTCATCCCGTGCCGGGGATACCCTGTGTGGGCATGGTCCATGACTTGATTCCCCTGCTTTTTCCCGCTTATTTTCGCGAAGCCAGTCTGCCCTTTCGGCTGTTGATGACCCGTGCTACGCCGCTCAAGCTCTTGCTAAAACCCTGCACAAAAATCATCACCGTCTCCCAGAGCAGTGCCCGCGACCTCGAAAAGGCCTTGGAAATAGATCCGGCCCGGATTGCCGTGATTTATCCAGGGGTCAGCCCCTGTGTGCCTCATCCAGATCCAGGATCTGCCTTGGACTTTTATGGTTTGCCTGGGCCGGGGTATATTCTCTCTGTCGGGCGGCCCGAACCCTATAAAAATTTTGTCGGTCTGATTCAACTCTATGCCCGTCTGCCTTTGACCTTGCGTGAGAAGCACCCACTGGTCTTGGTGGGGCCACCCCACCCAATTCAGACCCCCCATCTGCAAGAGGAAATCACCTCCCAGGGGCTGAGTCGGTTCGTTTTTTTGACAGGGGCCGTGGCCGCCGAAGATTTGCCTGCCCTCTACCAAGCAGCAGCGGTCTTTGCCTTTCCCTCGCTTTACGAAGGCTTTGGCCTGCCCGTTTTGGAGGCCATGGCAGCAGGGATACCCGTACTCAGTTCCGATCGCGCCTCACTGCCCGAAGCCACAGGCGGAGCTGCCTTGTTGTGGAATCCAGAAGATTTAGAGGGTGGCTCGCGCCATTTGGAAAAGCTCTTGCGCGATCCTGAATTGCGCCAGAGTTTGATTGAAAAAGGCCATACTCAGGCCCGGCGCTTCACTTGGCAAACCATGGCTGAACACGTCTTAAAGACCTTTGAAAGTTTGACTTAAATGCAGACCCTGGCAGAGCTTTTGTCCCGGGTCAGTTATATCCCCAAATTGGCCTTTGCGCTGCATACAACA
>JBIKWL010000153.1:0-12113 GCA_044356335.1 Candidatus Sericytochromatia bacterium
ATGTGTGTGGAAATCCTCTACCGAGACCCGCAGAACCTGACGCAAATTAATCTTCAGGCATGTTGTCCAATGGGCCCAATCTTTGGGGATCATCGGTCGGATTGGCATAAATAGAGGTAAATTCAAACGTTTTTAAAAACTGGCCCATTTGTTGGCCTTTGAGATAGCCACTTTCTATTTTAAATTGGGTATCCATTTTTCGCATGCGTTGTCCCATCAACTCAATGACTTTTTGGGCCAAAATAGGGTATTTGCCAATCAAGTGGTTAAACATGTCCCTGTCTAATGCCAAGACATGGGTGCGGCTGCCAGCTTCGACTGAAGCTGTGCGTTCAAGCTGGTCAAGCAGAGCCATTTCACCAAAAATATCTCCGGGATTGAGGGTCCACAGTTCTCGGCGGTTCATTCCGCTGCCAATGAAGACATTGACTGAGCCTGAGACTATAAAATAGACTTTGTCACCCGGCTCACCCTCACTAAAAATGCGGTTGTTTAAATCGTAAATACGGCCATGTTGCTGTCCCAGAAAGGCCAGGGCACTGTGATAGGCTTCATTTTCTGCGGGCGAACTCATAGGCGGCTCCTTGACAGGTGATGGAATCGATTATACCACTCCAAAATAATTGGAATTGACTGAAAAGCGAAATCAGCACCTGAAAGGTGGCGGTTTTAGGGGGTTCGCTTTGCCACGGGCTTGTATTCTTCGCGAAACCATTCCAAGGCCTTTTGGCCCGAGGGGCGTTTGCGAAACTGAACGATTTGCTCTTTAAGCGCGTCTGGAAGGAGGTTTATATCGGGCAGAGCTACACTGTATTCAGCAGGGGCCAGCACGGGGGCGGCCAGTGCAGCAAAGGTTAAATCTGCAGCAGAGAAGCGATTGCCACAGAAATAGGCTCTGCCATCGCTCAAAAGCTGATCTGCAAAGTCAAATTCGGCTGTGATCTTGGCCAGGGAACGCTGACTGGCAGCTTCGGTGATATTCATTGATTTGCGCATCATCACAGTCAGCCCAGGCCAAAGCAGAGGCAGGAGCCTGCGCTCATTGGCTGGACCTTTTTGGCTCAGCAATTCTTGGGCCAAACTTGGTTGCTGCAAGAGATAAAAATAGATAAAACGGCGGGTATGTGGGCCCAGTTGAAGGTCAAATCGCTGCTCAAGGGCCGCGACTTCTTCTCTATCTGCACCGTTTGGAAAGAGGCGCAAGGGGGGGGCTACCTGTTTGTCGAGCCAATGCAAGATATCGGTTGAGTCGGGAATGGTACCTTCTTGGGTAAAAAGGCAGGGCACAGTGCGAGAGCCTCCCCGCTTGAAATTGGCGAGCATGTGAAAGCCGGGCAAGTGGTTCTCTTCGCTGTAGGAGATCTGCAAGCGAGTCAGGGCCCAACGGACTTTTTCACAATAATGACTGACTGTGATGCTGTGCAAATGGGGAATTAGAGGGGAATATTGGGAAGCCATTTGGGCGGAATATCCAATTGACGTTTATTTGAAAAGCGAGTCAAGGCCTGAATCAAGATCGGCCGGGTTCGGGCCGGTTCGATAATATCGTCGAGATAGCCATTGGCAGCAGGAATAAAAGGATCGTCTATCCGGCTGCCTTGGGCATGTAAAGCTTCAAATGTCTTGCGCAAAACGGGATTGTGTCCAGCAAAACTGGCCATGGCTTGATCGCTCATAATTCCAATCATGGCACCGGGCCAGGCATAGACCAAATCTCCGCCCCCGACCTTGGGATTGAGCAGAAAATAAGCGCCACCAAAACAGCGACGCACAACCACACTGACTTTGAGTCCTTTTAGGTGGCCAATTGCAGAAAGAGCCTGAGATCCATAGGTCAAAATGCCTTCGCGGTGAGCAGCCGAATTGGGCATCAGACCAGGCACATCGACAAAACAGACCAAAGGGAAATTAAAACTGCTGAGAAAATTGAGAAAACGGGCCATTTTTCGCAGGGCTTTGCTGTCGAGTGCTCCGGCCAAAACCAGTGATTGATTGGCCAAAATCCCCACTGTTTGTCCGCCCAATTTCGCAAAGGCAGTGATTAAATTGGGTGCAAAGTCTGCCTGTATTTCCATCAAACTGTCTCGATCGACAATCGCATTGAGAACAGGCAGCATATCAAACGGCGCATCGGGACTTGCGGGCAAGAGTTGATTCAATTCTGGTGCTTCACGTTCAGGGGGATCGCCAGTGACATAATGAGGTGGGCGCTCGGCCTGGGTAAGAGGCAAATAGCTGAATAATTGTCGCACACGGGCAATCGCGGTGGCTTCGTCGGGTTCAACAAAATGTACTGCACCCGAATGGCCGGTGTGTACCTCGGGGCCACCCAGGGCCTGTTCATCGAGATCTTCACCCGTAGCTGCTTTATTGACACCAGCTCCTGCCACACAAAGCGTGGAGTTTTGGTCCATGATGATAAAATCAGTCAATGTGGCGACAAATGCTGGCGCGCCTATGCAATGACCAAGAATACAGGTGATTTGAGGCACCACCCCTGAGAGATAGACAGCTTCTTTGAGCGTTTCGGCATAACCCTCCATGATCTCCATTCCGTCTGTCACCCGCGCACCGCCTGATTCGACCAAAGAGACCAACGGCAGTCCTGATTGGCGGGATAAACGGTAGAGTTCATTCAGTTGACGGGTTTGCAATGCACCAATGCTGCCACCCATGGTTTCAAATTCACTGGCCCAAGCCAAAAGGGGGCGACCCTGAATCTCACCAGAGGCACAAACAATGCCATCGCTGAAACTGGGTTTATCCAGCCGGTTGCGCACAAAACGGAACAATTCCTGGCCTGTGCCGGGATCAAAGAGCAATTTGAGCCGTTCTCGCGCACTCTGGCGACCGGGCCTATCAGGGCGGTTTTTTTCTTCGGTTTGGAGCGATTGCTCAGCCTGTTGGAGCCGAGTCAGATCGTGGGATAGCTTTAACTGAGTGGGTGTTGGCTCTGTCACGGTTTAGGCCCGTTTCATGGCAAAGAAAAACAAAATATTGGCCGAAACAAAAAAACCTGCAGCCAGCATCATCGCAGAGGCCCAAGAAACCTGAGTGCCGACAATCAGGCACAGCACCAAACCGACGATCAACTCTGCGATTCCAGCTATCATTAAAAATCGGGGGGTAATTTTTGTTTTCATGCTTTAAAGTAATCCAAAATTTTGACCCGGTTTACACTCGCCCCGGTAATAGGCCCATTCTTCACAATGGGAGCGATCTGTAAAAAAACAAATCCCCACTTGCCCCAGGTCTATATTGCGGATTTCAAGCCGTCCCTGGCGCTCAGTACAAAAAGTAGAAGCGGGGTTGGCAATCGTCGGTCCAGACGAAGGGGTCCCTTCGGGGCTTTTTTTGCCAGTGGGGCCCAGCACAATCACAGGTGTGCAGCCCAACAAAAGCAATAAGGAGATCCAAATGGGCTTCATGCCCCAACCAATCCAGTCATTTGCAAACTGAGATCCCAGAGGCGCTCTTGCAAAACTTCGTTATACGAGATTTTTGAAGATTTGACCGCTTTGCACTTGTCATAGTAGCGGCCACTGTCGGGATTGAGCTGGTTGCTGCTGGCCAGATAAACCATGGTCTCGGCCCCTTTTTCAGGACTGAGCATGAATTTTTGGATCACTTTGGCAAAGGGTTGGGTCCAGGCTGCGCCTTTGCTCCAGATATCTGTTGCCACCACACCTGGATGAAGGCAATTGGCGGTCACTCCCGTTCCAGCCAAGCGGCGAGACAAAGCATAGGTAAAGAGCACATTGGCCAATTTGGACTGGGCATACGCATTCATCAAGCTGAAATGTTCTTCGCCCTGTAAATTGGCAAAGTCAATCACCGCTTGAAAATGCCCAACTGATGCCACATTGATAATCCTTGCAGGAGCACTGTTTTTGAGCAGATCGAGCAAGAGATGGGTTAAGAGGAAATAGGAAAGGTGGTTAAGTGCCCAGGTATTTTCATAGCCATCCACAGTCAGTTCCCGTTTGGAAAATACAGCTCCGGCATTGTTAATCAACACATCGAGTTGATCTGTGCGTTCCTGGAGATCTCTGGCCAATTGGCGCACTTGGGACTGTTCAGAGAGATCGGCCAATAAATATTCGATTTGGCCATCTGTTTGGCGTTTCAGTTCTTGAACCACATTCAGTGTTTTTTCGGGATTGCGGCCCACCAAGATCACTCGGGCACCGCGCGCCGCCAATTCTCGGGCGCATACCTTGCCAATTCCCGCTGTGGATCCCGTGACCAAACAGACTTTTCCCTCCATCTGATTACCTCCTGTGTAAACCTAGACACACCTTAACATGTTTTTACTCTAAAAACAGGTTGAGACGGGTATTCGCGCCGCCAAATCCATCGGGTTCAATATTTTCACATTCTGGATCGGGAATCCAACGCTGACCATTGACCACAAATTTATAGGCGTATATGCCTTTAAAGGGAAAGATCTTTTCCAAGATCCAAGTTGAGGTATTGGGAATGCGTGTTAAAAATGCACGGTCTGCCTTCCAATCGGTAAATTCCCCCGCAACTGAGACACTCTCAGCATGGGGATCGTCGTAGTAAAATGTCACTTTGCGACCTTCCACATGGGGCGATGAACCCCGTTTGACACCCCTGCGGTAGCGGTCGTTTTCGGCCTCTTTGACACATTTTCGGGGATGAATCAACCCATGGCCCTGTTTTTCGATTGCGATATTAAAAATTTTATCCGTGGTGGAAGTCAATATCTGTTTGATTCGGCGCGGACTCAAATCAGGGTTGGCCTCAAACATCTGGGCAATAATCGAGCAGACGATCGGGGCTGAAAATGAAGTGCCATCGACATGTTGGTAGTGCATGCCGACAATTTTTTGCTCTCGGAGGCGGTTTTGAATCCGTTTGCGCATTTCTTCAATCGGTAAAGCCAGTATTTCGGGCCCAAAGGGCAGATCTTCCAATTGTTCGCGCAAGGCATCGGGCAAAGCCTGATCACTGAGTTTAATGATTTTGCTTAGGGCCTCGGCTTCGCGGTAAAGACTTGTCTCGGGCAAAATTGGGGCGGCGACCCAGATTCCGGGTGCGATCAACTCAGGTTTCATCAGGCCGTCTATTGTAGGGCCATAGCTGGAGTGGTACATGTCATAATAGTGGCGGCTGAGTTTGTTTTTATCGTCAAAGCCACCCACGGTAATCACAGAAGGGGCATTGGCAGGGGGGGTGATGGCATTGTCAGGAGAATTGCCATCGTTACCCGCAGCCACCACGACCACGACACCAGCCTGCCACAGGGCTTCTGCCATTTGGGTCAGAGCATTGTCAAGATATGACTCTTCTCGACCTTCACCCAAAGATATATTGACAACCCGGATATTGTATTCTTTGTGGTTTTCCAAGACCCACTTTAGGCCCTTGATCATGTATTCGGTCTTAATACAACCCTGTCTGTCAGTGGCTTTGAGCAATACCACATTGGCGTTGCTGGCAATCCCTTTGTAGAGGCTATTGGAGAGATAACCATTGCCCGCTGCTGAAACCGTGGTCTGCATACCATGCCAAGAATTGTCTTGGGGAATCCCAAAATCATCATACTCGGGGTCAGGAATATTGACATAAGCCAGGACCCGGTTATTGGGCATGGTCAAATCTGGGTGGGGATAAAAGCCTGAATCCAAAAAGGCAATAGTCACGCCTTTGCCGGTATAACGGGAGACGGCATTGAGGCGCAGGGGAGTGGGTATAATTTCGTAATCTTTTTGATTGTAGATCGGAAAAAAACCACTGAGCTCTGAGACCAAGCCCTCGTTGGGGTATTTGTTTGAGAGCAAGAAAATGTCTTGGGGTGTCAATTTGCTGCCATCAGGATGTCTAAACAACTCAATTTGGGTCACGCGGTCGGTCAGCGAGAGGTATTCATCGAGTACCTCGCTGCTCTCTTCGTCGATCAAGATATAGCGGTCGGGCTCGGGCCCCTGTTGGTAAACTTTGAGTTGGATCCGGCCATCATCGCGGTGGATGACATCCTCGATGATCAAATCACAGATGGCCTGGGCCCGAACAGGGGTGCCATAATACAACATCAAAATACAGAGATCGTGTAAAACATGCCACTGCTCTTGGCGTTTGATCTTCTCCAAGAGTTCGAGTTTGTGTTGTTTCCATTGTTTGTCGAGGGGTTTGTATTGCCGCGAGCGCAGGGTTGCGATATAGGCGCCAATATAGGCTTTGATCAGGTGTTGCAGACTGTCCATGGCATTAACTTTCTATTTGATCTTGTGCTATTTGAACATGTGCTATTTGATCACTTTATGGGCAATCAAGGCCTGGTAATATTCGACGGCTTTGGGGCAAGAACCATCCGATTCAATCCAGCGGGGGTTGTGGCTGGTGATCAGCTCCAAAATCTGTTTTTCAACATTTTTATGAAAGGGAATGATGGCGTCATCCACTTCCCGCTCACAGACCGGGCAGACGTAGCGGTTGTCGAGGCGGCTGTCCGAGTGTAACTCCATGTATGGCTCCTTGGATTTTTAACGATCCTAATCTTAGCACAAGCAGTCTGTCTGCGAAAAAATACCCTCAGTGAAAACTGAGGGTAGCAGGGGGGAAGTTAGCTTTTGATGGAAAAAGGCTTAACCTTTATTGTAATAAAAGCGCTCGTTGACGACTTTGCCATCTTTCCAGGTTTGCACAGCCACCTGTTGCATCTTTGTCCGGAAACCGCCTTGAAAAGTCAGGTCCATCCAATTTTCGATCATGGCCACACCGGTTTCATCGTTCCAGGCCAGGTTGCTGATACCTGCATCATGGAAGGCTTCAATGCTGCCGAGAAAAGCCACTTCACGCTCGCGGTTGGCTGCTTTGCCCACGGTCGGGGTTTCGTTGTTTTCTTGCATCACCACATCTTCGGCATAAAAATGGTCAAAAGCGTCCAACAATTTGCCGCTGAAAATTTGGTTGTAGAGGGTTGTGACGTCGTCTTTTAAACTCATGTTTCGGGACTCCTAAAATCTGTAATTGAATTAGATACGTTTTATTGTTTAACTATATCATCCAAGCTTAAATAGTTCAATATTAAATCAATTATTTTTATTTATTTTTTTGGTGTACACTAAAAAAAATATAATCTGCAAAAAAGCCAGACTATTTAGGCTATTTGCGCTCTTTGAAAAAAGGAGAGCCCGTCATGCGTAAGTTATTTTTTATCGGCGTAGTGGTTGCCCTGGCCATCATTGGATTGGGTTTTCTGGTGTTACCACCCATTTATCATCCCTTTCACATTACCATCAGTGCCTTTCTGGGCATTTTAATTGCTGTTGGTCTCAACGATGCCTTTCAAACCAAACACACCATTCGCCGCAATTTTCCCATCTTGGGAAATATGCGCTATATTCTCGAAGAAATCCGGCCTGAGATCAACCAATATTTTATCGAGTCCAACACCAATGGTGCCCCCTTTAATCGCCTTCAGCGCTCGTTAATTTATCAGCGCGCAAAAAGCGAGACCAGCACTTTGCCTTTTGGTACTCAGCTCGATGTCTATCAAATCGGTTATGAGTGGGTCGGACACTCCCTTTTACCGGTGCATGTCGACCCCGCTTCGTTGCGGGTACAAGTGGGCAGCAAAGCCTGCCTCCAGCCTTATAACGCCAGCATTTTTAACATCTCTGCCATGAGTTATGGTTCCCTGAGTAAAAATGCGGTTTTGGCCCTCAATGGCGGTGCCAAAGATGGCCATTTTGCCCACAATACAGGAGAAGGGGGCCTCAGTCCCTATCACCTCGAACCCGGAGGGGATATCATCTGGCAAATTGGTACGGGTTATTTTGGTTGCCGCAATGCAGATGGGACTTTTTCTGCTGAGATGTTTGCCGAAAAGGCCCAGCACAAAAATGTCAAAATGATCGAAATCAAACTCTCTCAGGGAGCAAAGCCAGGTCATGGCGGCATTTTACCTGCCAAAAAAGTAACTCCAGAAATTAGCCAGATTCGCAATGTGCCAATGGGCCAAGACGTGATTTCTCCTCCCCGCCACAGTGCCTTTTCCACTCCCTTGGAATTGGTTCATTTTATTCAGCAATTGCGTGAGTTATCAGGGGGCAAACCAATTGGATTCAAACTCTGCCTAGGCAAACTCTACGAATTTATGGCAATTTGCAAAGCCATGGTGCAAACGGGAATTGTTCCCGACTTCATCACTGTCGATGGTGCTGAAGGAGGCACAGGCGCGGCGCCTTTGGAGTTTTCAAATAATCTTGGGGTGCCAGGTGTAGAAGGCCTGGTCTTGATTCACAATTGTCTTAAGGGCTTTGGTTTGCGCGACCAAATCAAAATTATCTATTCTGGCAAGGTCACCACAGGTTTTGATGTGATTAATAAAATTGCCGTTGGCGCAGATATGTTAAACTCTGCCCGCGGAATGATGATTTCGATTGGCTGTATTCAGGCCTTGCGCTGCAATACCAATGATTGTCCAACCGGAGTTGCCACCCAAGAGCCCCATTTGGTGGCGGGTTTACACGTCGGAGATAAACGCATTCGCGTGACCAGTTTTCATCACAAGACAGTTGAAAGTGCTGCCGAACTCATGGGTGCCATGGGTTTTGACCGACTTGAATTGCTCAAACCGCGCCATGTTTATCGCAGAATTAGCCCCTCACACGTGATGAATTACGAAGAAATTTATGAATACATCAAAATGGGGGATTTCTTTAAAGACGAATTGCCAGAAAGCTATAAACAGGCTTTTTTAAATGCTTCAGCAGAGAGTTTTGAGCCGGCGATCAAGGTCTAATCAAGGTCTAAAGCAACAGAGCTATTTGCCCAAGCCGCCAAGTTGATGGGCCATTTCCAAACCCAAACCCGTTAAACCTGCCCCAGCCGCTACCCATTGGGCTTTGCCTGGCAAAAATCCAGCCACGCCGCCGATGGCATTGAGGCCGACTTGAATACCCGCTACGACCTGGCCTGTGGTATTGCCTTTTTCACGCGCTCGCACAAAACGCAGCGAATTGTCTGCGATGGCCAGAGTGGCACCCACGGCATTGGCCACAGGCAAAACCTTGCCGGTCATGGTTTTGGCAACAGCCGGGCTGGTCATGCGACCCACCACAGGCATTTGCATCAAACCCATTGAAAATTTGGAGACGACTTCAGTGCCTTTGGCTGCTTTGAGGGCGCCGCTGGCTAAAAAGCGGGCAGAAGGGCCAAACACTGGGCTGAATGCATGTTTTGCTTTCGCTGCTTGAGTCAAAGTAGCGGCCAAAGAATTGGCTCCCTGAATGACTTTTGGTGCATTGACACTGACTTGGTGGGGAAATGCCAAAGCGCCAGCAGCAGAACCTGCAGCACCGGCCCCATAATTTGCGTAGCGCACGAGTCTGTCACCGAGCGGCGGCTCTGCGGGATTTTGAGAGGGAGAAGATCCGTTTTTTGCTTCACGGTCCAATTTTTCAGCTGCTTGTTTTTTGACAGGGGCTGATGCCTGACCCGCCTGGACAGGGGCCTGAATGACAGATGTGGAAGCAGCAAGGGTGTAAATCATGTTCATCTCCTTTTCCTGTTATAGCTGAAAAGCCAGAAGAAATGAAGTTAAATAACGCTTAATTTTGGGTTGTCTCTACACGATTTTGCCCGTGGTCAGGACCTTGATTGGGTCTGTGATTGTGTCAGCAGATAACGCCGTTTGGCCTCAGTTAGAAAGGCTTCACGGCTCTCTTGGTCGGGGGAAAACGGTAAATCCAGCGGCTTTCCCCAGTCTTGGCCAGAGCGGATATCGGCCCAACGCCTGCCCGCTTTGAGGTGAAAATGCAAAAACCCTTTGCCTTTATAATAAAATATACCTGTCTGTTTTTCTTTGAGACCCGGCCAGCTGCGCAGCTCAGCGAAGATCTCTGCCAGATCGTTTAAATTTTCGGCCGGACAATGGGCCATATGAGACTCCTTCGGAAATCAGAGTTGGGGATTGTTGTTGGGAGGCAGCACAAAATCATGCTCCAATTGGGCTGTTTTTGCTTCCACAACATAATACCAGCCCAGCGATTCAATTGGATAAAAGGCCCAGACGCGCCCCCCTTGCCGGGAAGGGGCTTCGAGATAACCCGATTTTTTGGCCAAAATCTGGGGCAAGATCTGTTGCATCATCGCAGTCTGAGAAATTTGACTCAGCTCTTTGCTTTCACGGCTGCTGGCGATCAGTTGGCCCTTGTCGTTGAGCAAATAGCTGTTTAAATGGCCGGGCAAAGGCGTTATTTCGAGCAAATGTTGTCTGATATAATCCAGCGTCATTTCGACACCTGCCACACCCCAAAATTGGCCTTTGGAATCATGGATCGGCAGGGTACAGGGCAAAACCCAGCCTGTGCCCCCAGCATCGAGATAGGGTGGCTGCCAATGGGCCCCCTGCTGCTGGAGTGAAAGTCTGTACCAGGGCCGCTTGCGGGCATCATAATCGGGGCTAAAATCGGCATTGCCGGGATAATTCAGAGAAAACCCCTGCTCCAAGCCCAGATAGGCCCAGATCAAAGGCACCCCCTTTTGCATGACCAAATTGCGGGCAGAGGCGGGGGGCAGAGCCAGGGCCGCTTGACTTTGACTTTGCAAAGTAATCCTGCGAAAGGTCTGACGCAAAGGGGTGAGTTTGCGCAAAAGGGGCAAGACCTCTGCTTGTGAAACGCCTGGGGCGAGTTTGACGATTGGCCAATCCAAACTGATTTTTGCTTTGTAACTGGCTGCAAAGCCTAGATCTGGCGGCGCTGTTTGGGATGAGCGAAAATCGGCATAGGTGTAAACAGGTTCTGAACTGTCTGCACCAAATTCAATCAATTGCTGAGCGGCACTGCCCAAACGTGCCAATAACAATTCAAATCCCGTAAATTGGGCATTGATCAATTGGGCCCGATGGGTCACCTGCATAAAAAAGGCAGTCATTTTTTTAGCGTGGGTTTGTGCTTTGAGAATGGCCTGTTCATGCCTATACAGGCTCCAGATGACCGTGCTGGAAGCCAAAATCACCACTCCCATGAACAAGACCAAAGTGGTTTGACCATGCTTGCCGATCCAACGCACGAGTTTTTCTAAGGGGCTGTCAGGCCGGGCCAAAACAGCTTCCCCATGTAAAAAACGCCGTAAATCATCGGCCAAATCAGACACACTGGCATATCGCCCCGTGGTTTTGAGCGCAGTGGCCTTGTGGACAATCGCCTGAAGCTCGATCGGGATACGCTGTTTGGGCAGATAGTGTTGAAAGGGTTCCAGATCGACTTTGAGGACTTTCTTGAGCAATTCAATTTGGTTACTGGCGCGAAAAGCAGGTCTAAGGGTGATCAGTTCAAACAGAATCAATCCCAGCGCAAACTGATCACAGTGGGCATCCAATTCATTGTTTTTGCCTGCGGCCTGTTGCGGAGACATGTACCGAGGAGTGCCGATGATCTGTCCCACTTGGGTGCGCTCCAACTGGGGTTGATCTGAATTGACCTGCAGTAAATGTACCATTTCATCATCACAGGTTTCCTCAGGGGCAAACTCTCCCTGTTTCAACACTTTGGCAATGCCCCAGTCCATCACATAGACTTCATGGAATCTGCCCACCATAATATTCGCGGGTTTGAGATCACGGTGGATGACCCCTTTGATATGGCTGTAATGCAGCGCATCACAAACTTTGAGGAAATGTTCAAGTAAGGTCAACAGGCTGTGTTCTTCATCCACTTTTCCCGTTTGATCAATTTGTTTTCGCGCTTCGTTCATCAGTTCTTTGAAGGTTTTGCCCTGAATCAGCTTCATTGCATAACCTATTTCCCCATCGGGACTGATCTCTAGGCTGTAAATCGGTACAATATTGGGGTGTTCAAGTTGGGCTGTGATTTGGGCTTCTGTAAAAAAGCGATTCACCACTTTGGGGTTTTGGGTCATACCCGAATTGACTTGTTTATAGGCCACTTTGCGACGCAATTCTTGGTCACGCACCAATAGAATTTCTCCCATGGCCCCTGCGCCGACGGTACCTAATTTGGCAAATTTTTCCTTGCTTGGTATACCACCCAACTGTGTCGAATGAACGTTGCCCTCCAGGGAAGGGGAGTCCATTAACACAGTCAGTTCTACGGATTCTTCAGAAATCGGAGGTTCAA
>JBIKWL010000154.1:0-12085 GCA_044356335.1 Candidatus Sericytochromatia bacterium
GAACTCTTCGACGAAGGCAATGCCGTGATTACCGAAAAGCCCAACCACCCCTCCTTTTCGGTGACCTCGGTTGATGATGATTATTTGACCCTTAAAATCTGGAAACCCGACGCACTCAAGGTTCCGATCCATCAATTCGTGGACCAATTTTTGTACAATTGCACAACCCGGCTCAACCTCAATTTTAAACGCACCCTCTTTGATCTGCCCTTTGAAAAAAAAGGCAAACCCCTGCAAGCCAATTTAAGTGTCGAACCCAAACCCCTTGATGGCTTGCCACTTTTATACTTTAATTCAGCGGCCCACAATCTTGCGCCCCGCATTCGCTATTTGGCCTATTACAATGCCATTGCTCATTTTCACAAACGGGCCACCCATTTGGTGATTCGCCAGAAAATGCAAAATATGTTTGCTACTGGCAGCAGCATGTCTTCCCAAGACCTGAAAAAAATGTCGCGCTCGATCAATACCCTCAAAGAGACCTTCAGCGAAAAAGAGGCCCTTGAATTGGTGCTGCGCCGCGCCTTGGATATGGAAGATATCACCCAATGGCTCAACACAGATCCCTTGCGCAAAGAATGGTATTCGCACCATCCCGAACGCTACCGCGAAATCCCGGTGCTCAATCTGACCTCGGAAAAAGAATTGCTGCGTACGCTTGTCGAACGGGTCTATGCGCTCAAATGCAGTATCGAAGATGCCCGCGATGAACACGATAATTTTATTTGGATAGCCCGCCTCGACGATGCCTTGCTGCGCAAAGAAATGCATCTGATCCGCTTCTTGGCAGCCCAGGCCATCGAATGTTGGAGCCTGGGCGTACTTGCAGACGAAGAACTCAAACTCTTGCCCAGAGTTCAATAAGGTGACAATTCTGGGGCTGCATCATGCCGCTATTACCATTCCAGCAGAGGCAGAGGCCGCAGCCCGCTATTTTTATCTTGAGATTCTCGCTTTACCAGAAATACCCAAACCAGAAGTGCTCAGGCCCAATGGGGGCTTTTGGTGCCAATTGGGAGCCCAGCAATTACATATCAGCCTTGGGAAAACGCCAGAGCGCTCAGAGAAAGCCCATCTGGCTTATGCCGTTGATGATTTAAACCACTGGCGAGAGCGCTTGACAGCGGCAGGACTCCAGATTCAGGCTTCGCCCCAATTGCCAGGCATGGCACGTTTCGAGTGCCGTGACCCCTTTGGCAACCGCATGGAGTTTTTAAGTCTGACTCCAGACAACCAAACAGCTTAAAGCCGGACTTCGAGTAATTTGCCCGCACTGCCAGGTTCGGGACTGTCGACAGTAGTAGCATAGAGGGTGCGCTCGTTGGGGCCAAAGGTAAAGCTGGTGATATAGGGCTGGCTAAAGCCTATCGACCCCAACAATTTGGCTTCGGGATTGGTGACCAAAATTTTGCCATCACCCCAGAGGCCAATATACAATTGGCCCTTGCTGTTGAACGCCAGAGCCGAAGGGGCAGGATCTTCAGTGGCATTACTGGAAGCGACAAAAATATCGCTGATTTTTTTGAAGACCCGGCCATTGCTCAATTTGGTTTCGAAGACATCAAAAATTCGAATCTGACGACTGATGTGCTCGCCAACATAAAGATTTTTGCCATCGGCTGAGAGAGCCAAGGCCACAGGACCATCCAATTGGCTGGCCACAGGGGTGAGCATCTTTCGACTGGGAGAGAGATAATAAATTTGACCACGGCGGGGCTGAGCAGCATTGCGATCAGCGGCTCCTGCTAAGGCCAAATAGGTACCGCCCCGGCTGTCTTGAACCATGGCCTGAATGCCTGTCAGAGAAAAATTCTGAGCCAGCGCTTTGATGTCGACCAAGCCATTGTCTTGGGTTTCATTTTCAAAACTTTCAATCACCTGACCATAGCCATTGATCACCCGCAGTGCCGCATTTTTTTGGCAGGCCACCAAAAAATAATTGTCTTTGGTTGGAATCACGGCGACTGGCTGGCAGGCAGACTGGGACCAGAGAATATTACTCTGGGTGCGATCCCAAATCATCAATTGATCTTTGGCAGTTTGCCCATAAATCAAGCGCTGTTTATACCAAGTTGCGGCCACAGGCATCGCCCCGACGTTTTCAATCACACGCACCCGTGAATCTTCGGCCCGAGCACTGCCCAAACTGCCAAGCCAAAGCGATCCTGCCAAAATAAGCGAAAGAGATAGACGGAGCATAGCGACTGACCTACCTGCCTGGATGATGTGCCTTCATTGTAGCAAATCCAGGCCCCATCTGCTTAATCCTTTGCTGGCTTTCTGCTAATATGCCTTATTGGGGTAAAAACGTATTTCCCCAAATTCAGACATTCTCAATCACCCTTGGAGGTAGACCATGAGCAATACCGAAATTCTTTCCCCGCTTGAAGCGGGAACCATCTCTGTGCAAATGGAGAACATTTTTCCGATTATCAAAAAATGGCTCTATAACGACAAAGAGATCTTCTTGCGCGAATTGATCTCCAATGGCGTTGACGCCATTTCTAAGCTGCGCCATTTGACCGTGATTGGCCAGGCCGAAAAAAGTGAAACTGAATTCAAAGTCGAGATCAAAATCGACAAAGAGGCCAAAACCCTTTCGATTATTGATAACGGCATTGGTATGACGGCTGAAGAAGTCAAAAAATACATCAATCAGGTGGCCTTTTCCAGCGCCTCCGAATTCATGCATAAATTTGGCGATAAAAATAACGATATTATTGGCCATTTTGGTCTGGGTTTTTATTCGGCTTTTACAGTCGCCAGCAAAGTGGAAATCCACACCCGCTCTTATCAAAAAGAGGCAGAGGCAGTGATTTGGAGCTGCGATGGCTCCCCCAATTTTGAATTACATGCCGGTCAACGCGAGAGCCACGGCACAGAAATCAAGCTCTTCTTGCTCGACGATGAGCTGGAATTTGCCGAAGAGGCCCGGATTCAGCATCTGGTCAAAAAATACTGCGACTTTTTGCCTGTGCCGATCGAGATCAACGAAAAAGTCGCCAACCGCCAAAAACCGCTCTGGGAGCGCAGCCCCCAGGAAGTCAGCAAAGAGGAGTATTTGGAGTTTTACCGCTACCTTTACCCGTTTGCCCCAGAGCCCTATTTCTGGATTCATCTCAACGTCGAAGTGCCCTTTGTGCTCAAAGGCATTTTGTTCTTCCCCAAACTGAGCCATGAATTGGATCCTGGCAAAGGCAATATCAAACTCTATTGCCACGACGTCTATGTCTCAGACCACGTCGAAGACTTCATTCCGCGCTTTTTGGTCACCCTGCAAGGCGCAATCGACTGCCCGGATATTCCCCTCAACGTCTCTCGCAGCATGTTGCAAAACGATCCTTACGTACAGCGGGTCTCGACCCATATCACGAAAAAAGTTGCAGATCGTCTCAAAGAGCTTTACAACAAGGATCGCGAAGAATTCTTGCGCAGTTGGCAGGACATTCACAGCTTTATCAAAGTGGGCATGATGGAAGACGATAAATTCTACGACAAGGTCAAAGACATTGTGGTGTTTAAATCCACCCGCGACGATTATATTACAATCGAAGAATACCTCGTGCGCAACCCGCAATTGGATAAAAAAGTCTATTACACCTCCGACGAAGTGGGCCAGGCCCATTATCTGGAGCTGTTCAAACAACAGGGTCTCGAAGTCTTGAGCATGAACACCCTGATTGATACCCACTTTATTCAATTCATGGAATACAAAAACCACGAAGTCAAATTTGCCCGCATCGACTCTGATATCTCTGAGTCTCTGGTGGAAAAAGACCGAGGAGCCCAAATTGTCGATCCCAAAACCAATAAAACCAGTGACGAAACCCTGGAAGAGCTGTTTAAAGCAGAACTCAACGTGCCCAAGTTGCACCTCAAAGTCGAATCGCTCAAAAGCGAAGATATTCCGGCTGTGGTTTTATTGCCGGAAAATGCCCGCCGCCTGCACGAAATGAGTCAGTTTATGCAGCAAGCAGGTATGAATGAGCATATGGACAGTCTGCTCGAAGAGCATACCCTGGTGGTCAATAGCAATAATCCGCTGATTCAAAGCCTGCGCAAATTGCATGGCACGATCTCAGAGAAAGACAATCTGCAATTGATCTGTCGCCATGTATACGACCTCGCGATGATGGCCCACCGGCCACTGCGTGGAGAAAAACTGACCCATTTCCTGAGTGATTCCAATAAGGTCTTACAGGCGCTCAGCAACAAGCTTTAAAGCCAAAAGTTCCAAGCCAAAAGGACAGCAATTGCTGTCCTTTTTTAATAAGATCTTAAAATGGAGGTTGCACTTTTAAAAAGAAAAGGTTATGATAGTTTACATGGAACTTTAACAAGTTCAGTTTCTGTTCACGAGTTCATGATATTGCTTTTGTCTCGATCAGAGTAGTTTGTTTAACTATTTTTCCTCGTATCTTCAGCCCCTCATGCTTTTCGATGTAACAAACTTTTCTCTGTTCCAAATTATTTAATTTTAAGGCAATTTTATTCATGAATATTTATGTAGGCAATCTCTCTTTTGACACCACTGAACAAGCTCTGGGTGATTATTTCTCTCAGTACGGCGAAGTTCTGAGCGCTCGCGTCGTTACCGATCGCGAAACCGGTCGCCCTCGCGGTTTTGGTTTTATTGAGATGTCTTCTCCCGAAGCCAGCAAAAAAGCCATCGACAACCTGAATGGTGTCGAATTCATGGGCCGTCAGCTGACCATCAATGAAGCCAAACCCCGTGAAATGTCCGGCGGCGGCAATCGTGGCGGCGGTGGCGGACGCAACCGTTATTAAGCTTTAGTTTAAGCCTCAGCGCTTAAGCCAAGACCCGGAGTTAACCTCCGGGTCTTGTGTTTTTTTGTGTTTTTTTGTTTCTCAAATGACACTCAAAACAATCTAATTTCCCAGCTCTTCACGCAGTTGGGAAATCCAGGGCAGCAAATGACGTCCTGGACAGAGGGTCTCACTCAGATCGCGATGGCCCCCAATCTCTGTAGCCAAGATCTGGTGACGCAGTGTGAGATACTTCAAAAGCTGCCTTAAGGCCTGAATTTGTTCTGGGGTGGGCATTTCCTCTTCAAAATTGCCATCGACACAGATCAGAAGATGGCCAGAGGGATCGTAATCGGTATTGGTATCCCCTGCATATTGCCATTCCCGCCCTTCAAGAATATCTCCATTGGCATAGATCAGATAATGATAAGGCAGATCTGCCCATACAGGCTTGGTTTTGCCGTCTCCCAGCATTGCCGATTGCTGAGAATAGGCTTGCAATTTGCGGATCAGTTCGCGACTGTCTCGGCCTTTTTTCGCGGCCACGCCACTGTGATGCAGGGTAATCCGCTGTAATGTGTGTTTTTTCATTGCCAGAACAGGCGCATGAGCCCCCCACTGGGACCGGCTGATCAAGCTAATTGAGGGGGATGAGGACTCAAAATCGGGATTGGGATTTAAAAAACAGGCCGAAAGCGTTAAACTCAGGCCCCATAATAACAGCCCTTTTTTCACCAAAATAACCCCCAGAAGATGTTCTATTACAGTTTAAACCCAAGGAGCGTATCTCTGTCAAAAGCAAACCGGGTTCAAAGATACTTGGCCGATTATTTTTATTTACTGTTAAAATGGGGGGGTCTTCGCTTTTTCTGCGCAGACCGAAATACAAAAACAAGGAGAATCATTAAACTATGAAAATCACAACCTTAACACAGATCCTGGCCGCTGGCAGCTTGCTGCTGGCTATGACCGCTTGCCAAGTGGGCATGGGCCCTGCTGGCACTTCCTCAGCCCCAGTTGCAGTCACTGAACCTGCACCTCCTGTGGCCAGCCCTGCGGCACCCGTAGCCAGCCCCGCTGCGGCAGCCAGCCCCGCTCCTGCATCTACAGCAGCCCCCTAATCTCAGGATTTAAACAGCAAAAGGCACCTTTAACAGGTGCCTTTTTTGCGTTGAATTAACGCCCTGTGCTGGTGCAAAAAAACAATCTCAAACACTTTTTTCTGATATATTTGTTATAATTTTTGCACTCACATTTATAAATCTTGCTAGAGAAGGATTTTTCATGAAAAAACCACTCCTCACGCTGTGTTTATGTCTAAGTTTAACCATGCCATTGGCTGCCCAAACCACAGAGCCCAATCTCATGGTTGGTGTCAAAACAGCCTCTGGTAGCATGATTGAATCAGCTTTGGCCAGTTTTGAACCTGGAGATTGGGTTTATGCTTTTACGCGAAAATTGGACAAATCCCTCGAAGGCCGTTTTAAAGATCAAAAAGTCGTGTTTCGCTTTGACATTCTCAAAGAGGGAAATCTCTTGGCCCAACACAGTTTTGAAAAAGTGTATAATTTTTCGGGCACCTATTTTCAATTCAATTTGCTCCCCGATCCCAATTCCACTGATCCACTTTCTTTTCGCTGGGATTGGTCTGGCAATTTGGCCAAAGCGCTTTCTCAATTGCCCAAGGGAGAACACACGCTGGATATTCAGGGGTTTCTAATTGCTGGTGGCGACACCCTGCCCATTGTGAGTGGCAAAATGATCTACAACAATCTCAAAGGCAATGGCAAGATGGCAGAATACGCCACCTTGATCGAAAAAAACAAAAGTTTTGATCAAACCGCTCAAAATGTGGCCTTTGATAAGAAAAACCCCATTTCCAAAAAAGCCGTCTTGGTGCCGATCAAACTCTTTAATAATTGTGGTTATTATCGGCAAGTTAAACATTTTAGCCCTGTTGGAGACAAAATCTATGGTTTTGCCTCTGGTCAAACCAAGGCTTTAAATGTCCCCGATGGAAATTGGCTCTATCGCTTAGAAGGCAGCAGCGACTGGAAAAGTTTTGGCCCCACGATCAACCTCAAAGACAAAGGCAAGACCTTCAAAATTTGCCGTTAATACTTGCATTTAAACCTTGCCACTGCGGCTTAAAAAGGCAGAGTAGGCAAGCTCGGAAGACTTGCAGCTGTGAGATTGATATTCGGCATCGGGTAAGCCGGTTCTTTGCTTAAGCTATTCCAGAGCCAAGCCGATTTTTCTGAGACAATCATGCGTTCAGGCGGTTGGGTATTGTCCTTTTGACGGCCCTGGTAGACCCATTTTCCGGCTTTGATTTGAAAAGAAAATTTGCGGTATAACTTGCCCTCTAACTGTATTTCCAATTCATAATTGCCATCTTTAAGATCTGTTTTTTTCAACATGGCATTGTTTTTTGCGCCACTTAGATGGAGTTGTAAAAGCGTTGTATAGGGATAAAGGGTCACACGATGCGCTTCTTTGCCAGGTAATTTGGCAATGACTTGGCCATTCAACTTGAGGTTGGCCAGCAACTTGAGATTGATCGAAGATTGGTCAGCCACCGCTTTTTCGCCTGCAAATCCAGCTTCAACCACAAATTGACCATCCGACTCAAAAGACAACCGGGCCATTTGGGACTGCGGTAAATAGCTGTAAAAGACCTGGCCTTTGGCAAAACGCCCTTCTCCCAATGAATAAGCTCGGACTTCAAACCATTCAGCAGAAAAGATTTTGCCATTTTCAGAAAAGACCATCCAATAGACACCTGGCTCCAAGGGGACGGTGTTGGGGCCATCCAAACATTTGCCCCCGGCACAGGCTGAGACCCAGCCATCAATTTCCCCCAGAGACATCCCATTTTTATAGCGATGCACCCTTTCTTTGGTGGTCCTGATTTTCCCTTGGCTGTCGACAATATCCGTTCTGACTTGGACATCGCGCCCAGGTACATGGACATGAACATTTAACAGTTGACGGGCAAAATAAAGCTTGGCATCCACAGCATCCAATTGCACGGAATGGATAAAATCATCGTAATTCAAAGCAGGCGGAAAGTCTGTGGCTTGAACCCTTGAAGTGGAATACAAACTCAATAAAAGGCCAAAAGACAAGACTGAAGTAAAGAATTTATGTGAGATTCGCATTTGGTATTTCTTTCTGTTTCTTTCGAAAAAGCTCATTCTCAGACAAAGTCTATCATCCACACTTAGCAGATTGCTTGATAATTTAACAAAGAAAAACTTGTTTTGCGTCAATTCGCTGGTGCAAACTTGAGTACGTTAAACAATCAGGCCCGATCTCTTTAAGAAAAAATGAAGTTCTGTTAAAATACCAAAGAATTTACTGAAAGCCTCAATAGATAGTGACGATAAAACAGGACAAAAATAATGCAATACGCAAATGATATTCTTGAACTGATGGGCAATACGCCCCTGGTTCGTTTAAACAGTGTAAACAAAGGGCTGAAACCCTTAATTTTGGTCAAAGTTGAATATTTTAATCCCGGGGGAAGTGTCAAAGACCGTATCGGCAAATACATGCTCGATGCTGCAGAACGCGAAGGCCTGCTCAAACCCGGAGGCACCATTGTCGAACCGACCTCAGGCAATACAGGCATGGGCCTGGCGTTGGTCGCCTCGCTGCGCGGCTATAAATGTATTTTTACCTGCCCAGACAAGGTCAGTATCGACAAGGTCAACACACTCAAGGCCGTGGGTGCCGAAGTGATACTTTGCCCCACAGCCGTTGAGCCCGAAGATCCCCGCAGCTATTACAGTGTCGCCACCCGTTTGGCGAGCGAAATTCCCGGTGGTTATCAGCCCAATCAATACCAAAACCAAAACAACCCCTTGGCCCATTACGAGACCACGGGCCCAGAAATCTGGAAACAGACCGAAGGGCAAATCACCCATTTTGTCGCTGGAGTGGGTACTGGCGGCACCATCAGTGGTGTGGGCAAATACCTCAAAGAACAAAACCCCGAAGTCAAAATCATCGGAATCGATCCCCAAGGTTCGATCTATTCTGAGCCCGACAATATTCACACTTATTTGATTGAAGGCATTGGCGAAGATTTTTATCCTGGCACCTGTCATCTTGACCGCATCGATGAATTTGTGACTGTCTATGACCGAGAATCTTATGATATGACCCGCCGTTTGGCCAAAGAAGAAGGCCTTTTTGTGGGGATTTCTTGTGGTTCTGCGATTGTTGGAGCCCTGCGTTATGCAGAACAAAATAATTTGACTGAAAAAGACGTGATGGTGATCATTTTGCCGGATAACGGACGAGGCTATATCTCAAAAGCCTTTAACGAAGAATGGCTGCGCAAAAATGGCCTTTTGGACTGAAGAGCAATGAGCCATGGTTAAAATAGACCGATGATCGCCGCTCTTTTATTGGGCCTGAGTTTGGCCATGGATTGTTTTGCCATCGCTCTGTCTCAAGGACTGCGCCCGAATTCAGGCCAAAACGGACACCAGCATTTACTCCGCCTGGCATTGCTATTTGGTCTTTTTCAGGGCGGTATGTTATTGCTAGGCTGGGCCGGAGGCAGTCTTTTGGTGCGTATGTTGGGGACCTACACAGATTGGTTGGCCGCTTTGCTATTGGCCTTGATTGGCCTCAAGATGCTCAAAGAAAGCGGTGAAATCGAGTCTGAGCAAGGGCCAAATCAAGAGCCTGAATTACAGCGCTGGCAAGATTATTTGCTGCTTTCGATCGCCACCAGTATCGACGCATTGGCAGCAGGCATCAGCTTGCCCTCGCTTAAAATTTCAGTGGTTTTGGCCACGGCCATGGTCGGTTTCACCTCAACAGGGCTGGCTTTAATCGGTGGTTTTGCAGGCAAAAAACTGGGCGAAAAATGGGGCCCTCAAGCCGAAAAATTCGGTGGCATTGTGCTTTTGGGGCTGGCCTTAAAGGTGCTGTTTTTTTAAGCGAAACATGAGATGCTTGCATTGATCTGCTAAAATGTAAACGCATTTACGCCCAGCCCTTCCAAGGATACAAACAATGCCCACCAGTGCGATCGAAGGCAAGAACTGGACTCTGCAAATCCTTTTGCGCCTCTCCAAACACCTTGAATTCAACCAAATTCTCGATGTGGGCCCAGGCCGTGGAACCTATAGTTTACTTTTGCGCTCTTTTTGGCCCCAAAGCCACTGGACGGCTGTTGAAATCTGGGAACCCTACCAAGCGCGATTTGGTTTGAACCAATTGTATGATCAGGTGTTGATCGCAGATATTCGCAGCTATGCAGACACAGCGCCGGGGTACGATTTGGTCTTTTTGGGAGATGTTCTCGAACATATGCAACAGGCAGAAGCCTTGGCTGTAGTTAAGGGCCTGCTCAGACATTCCAAACTGCTTTTGGTCTCTATTCCAATTGTCCACATGCCTCAAGAAGAGTGCGAAGGCAACCCCTATGAACGCCATATTAAAGCAGATTGGAGCCATGCTGAAATAATGGCCTGTTGGGGGCCGTATTTTGTGCTTGGTTATCTCGAAGAACCCATCGGGGTCTATTTATTAAGTGCCCAAAGTGGTTGGGTTGAAGTGATTCGGCTCTTGTGTGGCACTTAAATCCGCGAAAGTTATTAAAAGAAGCTTAAGGATAAACTAGTCACAAAAGCAAAGCCTGTGTTATGCTGTGTTCCACGTGCGTTGCAGGGCATTCTGCCGGGTAGGCATCATTTTTGGAAATCTTAAAATGAGAACCCCTCTCTGTTTTTCACAGAACCCCAGAATTTGGTCAGCTCCTCAATTTGAGGCCCAAGCCATACTCTCCCGGTAACGCCCCTGCGGTCAGATCCGCCCTGAAACTAAGCCGCACGCTCGTCGCAGCCAGGATCTGATATTTTTTTCCGAAGATTATTTTCGCAGACGTTTAGGTGGTCAATATGTACGCAATTATTGAAACTGGTGGCAAACAGTATAAAGCCGAACAGGGCCGTTGGCTCGAAGTCGAACTTTTGTATGCACCCGAAGGCAATACCGTCAATTTCCCGGCTCTGATGGTCGTTGATGGTGATAAAACAGTGGTCGGCGCTCCCCATGTGGAAACTGCGACTGTAACTGGCAAAGTCCTCAAAGAGGAAGTCAAAGGCAAAAAAGTGGTTTCCTTCAAGTACCGCGCCAAAAAAGGCTATCAGCGCAAAGTGGGTCATCGTCAAAAATACACCCGCGTGCTGATCGAAGAAATTCGCTTAGGTTAAAAGAGGAGAAACTGAACCATGGCTCATAAAAAAGGTGTAGGCAGTTCCAAGAACGGCCGCGACAGCAATCCCAAGTATCTGGGCGTCAAGCTCTACGATGGCCAAAAAGTCGTCGCTGGCAACATCATCGTGCGTCAGCGCGGTACCCATTTCCATACAGGCAACAATGTCGGTATCGGTCGCGATTTTACCATTTACTCCCTGATTGATGGAGTGGTTAAATTTGAACGGCGTGGTGTACGGGATCGCAAAATCAGCGTCTATCCCCAACCCGTCGCCCAGGAAGGATAAGGAATTAGTTCATGTCTCAGCAATTGCTTAAAGAAATTACCCAAGGCCAGATTAAAACCGACGTACCTGATATGTCTTCTGGTGATACCGTCGCGGTTCACGCCAAGATCGTCGAAGGCGGCAAAGAGCGTGTACAGGTCTTTGAAGGCGTTGTGATCAAGTTGCAAGGCGGCGGCATCAGCCAGACCGTGACCGTTCGCAAAATCTTCCAAGGCGTGGGTGTGGAACGTACTTTCCTGATCCATTCCCCCCGTGTAGCCAAATTTGTGCTCAAGCGCAAAGGTGCTGTGCGCCGTGCGCGCATCTATTATTTCCGGTCACGCAGCGGCAAGTCCGCCCGTATCCGGGAAGACAGAAGATAAAAACAGGGGAAACCGGCAATTTTACGCAGGTTATTCGCCCGTTTTATCAACAAAGACAAATTTAAGCGCTTTTCCCGAAAGCCTCAATTGCCTTTGCGCCTTCGGCGCATGCAGGCAGAAGGCCGCAGGGA
Source organism: Candidatus Sericytochromatia bacterium (assembly GCA_044356335.1). Lineage (GTDB taxonomy): Bacteria > Cyanobacteriota > Sericytochromatia > UBA7694 > UBA7694. Next base: position 11,785 of record JBIKWL010000154.1, read on the forward strand.
AAAGTTGCTTTTTGCGCTTTTTTGCATTCTCTCAGTCCTGGTGCATTGTGTCGCCTTGGTGGCCTTTGCAGGCAATGTAAAGTTCCACAAGATGTCTTCGGAGACATCTCAAAACCAGGAGCCCATTCAGGTCGCCACCATCGAAATGCCGCCGCCGAGCGCTGAGCCCATTCCACCCGATAGCCCCCCACCCCCCAGCCAGGCCATGCCGCTTTCACAGCCTCCCCGCCCCGCTCAAGATGATTCCCTGGCGCGCAGACCCAAACCCACCCCCACCCCCAATAGCAAACCCACTCCCACG
>JBIKWL010000038.1:0-40827 GCA_044356335.1 Candidatus Sericytochromatia bacterium
CAGCAGAAAACCCTCGATGGCGTGAAACGAATACGAAGAGAAGGGATTCACATCGACACTGCGATGATGAACCGCATGCACACGCTTGAAGATTTTGGGATGGTGCAGCAGCCTGTGCCACCCATAGAACCAGGCGTCGTTAAACACGATCAACCCGATAAACGTCAGAATAATCCAGGGCCAGCCAATCGCCGCGGCGTCAGACGTGAGCTGAGTATAGCCCCCGGCATAGAGCCAGGCAATCACAATCGTGCTGAGCATGCCTGTGAATAAGGTGATCAGCGTATGTCGGATTTCATGCAGCAGCTGCTTGCGATTAAATCGTCCCCTGTTCGGAATCCGCAAAACCGCCAGCCGGGCTGCACCCAGCTTCCAGATCAGCAGATAGACCACTCCGACAACCGTAAAATAACCTGCGGCCTGGGCCAGAAAGCCCTGCAAAAACAACCAGACTGAAAACTCGTTTTGAAGCAGTTCCATTGGGATTCTCCGAAATGAAAACAGGATAAAAATTATTATTGCAACTAATAGTTGCAATGTCAAGTTAATATGCCTGTGCTATGATTCAGCCATGTGCAGTGCGGAAAAACAAAAGAGCAAGGGCAAGAACTATCGGCAGCCGCCCCGCCGCGACGCTGGTCGGGCGCGCGGCGAGCCGGTTTTGGAGGCCGTTTTGGCGGCCACCTTGTCCGAGCTGGCCGAAAAAGGCTACGACAAGCTCAGCATCGAGCGCGTGGCCCGGCTGGCCGAGGTCAACAAAACCAGTGTCTACCGTCGCTGGCCCACCCGCGAAGCACTTGTTGCCGCAGCCCTCGAGCGCGTGCTCGACGAGGTCAACACCGAACTGGTTGATACCGGCTCGCTGCGCGGGGATTTGCGCCTGTGTGCCCTGTCTGTCGCCCGGCTTTTCGAAACCACGCCAGGGCGGGCCCTGGCCCAGGCGGCTTTTTCAGCTGCTGATGCACCCGAATTGGCGGCCATGGCGCGGCGTCGAATCGCCACTGAGGCTGCTGGACCGGTCGCAGAGATGGTCCAGCGTGCCATCGTCCGTGGCGAATGGCGGCCGGAAGCCGATCCGCAAGGGGTCTTGTCGATGCTCGCGGGTGCAATTTTGCATCGCAGCTTGCTTGAGCGCCAGCCCGTTGCGGGACCTTGGTTGGAGCTGATTATCGATGTGCTGGTACGTGGCCTTGAAAACCCAAAAACATCTGGTTAAAAGCAGGATTCAAAACAAGGCGTTCAGCCGCTGAAGGGAGTTTTAATGAAGCTCGTGAGCTTTGATAACATTGCCTCTTGGGCTGTTGTAGTTTAATTTATCGATGACTTTAGAGGCGATAGCGCTCGAGAATCAATTCAAAGAAATCGCTAAAGACCTGCCGAATCGTGTAGAGACTTTGCCCATCTCGGCTGAAACGCACGCCGTTACAGTTCATGCTGCCAATGTCTCCCAGGCTTGCCTGTTTCTGCCCATTGCCCGTGCGCAAGAGTTGAACAGGGACCCCAGAACCCATGCCACAGACGGCGAGCGTTTGCCCGTTGGGAGAAAAATCCAGGCTGGTAATGTATTGCTCTTTGCCTGTTCGCCAGGGCACAGACCAAAGCCGTTGGCCCGTACGCCAATTCCAAAGACTGACTTTTTGTTCCGTGCCACCCCCCGCTAAGTATTTGCCCTCGGGGCTGAAAGTCAAGCTGGAGATATCTCCGCCACTTGCGATTTTGCGCATGGATTTAAGCGTCAATGCCTGTAACTGAAAGAGTTCGACGCCTTTTAGTTGATTGGAATAACCCAGAGCGAGGTTTTTGCCTGAGGGATCAAATTGCAGGGCAGAAATCAAGCGCTCAGAGCTGGGTTTGGCGAGTTGAATTTCAGAGCGCTTGTCTGTTTTGGCGTTGTAGAGCCAAACCCCGTGGGAATAAGACTTGGGGGTGCTATAACCCGCCAGAGCCAAGATCCCCTGTTGAGAAAATGCCAATTTTTCGCAAGTGCCGGGCAATTGAAACTGTTTGCTTAATTGCCAGTTATGGGTTGTGTAGAGACTGACCTGCCCGCCGTCATCACAGGCGGCCAGGGTTTGGCTGTCGGGGCTAAAGGCCAGAGCCGAATAGGGCCGTTTACGGCCATTGAGACGTTGATGCGGATAGAGTGAGGCCTGCTCAAAGATCTGAAGGTATCCAACTGCAGCCGCAGCGGCCAGCCAACGCCCATCGGCTGAAACGGCCAAATCCCAGAGTGTGCCTTCTTTGCTGTTCCAGCCTTTGACCCATTTTTTTGCTTGGGGAATGGGCGAGCTGGTATTTTCGCGCAGCTTATCCAAGCTGACCCAGGCCATTTCATTCGCACTCCAATTAAAGGCCACCAAAACACGGTCGGCTTCTGCCCTGATTACCCAACCTGTGTACCAATTGCCATCGGATTTTTGAACGAGGACATCTTGGTCAGGAGCAAAATTCTGAGTAATATCCAGAGTGTTACTCTGGGCCATACTCTGAGCAGAAGCACTCAGGCTCAGACTTAAGAGGGCAAAAACCAAAATATGTTTTAACATGGCGTGTCCTTTGCTTGTTTATCGTGAAGGCGATTGCCCAGCCCTGAACTATAGGGCGCGTTTGACCTGGCGCTTGAGGGCTTTGCTGTGAGCCTGGTTGGCGGGTTGTTTTTCGCGCTGCCAGGCCTTTAAAAAATTCGGGTAACGCTTGCCCTGGGTGCTTTCGAGGTCTTGTAACATGATCTCAGCCAGCTGTTCGGCACTCACATTTTTGACCTGGGTCAGATAAGTGAAGAGCAGCTCAGCCAAACGCAGCAGCGCAATATTGCCCGTGGCTTGGGTTTGAGCATAGAGCCAGTCGCTGAATTCGCCAAAGTGCGTATAGACATCTCCATCTGGCCAGAGCAGTCGAACACTGCGTCTGAAATTGCCGCTGTTATACGTCAGATCCCAGAAGCGGGCAAAGCGCTTCATGGCCTGCATTTGCCGAAAAGGGATCAGCTGATTTTGCAGAATCTCGTAAGGGGGTAGATCCGAATAGACCATGCCGAAGGTCTCATCGTGGCGAAAGAGATCCGTGCCTGACAGCTTTTTTAAAATGCCAATCTGGATTTCGGCATCGGCCCAACTGGCCAGGGTATTGAGGTTGTTGCCAAAGCTATCCAGGCTCTCGCCTGGGAGTCCGACAATCAGATCGAGATGCAGATAGGCCTGGGTCTGTTCGGCCAAATAGCGGATATTGGCCTCAACCACCTCGGGCTTGAGCTTGCGTTTGATTCTCCCCGACACCTCTGGACTCAAGCTCTGTATGCCGATTTCAAGCTGTAGCGAGGTGGGTGAGAACTGCTTGAGCTTGTCTTTGAGATGCTCAGGAAAATGATCCGGAATCATCTCAAAATGTGCAAAATAGGGCATTGGGTTGCTCAGAAAAAAGTCCAAGATCCGGTTTGTGACCTGAGGTTGGAGGTTAAACGTGCGGTCGATAAATTTGAAATTACGCGCCCCGCGCTGCCAAAGGCTTTCGAGTTGGTCAATGAAGCGTTCGGTCTCAAATTTACGCACTTTTTGATCCAACGAAGACAGGCAGAACTCACACGTGAAAGGACAGCCACGGGAGGCTTCAACATAAGTGATGCGCTGCCTTAGGTCGTGGTCGGTGTAATAAGCATAAGGCAGGGCCAGCGTCGCCAGATCGGGCGGGGGTGCGTAGATCTGGCGCTGCTCGGGCGCAGTGCCAGCCAACAGGGCTTTGCAGAGCGTATAAAAAGCCAAGTCGCCTTCGCCGCAGATCGTATAATCCGCTTCAAAGGTCACCCGCTGGGGCTGATAACTGACTTCGGGGCCGCCCAGCACAATCTGGATCTGGGGCGCGATTTTTTTGATCAGATGAATCACGGCACGGGTTTCGAGGGCATTCCAGATATACACCCCAAAGCCGATAATCTGGGGATTTTCGCTCAGAATGCGCTCAGCGATTTCGGCGACGGGATCTTTAATAATAAATTCCAAAATGATCGCATGGTCTTGAAGTTCTTGCAGATTGGCGTAGAGATATCTGAGACCGATGGCCGTATGCGCATAGCGGGCATTGAGGGTCGTCAGGACGATGTGTTTGGTCATGCAGCCTCGTTAAATCCAAGCATTGCTCCAGTTTAGCAGCATGCTGTAGCAGTATGTGCCTGATCTTGGCCTTGACCTGAGATGCACCGCTCAAAACAGCTTTATTCTGGGCCATCGCGTTTCTATTAAGATTCGCATTTCTATACAATTTCTGGCAAAATACACCTATGTTCACCCACACAAATACCCTCCTCTCTCCAAAGGCTTAAGCTACCATGGCGTGGTACTCCTACACCCTGGCCCTGCCTGTGGATTTAAATACAGTTAAAACGGTCGATGATGCTGCTGTATTGACGGGATTGTATAGCGCAGACAGCCCTTTTGTGCACACCAGTTCCCGCAATGGTGCCATGCTGGGTTTGTTATCCCAGATCTACACGCTTTATCTGCCCCAGGCGTCATTTTACCTGCTGCAGGATTTTGCCAAACTGGAAGGCCCAGCACTTGAAAAGGCCAAACAGGCAATCACCGAGCTGCTGGCGCGCATTCAGCAAAATCCCGCACTGGTAAGCGAGGCCACCAAAACGCCTTATACCCCTTATCTGACTTTGCAGACAGACGGTTTTGAGCCGCTGGAAGCTGAACTGGTTTACCCCCCTGATGCGCTGATTCGCGAGGGTTTTTTCTATGAATACCCACCGGAGAAGGTCATTCAGGCCCTTCACAAGGCCCAGGTTTCATCTCATCCAGACCTGCCTCACGACCCCGATGGCGAAAGCCTGGAATACCTCTTTTGCCTTCTCAAGTCCCATCTCTGGTTGCTGCAAGCCATAGACCCGAGTACCCATGTTTTGTGTTACGGCGAACTCAATACTTAAATTGTCCAGAATTGTCCAGAATTGTCCAGAATAGACCAGAGCAGCAATCTGCTTTTTTCTGCGCTCACGCTCTGGCAAAATACCCCTATGTATACCCACACAAATACCATTCTCGCGATCCACGGCGGCGCGGGCACCCTCTTTAAAGGCACCCTCTCACCTGAGCGCGAAGCCGGAGCCCAGGCGGGTCTCGAAGCCGCTTTAGAAGCGGGCTGGCAGATCTATCAAGCAGGCGGATCTTGCCTGGATATGTCCGAAGCCGCTGTGCGCGTTCTCGAAGACTGTGAATATTTTAATGCCGGGCGGGGCTCCGTTTTTACCCAAGCGGGCACCCATGAAATGGATGCGGCAATCATGAACGGGGCCGATCTCAGCGCTGGTGCTGTGGCAGGCATTCAGGGCATCCAAAACCCGATCAGTCTTGCTCGCAAGGTGCTGAGCGATTCTCCCCACGTGCTGCTGATTGGCGCAGGTGCTGAAGCCTTTGCGGCAGAACACCAATTGCCCACGGCTCCCCCTGCCTATTTTTATACCGAGCACCGTATGCAACAATTGCAAATCCTGCGTCAGAGCCAGACCATTGCCCTCGACCATGCCCTCGGCGTTCCCCCCCAAAAACCTGACTCATCCACCCCCACCCCTTCTTCCTTTGGCACTGTCGGCGCAGTTGCCCGCGATACAGCCAACAACCTCGCCGCCGCCACCTCCACCGGTGGCATGACCAACAAGCGCCTGGGGAGAGTCGGCGATTCCCCGCTGATTGGCGCAGGCACCTATGCCGACAACCGATCCTGCGCTGTCTCTGGCACGGGCCACGGCGAGTATTTTATCCGCAGTGTCTTGGCCCACGAAGTGGCTGCCCAGATGCGCCTCGGCGGCAAAAGCCTGGCTGAATCTGCCCAAGCGGCTTTGGCCGAATTGCAACGCCTCGGCGGGCAAGGTGGCCTGATCGCCCTCGATACCCAAGGCAATTGTGTGCTGCCCTTTAACACCGGGCGCATGTACCGGGGCTGGTTGTGTCTGGATGGCAGACGAACGACGCAGATCTATACCTAAAGTACCATGTGGAAATTTTTCAAGCCGCTCAACCCAACTCCAAACAGATTGAGCGAAGCCGAAGCCGAAGTCTAAATTCAGTTTAAGTTGCGTTAAAAAAACGGCAAAGCGAGACAAGGAAATCCACCTAAGAGCATAAGAGTAAATTATCAGATAATGCGTAAGAGGTTAGACTCATGAAATCGATCCGTTCAATCGCCGCTTTAACACTCGCTGCCGTCACCGTTGGCTGTGCTTCTTCTCTCCCCGGTCCCACCCCCATGATGGGCATGCCCCCCGCTCAAATGATGCGCCAATCAGCTGTCGCTGCTCCCGGTGCTGCTGCTCAGCCCTTCACCGTTCATTTTGTACAAGCTTACAAAGGCCCGATTGCCGAAAATGAACCTCTCACCCGCCGTGATCCCAACGGCCCCGCTGCCGCTCTGATTCAATTGATCAACACCGCTCGCAAAAGCCTGGATGGCGCCTTCTACGACTTCTCTGATGAAAATATTGCCGAGGCTTTTATTCAAGCCAAAAAACGCGGTGTTCAAGTCCGCCTGATCACCGACAACGAAAATATGACTGTGCGTGACAGCGGCCCTCAGGGTCCTGTTCGTCCCCATATCGCCAGAATGCAACAGGCTGGCATCCCTGTGATCGACGACAAACGCTCAGGCCTGATGCACCACAAATTTCTGGTTCAAGATGGCCAAACCGTCTGGATGGGTTCAACCAATCTGACCCCCACCAGCCTCTACCAACACAATAACAATGCCATGACCCTGCGTGTTCCCCAGGTGGCCGCCAACTATACCTACGAATTCGAACGCATGTTTGTCCAAGGTATCTTCGGCCCCAATCCTCCCCGCCAATTGCCTTTTCCTGTGGTTCAGGTCGGCAATTCCACGATCCGCACTTTCTTCTCTCCCAGAGGGGGCGGTCAAGAAGCCGTTGTCGATACCTTGAAACAGGCCAAAAAAGATGTTGCTTTTATGACCTTTTCGTTTACCGACAAAGAAATTGGCGCGATCATGGTGGCCAAACGCCAGGCTGGCTTAAGAGTCGAAGGTGTCTTCGATCAGTGCTTGGGATTCGGAAAATTTTCTCAGTATCACACCCTCAAAGCCGCCAATATCTTCAGTCGCATGGATGGCAACCAAGCCCTTTTGCACCACAAAATTCTCTTGGTTGACGATACCGTCATCACAGGTTCGTATAATTTCTCAGCCAATGCCGACAAGAGCAATAACGAAAACGTGTTGCTGATCCAAAACACCTATGTGAGCAGCATGTACCGTCAGGAATATGCCCGGATTATGCAAGCCGCCAAGACCAACAATCCTCCCCGCGGTGAGTGCCCTGGCGATAAGCCTGCCGCTCCTGGTGCACCCTCTCCAGAAGTGCCCGCCACTCCCTAAACAGGTTTAAATTGAAAGCCCTCGGTGAAAACCGGGGGCTTTCTCTTGGCTGGGTCGGCCAAAAATTGAGAAATTTCACGAAATAATTCCCAAGAGGTGTGACCTATCCTCTCTGAATGAACAAAGACCCTGCAGTAGAATAGTGAAATAGACACCTGTGAGGAAATCCATGGATCAGATCACCCCCTTAAAAGACTGGCAATCTAACCCCCAATACCCCTTTGTGGTTGCCGGACCCTGCAGTGCAGAAACCGAAGAACAGGTTTTGCAAACCGCCCGCGAATTGGCCCAGAACAAAAAGATCAGCGCCTTTCGGGCCGGCATCTGGAAGCCCCGCACCCGCCCCAATGCCTTTGAAGGTGTTGGTTTGCAGGGTTTGCCCTGGCTCAAGAAAGTCAAAGAAGAAACCGGATTGCCAATTGCCACCGAAGTGGCCAATGCCAAACACACCGAATTGGCCCTCTTGGCGGGCGTGGATATCCTTTGGGTCGGCGCCCGCACCACCGCCAATCCCTTTTCGGTTCAAGAAATTGCCGATGTGCTCAAAGGCGTCGACATCCCCGTGATGGTCAAAAACCCCGTCAACGCCGATCTGGCTCTCTGGATTGGGGCCCTTGAGCGCCTGTCCAATGCTGGCATCAAAAAGCTGGTGGCCATTCACCGCGGTTTTTCAAGTCACGAAAAGAGCCTCTGGCGCAACCCACCGATGTGGCGTCTGCCGATTGAACTCAAACGGCTCTATCCCCAATTGCCAATGATCTGCGATCCCAGCCACATTACCGGCAAACGGGATCTGATCTACCGGGTCAGCCAAAAGGCACTCGATTTGGGCATGAATGGCCTGATGGTCGAAACCCACCCCAATCCCGAACAGGCCTGGAGTGATGCTGATCAACAGGTCACTCCCGCCATGTTGGCAGAAATATTGATTGAATTGGATCTGCGTGTGCCTGAGTTGCATAACCCTGGCTACGAGCAAGAATTGGAGCAATTGCGCGCTCAGATCGACCGCATCGACAATGAATTGCTCGATGTTTTGCATCACCGCATGCAGGTCGTCCACAAAATTGGCGATCTTAAAATTAAAAATGGCGTGACGGCTTTTCAGATTCAGCGCATGAACGAAATCATGGAGAAACGCACGGGAGCAGCCGTCAAACTCGGCTTGCGCCCAGCGTATATCGAAGAGATGTTTCGCACCGTACACGAAGAGTCGATCAAAACCCAAACCGACATGATGCGCGAACACCACGGACTGCCCTGATGGATTTGGGGCTGATTGGTTTTGGCCGTCTGGGCCGCCTGTTGACTGCTTATTTGGCCCAGGATTTTCATGTTCATGTCTATGACCTGAATCTCGACCCCGACGCTGTCAAAAAGCTCGGGGCCCGGCCAGCCAGTCTCGCAGAGGCAGCCTCTCTGCCTTTGGTACTTCCGCTGGTACCGATGTCCGCTTTTGAGGCCCTGATGATTCAGATTGCGCCATTGCTGCAAAAAGAGGCCTTGGTGATTGATGCCTGCTCGGTCAAAACCTTGCCCGTACAGTGGATGCTCAAACACCTGCCCGAACAGGTTTCAATCCTCGGCACCCACCCCATGTTTGGCCCCGACTCTGCCTCAGATACCCTCTTTGGGGCCAAATTGGTGCTCTGCCCTGTCCGTGTGCCTGAAAAACGCTATGGCGAAATCAAAGCCTATCTCCATAAACATGGCATGAAGCTGATCGAAAGCACTCCCGAAGCACACGACCAGCAGATCAGCCGATCGCTGTTTTTGGCCCATTTTTTGGGTCGGACCTTGTTGGAGTTTGGAGCGCAGCCACTGGAAATCGACACGAAAGGCTATCGCCGTCTGATGAAAATTTTGCTCACGGTCGAAAACGACTCCGTTCAGCTCTTTGAAGATATGTACCATTTTAATCCCTATGCGGCAGAAACCCGCAGCCAGTTCTTAAAGGCCCTGGATACGGTGGTGGGCAGGCTGGACGCATGAAAATTGCCTTTCAAGGGGTGCGGGGCGCCAATAGCGAGGTGGGAATTTGGCAACATTTTGGCGCAGGAGCTGAGCCTGTGGGCTATGCCTACAGCGAACAGGTCTTTGAATCGGTCTTGGCGGGGGAATGCCCACTGGGGTTTGTGCCTGTTGAAAACAGCATCGCTGGCAATGTCGCGATCAATATGGACCTGCTCTACCGGCAGCCCGTGACCATTTTGGCCGAACTCTATGTGCCCATTCGTCACTGTCTGTTGGCGCTGCCCGGTGTCAAACTCGATGAACTGAAAGAGGTTTACTCCCATCCCGTGGCTCTGGCCCAGTGCCGACCTTTTTTGCAGCAAATGAATCTTGAAGCCATCCCCGATTTTGACACTGCCGGTGCAGCCATGCACGTGGCCAAATGGCAAAAGCCCGAAGTTGCTGCGATTGCCCCCGAACTCTGTGCTGAGATCTATGGGTTGGAAATTCTCAATCGCAATATCCAACAGATGAAGGTCAATATCACGCGCTTTTTGGTCTTTGCACCGGCCTCTCAGGTGCCTGCAGATCTGCGCCAAGAAAAAACCTCTTTGGCCTTTACTGCCCGCCACCAACCTGGCTCGCTGGTGACCTGTCTTGAACAATTTTCGCGCCACGGTCTCAACTTGACCCGGCTCGAATCGCGTCCTATCCCTGAAAACCCCTTTGCCTATGTCTTCTTTGTCGACTTTTTGGGGGCCCCGATGATGGAGGATGTGCGTGATTGCCTAACAGAGATGAGCCGCAGTGCCCAGTTTATTAAGATTTTGGGGTCTTATCCTCTGGCAGAGCCGCCGCAACTCTAGCTTTTTGCTCTGTGCGGGTTATACTCAAAGCATGAGCAGCAATTTGATCAAAATCTGTCCCGCCTGTCAGACTGAGAATGCCGCCGCGCTCAGTATTTGTTTTCGCTGTGGTGAGTCGATTGTCGAACAGCCGTATATCGACAAAGTCTCACTCAAAATGAAAGATCGCGAATTTGAGAACAATTGGTTTCTTGAAGAACTCCTGACACCCACTTTTTGGGTCTGTGTCCCCGCTTCTATCTTCTCTGCATTTCTGGGCATTTCAACCTTAGGTTCTCCCTTGGCTCCGGTTTTGTTTTTGGGGGCCGTTATCTTGGGGGGATTGCCCTTTTTCCCTGGCGATCCCGTCGGCAATTATATTCGGACCAAGGTCTTTGCCGAAGCCGAAAAACAGGATCAAAAAGAGTTGGAATCTTCCAGCGACAAAAAGCGGCCCCCCAAGCTGCCCCCAAAGCTGCCCTGAGTCAAAGCGGCCCTGAGTCTAGGGTCTCAAGTTTAGCCCGGCAGGTCCAAAAAATCACTGAGTTTCTCTTCCAATCTCAGTCCTTCGCCTGTACTCAAGCCCCAGGTCAGAATCCAGGGCCCCGACTGATCTTTGACTTGCATCCAAATCAAACAGATCGGGCCATGGCTTTCAACCCGAAAGCGGTCAATTTGCTCAAATTCAAAGCGCTCAAATTGCGGGCCTTTTTTTGACCAAATTCGGGCCTCAGCAATCCCACGGCTGCGATCCAGCTTAAACGAGCCTGAGACCTGCTTGAAAAAATAAGAGAGCAAAAGTGCGGAGACCCCCAAAAATCCCCCGCCCATGATCCAAAAGGGCAGAAAATCTGTTTGGCCTTTGTTTTCAAGCGGGGCGGCCTGTGGATTGGCCAGAAAAACCCGCAGGGTGTTTGCCCTATTTTCGGCTTCCTGCGGGTTGGCATAACTGCTCCAAGTCAAAGTTTGGCTAGGACTTACCCATTGGACTGAGTAAATGGGACTGCCATCTTTGAGGTTTCGCTTTTCTACACTGACTTTTTGAATGGTTTTCAGGGGAATGACAGTTTTGGCGTGACGCAGAAGATAGATTTGGGTTTCTGAACATTGCCCCCCTGGGCCCTGACTGCAGTTCAAATCGGTGCGAATCGGAATCAGCAAAGCCAAGCTCAAGCCTAAAAAAAGGCCCAAAAATGAGAGTGCCCCAATGGGCACCCAGCGCATCAAAGGTGTGGGAACAAATTGAATCTCTAAAGAGTCGGGGGTCTCTTTTGTGATCACGGGCATCGAGAGTGAGAGCGACGGAGAAGACATAATTGATTCCCTCTTAAAATTCATCAAGGCACAATTTTGACTGGGGTTCCAGCTTTGATCCAGGGGTAAAGTTCTTGAATATCTGTGTTTTTCAGCGAAATGCAACCCGCTGTCCAGTTTTTTCGTTGATCGATCCAGTCATTCTGGTCGAGTGGCACCCCGTGAATGCCTATCTCTGAGCCAATGCCTGCCCCTGATGCCAATTTGCCAGTGGCTTTGGCGGCTTTGTGCTTGCGCCAGGAATCAGCCGTGGGATAGTCCAACCAGAGAAAATAGCGCCAGTTGGGGTGGGGGTATTTTCTCTGGATCTTGAAAACCCCTTCAGGGGTTGCTCCATCCCCTTCTCGCAGTTTATCAGGGCCAGCCCCAAAGCCAAAGACCACCGGATAGGTTTTTATGATTTTTCCGGCACTGATGACAGCCATCATATAGGCAGATTTATCCACCAACAATGCCACCTTTGCTCCCTTGTTTAGCTGGGTATCCAAAGCCGTTTGAGGGCTGACTTGGGGGGCCTCAAGATTGTCGGGGCCACCACTGTGCCAATCAATTTGAGCTCCCAATGAGGCTGTCTTTTGCTCGGTGGCACATGCTCCGAGGCATAAAAATGCAGCCAAGATGCTGATTAATTTGTCAGAAAGTTTAATTTTCACTGAATTTTCCTTATTTGGGCATGGCTAACTGACACTTTGGCAAACAAAACGGAAAAGCGCAAAAATGAAAAATTGTGTTTTCTTTGCGTACTTTGATTTTAGACAGAAATTGTCTACACTGGAAGCACAATAAAATGTTTAATATCTGTGTAAACTCAGTGATCTCAGTGAATCATTATCAAAGATTAAATTATTTTAAATACGAGGAGTTTCTGATGTTAACCTTAAAACAAAAATCCCTGGCCTTTTTGAGTACCACTTTATTGGCGTTGAGCGCTTTGCCCTCTCTGGCCGCTGCTCCCAGCATCGTTTTTAGCCACAATGGCAAAGCTGTTACGTCGATCCCTTTGGATAAACTATCAGAATTGAGTGTGACTGTGAATACGGGCGGCGCAAGCTTTAAACAGGTTTTTGCGGGCCAGTGGAGTGGCTTGGATCAGGCGCAGACCCTCAAAGCCACGTATTTCAAAAAGGGAGGAGCCTTTCCCGATCTCGAAAATGCCCACAGTTGGGCCAACTTAGATCTGGCTGTGACCTCTGGTGACTCGACTTGGGGCGGTTTAAAATCGCTGAATGCCAGTATGCGCAAAGGGGCGATTGAACTCTCACTCTTCAGAGCCACCAGCGAACATGACTTGGCCTTTACCTCGCTTTTTTACCGCAAAGATTACACTGGCAAAACTGTGTGGCAAAACAACGGTTGGGTGCAAGAAACCCGCTGGCAGGCACTGGGCAACGCCCTGGGGCAAGCCACCCTCAAATTGGAGCCGCCGACTTTTGCTTCTTCTCTCGATCCCAAAGTTTTGTTTGCGCCTGCAGTGCAAAAATTTAACACGGAAAAAAACAATGACTTAACCCGCGCTCAGGGCATTTCGCAAACGCTTTTGTACCCCACCACATATGGGGGCCGCACTGTCAATTTTGAAGGCTCTAAAGTGCTTGAATTTACCTTGGCCGAAGGCAATAAACCCGTGTTTAATTGGAATTATGTTGAAAAAGACAAATCTGAGTATATTCAAGCCGCAATGACAGTGAATATGAAGATTCAGGCGGTCATGAACACAACCATGGAGGCCTTACCAATTCCAACCAAAATGGAGGCGGTCTTTAATTGCCCGATCAATATTTCAGCGACGCGCGATTTGGGCGCATCGAGTTGGACGGTCAGCGATTTGGAATACAACTATGAAATTCGCAAAACCTGTAAAACGGCAGATGGCAAAATTGCTGATGACGTGATCAAAGGTGCCAATCCGCTCGGTGGCTTTGGTTTTTAAACCTGAACCCCCGAATTCAAGGCCCACCTAAAAATTTTTAGGTGGGCCGTTTTTACGTAAAACCAGCCAGGCCTATAAAGGGTTAAAATAAATTTAAGAAAAGATTAATTTGTAAGCAAGAGTGAATATGAAAAAAGCGATAACTTATAGGTTGGAGTTTATTTCGAGGTGTCTATGAAATTCAACCGTTTGCCGCTTGTTCACTCTGCCCTGGCTCTTTCTACTCTGGCTCTCTCTACTCTGGCTCTGCTCAATGCCTGTGCTGGCAACAGCCTCAATTCCTCTCTGTTTCGTTCTGCTCCCCTGCAGGCGCAGTCTGCTGGGCGATCTGTTTTGATCGAAAGCCGGGTTGAAAAGGCCCGCATGGAAAAACACCTTTTGGTCTTAACCGGCAAAGCCCCGATTGGCTCCGACGGAATTATCATGGAGCGCGGTACTCCCCAAGGCCGGGCCCTGACCCGAACTTACCTGACCCAGAGTCTCGAGGCCCTGGGGTATAAGCCTGAAATCCACAATTACCGCGCCAATGGCAGCAATATCATGGCCCGGCTGATGGCGGATACCCCCAGCGATGAATATATCGTGGTTGGCGCTCATTTGGATTCTGTGCGCAATGCGGGTGCCGATGACAATGCCTCGGGCTCAGTTTCTGTGCTCGAAGCTGCCGCAGTCTTAAAAGAACTCAAAGGCCGCAAGGTCAATGTTCTCTTTGCCTGGTTCGACGAAGAAGAACTGGGTCTGGTCGGCAGTCGGGCCCTGGCCCGCGATCTCAAAAAGCAAGGCATGAAAATCACCAGCATGCACAATATCGACATGTTGGGCTGGGATGCCGACAAAGACAAAGCGATTGAAGTGGCTCAGCCCGATGGCATTTTGTGGGATTATTACCAGATGGTCAACAAAAGCCATGGCCTCAATCTGCCCTTCGACCGCACGAATACAGGTCAATCTGACCACGAGTCCTTTCACAAAGAGGGATTTCCCTCTGTTTGCCTCTCCGAAGAGTATACCAATGGCGACATGACCCCCCATTATCACCGCCGGGGCGATACCTTTGAAACCATCAACCTTGATTACCTCACGCTGGGGACCCGCTTGGTTGTCGCTGTGGTCGGTGATCTCAGCCTCAAAGTGCCACCCCCTGCAGGCATCCGTCAGATTCCCCACAGTCAATTCCCGGCCCGTCAACGTGAGTTTCACAGCTCATACGATGAACATCTCGATTAAATTTGGTTTTTTACGCATAAAGTGCTAATATATTTTAATGCCCAGGCTTAAATTGCCTGCCCGAAAGGACCCCTGAATGCCTCAGTTGCTGCCTCGTCTGTCTTCGGTTTTGATGCTTTTGCTGGTTGCCTGCCAAGTTTCTGCTCCCCGTTCGCCGCTGGCGTTTCAGCCAGCTGGAGTTCAGGCTTTAACTCAGGCCCGAGCCAAAGCGCCCAACAAGACCTATCGGGCTTATTTCGGCAATTTACATGCCCACACCGCTTATTCAGACGGCATTCTCAACCCCCGTGAGGCCTACCGCATGGCGATCGGGAATGGCTTGGATTTTATGGCTGTAACCGAACACAATCACTCTGCCGCAGGGGGCAGTGATGGGATTTACCTGACGCCCGAACGTTATGAAGATCTGAAAAAAAATGCCAAAGAATTTTCGCAGCCGGGCAAATTTGCTGCTTTGTATGGCCAGGAGTTTTCGACGATTTCCAGTGGCAATCATGTCAATGTTTTTAATGCTGCCACAATCATCGATGTGGATCACGGCGATTTTAAAACCCTGTATGAAAAATGGTTACCTGCCCACAAAGAAGTGGCCTTTGTGCAAATGAACCATCCCAATTTCAAACGGGACATGGGGCTGGCTGAGAAAAAAGCCCAACCTGCCATTCTGATGAGTGACGATGCTGACCACAAACAGTCTGAAGCACGGCTCCTGCCTTTTGGCGTGCTCAAATCCGATCTTTTTAACGATTATGGCTACGACGATTACAACCGCAATTTTCAGGCCCTGGCTGCAGCTTCCAATCCCT
Source organism: Candidatus Sericytochromatia bacterium (assembly GCA_044356335.1). Taxonomy (GTDB): domain Bacteria; phylum Cyanobacteriota; class Sericytochromatia; order UBA7694; family UBA7694. The sequence continues at coordinate 15,456 of JBIKWL010000038.1, forward strand.
GGGTGCGCAGCATCGAAATCCTCAATGGCCCTGGCACCAATCCCAAGCCAATTGCCAAAGCCGAAGCCTACATGGAAGAGGATTATTTCTTTTATCTCAATCAGGGCTTTAAATTGGCCCCAACGGCTGATCAAGACAATCACTTTGCCCATTGGGGCAGTTTGCATCCGGGCCGCACAGGTGTTTTGGCCAGTGAACTCACCCCAGATGGGATCTATGAGGCGCTGCGTGCCCGCCGCGTCTTTGCCTCAGAGGATCAAAACCTCGCTGTGTATTTTACCGCCAATGGTCAATACATGGGCTCAGAACTCCCTGCCACGGGTGAAGTCAAACTCGAAGTACAAATTATCGACAAAGACGAACCCCAGGCCCGCTACCTGCTGCAAATCTTTGCCGATGTGCCAGGCAAAGGCACGGCAATGCCTATTGCCCAAGAGAACCTCAACCCCGGCCAGAGCCAGTTTTCGTTTCTCTGGCGGCCAGAGCCCGGAGTTGAAAATTATGCCTTTGTTAAAATCACCCAAACCAATGCCGATGGCAGTTTTGATGATGTCTGGACCTCACCCGTTTGGGTGGGGCAATAACAGGCTTATTTCTTCAAAAACGCCTCTGCAGCTGCGTGGCGGCTCTTTAGATGGGTGTTGAGCTGTTCCAGAGACGTTTCAAAGGCCTCTGGGCTGCTTAGCAGCGTTGAATCTTTCTGTTCGCCTTCTGTTCCCACAACAAAGGGGCGAATCAGGTTGTGGGCCTTTTGGTACATGGCTTGGGTGGGTTCAATCGCAAAGGCCTCTTTGCGGACTTTGTCCACATAAGCCACATATTTGGCATGGTAGACCGGATCGTCAATCAAATAGCGGATCAAGGGCCAGCTCTCGTTGACCTCTTGGGCGGTCAGTTCAAGTGAAAAGGCGCCCCCCGGGCTTCCGAATCCGCCACCAGGCCCCTGAAAGCCAGGGGGGGGCGTACGGGTCGGAGCTGGGGTGGCATTGCCTGTCGTACTTGGCGCAGTGCCGCCTGGCATCATGGCTCCATCTGGGCGTCCTGAGCCCGACAGGGCCATATTATTGTCCCAGGGAATCCAATGCACGAGACCGTCGCCGGGATCGGCATAGAGGTAATAATTGTGAGCCATGCGGCCATAGGTGTCCCAGCTTTGAATCAGGGTATTGGTCGCCAGCCATTTGAGAAAGCCTTCGACATCAAAGACTTTTTCAAGCCCGGATCGCCACTGCTCGGGATTGCTGCGGCTGGCGTGTAAGGCCGAGAAGATATTTTGTATGTCCTGCCAATTGGAAGTCGTTTCGTTGCTCTTTTTGGGAAAAGCCTTTTGGTCAAACGTAACAAATTTGGCCCCATTGCCACTGGGTTTGTATAAATTACCTTCGGCATTTTTAAACTGCGTGGCCAGCATGGGTTTGTCGGGGGCTTCGACCATGGTATAGAGGCCAAAGTATTTTGAGCCCTCGCCATAGTCCAAATAGACCCGGTAAAAAGCGGTATGAGCAGAGGGCAGTCCAGCTTTGCGAAAGATATCTGCCGCTACTTTTTCACGGATCAGGGAATTGTCGCTAAATCCACTTGAAAAGGTCAGGCGTTTAAAGCCAAAAAAGCGCTGGTTTTTGATCTCAGGGTGTTCTGATTCAAATTCGTCAAAGTCAAAGCGAAAGGGCATTTTGAGTGTGCGTCCCCAAGAGGACCGCAAGGAAGAATTGCCTTTGTAGCGTATGCCGACATAATTCCAGGTTTGGCCTTCAAAGCTGATCGTCGCTGGCCGGTAAATGGGATCCTCTTCTGAGAATTCAAGCGGGCCGCCGCCTCCCCCGGGTCGCATGCCCGGAAAGCCTTCTGGCGGCACAAAGCCCTCTGGTGGCACAAACCCAGCCGGAGGCGTAAAATTCCCCCCGGGTCCGCCGGGTCCAAATCCGCCGCCTGGTCCGCCGCCTGGTCCGCTGCCTGGCCCACTGCCCCCGCTTCCAAAGAGTTCCGTCATATTGTCTTGCATCAGCTTCCAGTCTTGAGCGGCTATTTTGATCTCAATCCGTTTGACCTGATCTTGGGGAAAGACCCGTGCATAATCGGGGGCTGTGTCATTGCCATGGGAGACGTCACTCCAGCCAGCAGGCCGGCCCACAGCGTTGTTTTTACCCAAGAGGGAATAGTTTTGGCAGGCTTGCAGACTCAATGCAAGTGACAAAGCCAGTGAAGTAACCATCAGGGTTCTGTTGAGATGAGACATCGGTAAATTCCTTTCACGTCAGGGGTATTTGAAAATCCTTGCAGGGAATCGAAAGCTAAAAAGTGGGGCTAAAGTTAAATATCCACCTCCTGTTGCCCCATCACAAGGGTCACCTTTTGATTGCCATTGGTTTGACGCAGAGCCTCCAATAATTGCTGGGGTGAGCTGTCTTTGTTCAGCACCACCGAATAGACAATTTCTTGGAGTTCACCTGCCCTGACCGTTTCAAGCGAGACCAGGCGCCAGGATTTGAGCAGGGGTTCAAAAATCGCAGGGAAGATACTTTCGTATTCCAGCTCCAGCGGCACACGGATGCGCAAGATGCGCTCCTGCATTTCTCGGGCGAAGAGATTGCCTTTAAACATAATGATCACAAACAAAGCCAGCAAAAATGTTGCCAAGATGCCGAGCAAATAAAAGCGCGTGCCGATCGCCATGCCAATCGCCATGCTCATAAAGATAAATCCCACATCACGGGTCTCTTTTAAGGCATTGCGAAACCTCACAATCGAAAGCGCACCGACCAAAGCAAAAGCCCGCGCGATATTCGAGCCAATGATCAACATAATCAAGGCCACCACAGTGCCCATAATCACCAGGGTTTGCACATACGACTGTGAATAAGAGACGCCGCTGTGGGTCCAACGGTAGACATAACCCAGCACCAGGGTCAGAAAAAAACTCAAGGTCATGACCAGCAGAATATCCAATTGGTTAAAGACACCAGAGCTGTCTCCCAAGGTTAAGAGCGTGGACACAGATTGATTCATGGAGCGACGATCCTTTCGGGGTGAGTTGATGGGATGAGCGATGTGTGATTCACTTGCAATGCTTTGATCTGGGCCAAGCCCGAACAGTATTTACTCACCCGGCGCAATTCACAATTGTTGGCATTTAAGAGTGATGCAAGCCAATCGGGTACCTTGTCGTTGAGCTTGATCTCCAAAATGCACCAATCGGGGGGAATAAAATAGCGGTTTTCTGCTTCAAGTGCGGGTGAGGGATCCAAAACCAACTGGGTGCAGCGGGCCTTGAGTTCGGTATCGAAGGTGATACGCAGGCCCGGATTGTAGTGATTGCCATGAAACGCTGTGCGGTGGTAACTGATCAAACAACTCGGAACCAAACCTTTGTCGGTCACCATTGCTTTGACCTCAGCCACCACGGCCGCGTCAAGCGGGTCGAGGTCCACCCCACTGAATTGCCCAGTGCAGAGTTCGTAGGCTTTCGTGATTGGCAGACGCAGACGGCGCTTTTGCACCGTCTTGTTGATACGCTGTTTGATCTCAACCATCACAGTTTCCAAGCCGTGATGATCCGAACCCGGATAGGCCCGTATGCGCAGCTTGCGTCTAAATTTGAGGCCTTCGATTTTGTCCCAGAAAAATTCGTATGCAGGGCTGTCGTAATACAGACTCCAGACGTGATACCCCTTGCTGCCGCTGAAACTGTCTGCTTCAACGAGCCCAGCCAAATCGGCTTTGAGCGCTTCAGCCGTTTTCAAAGGCAGGAGGTATTTTAATTCAAAGCGGTTAAAGCGGCGTATCATGGCTGTTTGGCCTTCTTCTGGCTAATCAGCTTTTGTGGCAAGTGTTTGAATTCAGACAGGCCCAGCAATTTGAACAAGGGTGCCAGCAGACGCTTGGCTGCCACATTTGCCGCTGTGTTGGGGGCTGAAGCCGGATCGATTTGGGTATAAACGGGGGGGGCAATGGCCTTTTCAGAGACACCATCCAAAGCCAGTGGCTGACCGCCCGAGATAAAAATCTGGCTCCCGGTGATGCGACTCCAACCCGGATAAAAGGGGGATTCTTGGTAAATTTCCAGGCCTTTGCGGTTCTCAAACAGCAGGCTCTGGCTCATTTGGACAAAGGAGGCATTTTTGGCGAGAATGCCCGTGCCCGCGTGGGCAATCAAGCTGTGGGACACGGTAACATTTGATTGTTCTCCGGCTGAGATGCCATTCCCTTGGCTGTCTTGAATCACGCTGCGCGTTATTTCCAGCACGGTATCCATCAGGTCGATGCCATCGTCCCCACTGGTCTGAATACGCAGATCGGCAATCTGAGCTTGCGAAAATTCCAGATCCCAGGCATCAGAAAAGGCCTGGCTGATGGTGATTCTCTCTGCTTTGAGATCTTGGACATAAGCGGTATGGATCAAATCGTCGGAGTGCAGATTATTGCTGAATTGGCAGTCTGACAGGGAAATCTGGCGGGTATCGTGGAAGTTGATCATGCCTGGATAGATATACGGGGGTGAGACCGGCTGACTTCCCCCGCTGGCGATCACGCCAGATAGGCGAGAGCCCGCTGTGCTACGGCCTTGTAAAACCAACCCGCCCCAGCGCTTTTGACCGGCGGGCAATAGCCGAATCGGTGATGTTGTGCTGCCCAAGAACTGTACCGGGCCTTTGAAGATCAAACTGGCTCCGGCCCCCAATGCAAAGGTGGTGCCTGGGGCAATCTGCACAGGCTGGTCGGCTTCAAATTGGCGTGTAAGCGGAATCTCTATACGGCCCGGCCCCAGTTTCAGTGTCGCTTTGAGCTGAACTCGGGAGGGAAATATGACTTTTGGAGAAACAAGTAAATCCGGGAGGGCGTTTAAGCGTTTTTCCAGACTCTGCAGGCGCAATTCAAAGGCAGTGGCTAAGCTTTGGAGGCTCATCGGGCGCATCAACTCGCGCTCTAGCAGGGAGCGGGGTTGTTTTTTTGCAGCGGTTTGGGCTTCAATGCCTTGCGCTTCAATACCTTGCGATTCAACCCCTTCCGCTTCAATACCCCTTGCCCGCCAATAGGGATCCGCTTCCAAATCTGGGGCGAGGCGAGAGATCAGCTCTCTGCCCTGCTGTCTCAGTTTTTCGGGCTTGGCTTCAGAGATGATGTGTTCAAACACCTCTGCCCGGGCCTGTTGGTAGGCGGGCACTTGGCCCAGGCGTGTGAGCAAAGGATCATTGAATGGAGGAGCGATACCAAGACCCAGGCCTGTAAATTCATGTAAAACAGGCTCCCAGAGCCCGCGATAGGGATCAAAATAGAGGGCGTAATTCAACTCTGCATCGCTGCTCGAATCTGTCTCTGCAAAGAGCCGATGCAAGATCTCCAAAGTGGCAAAGTCCTTGAGATTGAGATGGTGCGAAGCAAAATCCTGAAACTCCTGATCCGAGGCCTGTTGCAGGGTTTTCAAGAACTGAGACAGGGGCGCAAAGTTTTTAGCCTCGCTGTCGTACCAGGTGATGTATTTCCAGGGGCCGGTATTTTGAAAGCCCTTTTGGCGTTTTTCCAGGCTGTACAGATCGGCGGGAATACGGTGGTGTTTGCGCAAGAGCACTTCGTCGAGCGGTGTGGTATAGGCATAAACACCCAGGTCCAGACCGTTGAGCCGCAGCCGGGCAAAGTCACTGGCGGTGGTGATCAGGCCCTGGTTGTGGGCGAGTTGTAAGACCAAGGTCTCTTCAAAGAGCACCGGGCGGTCGGGGTTATTCAGGTTAAACAGGCGGTGGCCCAAAATAAAATCTCCTTTTTTGAGCTTGATCCGCAGGGATTTTTTGGTTTCAGCCACATGCCAGGGTTTGTAACCCCGCAGCCGGACCTCGCCTTTAAAATTTAAGCCCTGAAACTGAATCTCAACGGGAACAAAGGGGTGTTTGCCAGCTTGCAGCAGCAGAGGCAATTTTTTATTGGGCAGCGAAAGATCGAGCACCGGCAGCTTCAAGCCTTGGCTTGATTGTGTGCGAAAGCGCCGCAGCTCCTGGGCCCATTGGTCGCTCAATCGCAGGCCCAATACCTTCAAACTCAGCGGCTGGGGATCTTTGAGCAGGGCTTTGAATTGGTTTAAATCTTGCCAGGCCTGCCAGGTCATGCTCAGTCCCAGGATCAGCAGGGGCAGAGCCAAGAGTCCTGCCAACCTGAGCCGTTTTTTGAGTTGCCATCGAAAGGGTTTCATGGCTTTAAAAGCGCAGATTGGTCTGCAGGGTCAATTTGAGCGGATCTGGCAGGGCGCTTTGGCTGGCGGTGAGATCTTGCCAAGTCTTGTCTAAGGAGAGTATCAAACGGATATTGTCGCGCAGATCCAAATTGAGGGCGGCAGCCACACGCAGATCCAGATCGTCGGCCTGTGCGGTGTTCGGGTCAAAGACCTCGACCATCAGCGCGGGTATGAGGTTCATCTCTTCACTCAGAGCAAAGGTCCATGAGGCGGTGGCATGGCTGCCCCAGAGTTTGCCTCCCTGGTTGACATTGTCGCCCCATGCCCCTTCCAATTGAAGCCGGAAGGGGTCCCACTCCCATTTTAAATCGGCCCCGAGCAAGGCTGCAGTTTTTGTACTTGAGGACTCTTCGTAGAGCTTTAGACTGCCATCAATGGCAAGCACCAGTCCTTTAAACAGACGCAATTGGGTGCGGGCCACGGCATCGCGGTGGTAATTGGTTTCGTTTGGCAAACTGTTGAAGCCCCCCAGCCACCAACTTAATTTGAGTGGGTCTGTGGCGATCATGGGAAAATCCTGGGGTGCTTCCAGCTCGCCCGAAACCATCAGGCCATAGTCGCGGGCACCAAAGCCGCCATATTTGCTATCGTCAATCACGGCCCGATCGAGCAATCCTCGGTCGGGGATCAGCAGGTCCCAGGGTGACATCATGCGCAGACGCGAGAAAGGTTTTTTAAAACGCCCAACCTGCAAGGCCACGGCCTCATGGAGTTGAAATTCAGCATAGACATCCCGGGGCCCGATTTTATCTGCGAACTCTAACTCCAGAACCAGCTTGACCCAGTCCAAGGGCATCCAGCGGGCATCCACACGGGCACGGCGAATATAAAAGCTGTCGCTGACATTGCCCGTATTGTTGTCGGCATCCAATTCCCACCCAGTTTGGATTCGGCCCCGCAGGCGCAGGGTTTGAGCCTCTTTTTTGGGGCTTTTTTCAGTTTTTGCTGCCGCTTGGGTTTCTCCTGCTTGAGACTCTCCAGCTTGGGCTCTGGCTTGGCTCAATGCGGGATCAAGCGCCAAAAAAAGGCAGGTCAGGGCGGCCAAGGAGAGCAGGGAATTGAGTTGCATGGGGGCGGTCCTTTCGGGTTATGCTCTGAATATAAGCCCAGGGCGTAAACCGAATATGCCACTATGTAAAAGTGCAGTGGTAAATTGTGAATGGAATGTAAAGAGCGAGAGGGCTAGTGAACATTTCCGAATGAGAAGTCAGGGAAAATGACTTAACCCAGGTGGTTCCAACTCTGTTTGATCAGGTTTTGCTTTTGAACCAAGACCTGTTTGGCCGTGTTTAAAAGCTGATCAAAAGGCATGACAACAATGTTTTTGAGATGGCTGTTGAAGATCCGCAGGGCCTCGATTTGCTGGGGATCTTGGTGGCTGTGTCCGATAATAATCTGGGCCTGCACTTCCAAGGGCGCCAACAGAGACAGGTATTTTTGCACCTGTCCCAAGGCCAGATTTAAGGGCTGACAGGGATAAAATAAATCCGATTCAGCATTGTATTCCATCAGCGCTTGTCCGGGTTCGAGAGGTGTGTGAATTTCAAAAATGAGCATTTGCCCCGTGGGGCTTCGGTACAATTCAAAACAGGGCTCAACTTCGGGTAAATAATAGCGGGTATCGAGTTTTTCGGCAAAATCACAGCCCAAAAGCCAGGGCTGTGTGGTCAATAATTGCTGCAAATCGCTTTGACTCGGTTTGGGACTTTTGAGTAAATGCGCCAATTGACCCAAGACCTGGCGACAGAGGGCAATGTGAAAGAGCAAGGCGGTATTCTCGAGGTGTGAGAGATCCAAGCTTTGCAAAGGGGGCAACAATTCCTGGGGGTTGTGCTGGGACTGGAGTTGGTAAAGGGTTTCGAGCAGGATCTGAACCTGCTGATCGGTGTTGAGGTCTTTGATCTGTTCCCGAATTTCACCCGAGGTCGGGTGCAGTCGATGCCTGCCATCTGCAAATTCATGCTGGCCACGACAGGCTTGAATAAATGTCAGGGCCTGGGTCAATTCTTGGTTTTTGTCATCAGAGAGGGTAAACGAGCTTTTGGCATCAAAATGGGGAGCTGAATTTTTGCTCTTGCGGTAGGTTTTAAAGGTCACACAATCGTGGTGGAACTCGCCGGTATTGCGATCTTTGATCACGGTATAAGCAATGTCTTTTTTGACTCTCGGGCCCTCGTAGAGGGTCATCGAAGAAATCCCTTGAACATCTGGATTGTGTTGGGCTTTGTGGTAATAAAAACTGGATTGAATCGGTTCGTCGGGTGAAGTCATCACAGCCTCGTCTTTTCGCTCTGTTTCAGTATAGATCAATTTTCTAAAGAGCCTTGCATCTTTCTGATTCGGATTGGGTATGTAATAAGAACGCCTACATTTATGTAAATATTTCAGGGAGAATTCAGCACTATGACCGCGATTTCAGGCCAGTCCCCTCAGTTTGTGTCACTGCAATCCGCTCTTCAAAGCAGTTTGGCAGACAGAAATCTGGACAAAAATGAGCTGAAACAACTCAAGAATGTGCTCGAAAATACCCCCGGTTTGAGCGCGGAAACCAAAGCGGGCGTGATGCAGTTTTTAGAAAAAGCCCATTCAGATTCCAAAGGTATATTCTTCGGTCTTTTTGGCAATGGGATCTCCGGTTCTGAAATGAGTGCTCTGAAAGAATTTGCTGCATCCCAGAGTAATAATCCGGTCTTAAAAGGGCTGCTGGATGACCTGGAACAATTGGCCGCCCCTCCTGTTACTGAATCGCTGATTCGCCCTGAAAGCAGCCCGAGTAGCCTGAGTGATCTGAGCAAAAATTTTGTCAAACAGTATAACGAGGCACCGTTTGCGCCTGTTTCCCCCAACCTTCCTGGAACCTCTTCATCAGGAAGTCCTTTCGTTCCCAGCCCAACGGGCAGTGGCGAAGCCGTTTCGGGTGAATTTGATGATTTTTATGTCACTCAAAATGGCAATGGTTTGGCTTCTGGTGGTGGTGACTGTGGCCCCGCCTGTGCAGCCATGGTGGCCAAACGCTTTGGCTTTATTGATGACGATGCTTCCAGCCGCGAAGCGATTCAAACTGCCCGTCAGGCTGCGGGTGTCACCAGTGCCCGTGATGGCGCATGGGCGATCTCGGAGTCGGAGGTGGCACAATCGGTTCACCGCATGACCGGCGGTCAGGTGCGCCAGACAGCCCATCAGAGTTTCCGTTCGGGCCAGGCCAATGAGTTAGTCGGCATGTTGCGCTCGCAAATTGCCAAAGGCGCCATGCCGGTTTTAGAGACCGGTTCTCCTTACAGTACCAATGGCGGCCGCCATTATATGGTGGTCATGGAGGTCAAACCCAATGGCAATTTGGTTCTGGCAGATCCAGGTGGACGCGGACAATGGGAAATGACCCCGCAAAAATTGGCCGAAGAAATGGCCCAAGCAGACAAACGGGGTGGCAGTCACGTTTTGGCCTTTAACCGTTAACGCAGTTCTTTTGGGACTAAATCTAAGAGCTTGATTTGTAAGGCATACAGAGCGTCGTCTGGTTGTAAGGGCTGCAACAGGTATTTGCGATATTCTGGCGTTTTGCCATGCATGTGCTTCCAGCCTTCCCATTCGCTTTGCTCTCCTTTGTGGCAAAGGGGTTCTTTGACGATTCCCTCTGGGTGTTTCCAAAAATCAGATTGAAGCAATAAGCGGCGAAGCTCTTCAGCGAAATGCTGAGAGAGGGTTTTATATTTTATTTTTTCTAATTGCCCCTGTTTGAGCCATTCATCGATAAAACCAGACATCCGAATGCGTATTTTGGCCTCAGTGCTGAGATGGGTGCTCCACCAAATCCGTATTTCAATTTCTTGCAATCCCGAAGGCCAAGCTGGAACGGTGATGAAGTAAAAGAGATAGGCTTCATACAGTGCATGCTGCTGGGCCCAATTCAAAAAACTGCGCTCTTTCATAACAGCTCCCAAAGAATAAACTGTTGTGAGCATACCAAGTGTGTCTGACAGTTCTGGTCAGGGAGAGAGCTTTAAACCATGAGTTTGTGCCAAAGTTTCAATGGCTCGGATGACTTTTCCTTTGAGGTTTTGGGGTTCTATAACCCGACATCCCCCTTCCCAGCCCAAAATCCAACTGACCAATTCGGGATTAACAGGTGCCCTTAAATGCATTTCTAAGCATCCATCGGGCAAACTTTCTATTTTTTGACTGGGGTGCCATTCCAATTCCGACACCAATTGTGAAGTTCGGGCATCAAAAGCCAAAACAATGGTGTCTATTTGGCCCTGAAAGGCCGACCAGTGGTTGGCAAAAAAGTCTTTAACAGAAAAACCAGGTTGTGGGGAAAAGGGGGTGTTTGTACCTTGGCAGGCGCGAATCCGATACGCCCGCAGTTGTATGATCTTGCCATGGGTCTCCGACCAAGCCAACAGATACCAAGCGTGTTTGCGCAAAACCAAGGCATGGGGATGGACTTTTAACGCTCTTTGGGTTTGACTGCTAAAAGAGAAATAGTCAATCTGGAGCACTTCGTGCTTTTGAATGGCTTTTTCCAATTCCAAAAGAATTTCGGGTTCAACGCGATCTTTGGGAATGGGCGAAAGTACCTGTAAATGGGCTTCTAAATCCAAGAGATCCAGACTCTCTATTTCGGCATAAGCACTTTTCATTTTACTGAGGGCCTGTCGGGCCAATTGGGCGTGGGGATGGGTATTTTCAAGCGCCAAAACCACCGCATTTAAAGCTTCCAACTCTTTGCCAATCAGGCGCAGAGGCGGTGCATAGATTGTGCGATCCAGATAATAACCTGCTTCGGTATAGATGATTTGCACATAATCACGAAAAGCCTCGTTGAGAGAGGCAATATCCCGGTAAACCGTGCGTTCGGTGGTGCCCAATTCGTGCGCTATTTCACGGGTCCGCAGACCCTTGTGGCGTTTAATCAAATACATCAAAGCGATCAGGCGTTCAACTTTTTTCATCGTGGTTTTCTTTCGGTAAAGCCAGGAGAATTCCCTTTTCAATCAATTGCTGAAAATGCTGAGACAGACTTTTCGGATGAGGTCCACCCGTGATCAACACCCCCAACTCCATATTTTGATTCAGGGCCGTGCGGGTCAAATTGGCACTGGTAATAAATACCTTGTGGGTATCTGCCAAGAGGCATTTGGCGTGGAGCGAATCAGCCAGATAGATCTGGGATGCCCGGTTTGTTTTTTGTTGGCGCATAAATGGGGGCCAAATATAACTTGTCAGATTTTTATGCCCTGCCAAGCCAATTTCAGCCAATGAGGCCATTGTTTTGGCTTTCATGGAAGAACCATCTCTTTCTTGTTTGTCTTCCATAATCAGATTGAGGGCCACGCCCTTTGAGAGTGCCTCAAATAAAGGGGGTTTAAGTTCATCAATATCCCTCACGGTAAAACTCACAATCCAGAGCTGCTTCTGGGCCGCTCGAATCACTTCATGCACGACTTGTCCGGTTTGACGGGTGGCAATTCCTGAGCTGGGGCCAGTCCAGACCAATTCGAGTTGCTGAGACCTCGTGTAGTGATCAGCGACCTGGGCACTGGCTTTGAGGGCCAATCCCAAGGCCTGGGGAGAGACTTCGGCCGCTTTCATCGCATCAAATAGCTGTCTGAGCTGCGCTTGTTGTTCCAAACTGGCTTCGTTTAAGAGCCGCTGCCGGGCCAAGAGTGCTTTGGGTGAGTCTGGTAGGCCGAGATAATCGATCAAACCCTTGAGCAAAGGCGTCGGAAGGGCTTGAACCAATTCTGAAATACAGGTGGCCAAAAGATCAGACATCAAAAAAGGCCAACTCTTCGCGGCTCAAGGTGGGCACCAAAAGGGTGCGGTCAAGATAGTGATTGCCGCGTTCGCAAGATGTTTCGGGGGCAAAGAGGCAGGCATGGCAGGCTGCGGCATGCAGACTGACCTGATTCCCTGTTTTGAGTGGATGTTCGGCGCAAAGCGGGTCCGAAGAACAGAGACGGCCATTTTCCAAGGCCTGTTCGATCAGGGCTCCTAAGCGCTCTTTGCGGCCCAATTCGACCAAGCCGCCCAAAGTACCTTCGCTATCGGGCGAAGCGGTATAGAGCAAAATGCCTGCTTGGGCAGGGTTTTCTCCTTCTGCTGGCAGCGAATATATTTTTTCGCTAATACTGGCAGCGCTATAACCACATTCCAATGCCAATTGACGCATCAGGGCATGGGAAAACGAATGCAGGAGCACATATTGCAAACCCGGGAAATGGGCTTCGGGTTCCGGGTATTTGCGCAGCTTGCGCCACTGGGTATGGGCTGATTGCCAATGTGCCTCTTCGCCTTGCCGTTTTTCGAGCCAGGCAGAGAGGGCACTCTGGTTAAAGACCAAAAACAGCCCTTCTCCGCGCACTTCTGAAGCTGGGACCAATTTTGGCGCACTTTTTGCGATCGGCCCCACTGCGATGGGTTGGGAATCGGGATCGCCGTGATCTGGAGCCATGACACGGGTAAAACCAATCAGGGCACGCACTTCTCTTAGACGTTCGACCAACACCACTTTTTCGATTAAACCCGCAAAGGCTTTGGGCACAGGTTCTTCTACTACCTGAAAATCTTCGCTGTTTTTCACTTTGCCTGGCTGGGACAAAACCCGGTATTCAGGTGTGAGCAGGTGTTGTTGCAGATCTTGGGGATCCTTATTTTCGGCACTGTTTTGGCGCTCTCGGTAGTTTTGAATGGCTGTGAAGAGTTGGGCATCGGAATATGTATAAAAGGGCTTTAACTGTTGAGCATCGCGAAAGGCTTTAAGGATTTCGATTGTTGTGATTGGTAAAAGTGTGATCCAGTTTTGTTCTATCAATTGATCCAACTCTGAATCTGTTTCTGAGGGAATCGAGACCACCGACAAAGTCAGTGGAAACCAGGCATTTGAAGCGCCCAGGGTCATGGGTTTCATTTGTTTATCACAGGGCTTTGACTGATCGCTCAGATGGATATGAATACCCTGGCAACGCGGCATGACCTGTTTTTGGAGGTTAAAGGCATCCACCATATTTCTTTGTGTTTTACAGGTCTTACACTTCACCGTAATCATGCTAATATCTGAACCCTGACCTATCAGTTGCAGATCGCCTTGGCAATCTGCATTGCCGCGATGCACAAAATACTGCCAGGGAAAATCGTCCATATGGCCGTTTTCACAGACCACAAAAAAGCGTGAGGGAATCAGGGCTGGGTCGTTTGTCTTGTGGCAATTGTCGTGAATGTATTTGTCTTCGTGGGCATAAAAACGGTGTTCTTTGAATTTGAATAAAGTCCCATCCACGGGTGCCAAGCGCCGACAGGCTTGGCAGACCATGTATTGGGGAAAAAGAGCCAAAGGCAAGCCAATATTGCTTTTGGAACGCCCATAACCACCCGTGGTTTGTTCGGGATCAGCCGGGGGCACACTCAAAAAACGCACCTGTTCGCCCAAACGCTGCCGAACCACCTGGAGCAGACGTTCTTCCTGTACAGGTGTGGCCAGGCGCTCTTCCCAACTATCAACCCCCAGAATGACCGCTGAATAATTGGGCAAATTTAAAAGCGAACCCATGCCGTAGGTAAACAGGAGTTGTGAGGGGCGAATTTCTCCAACAACGCTCATGCTTTGATCTCTCTTTCTGTGGCGGATTCTGTAAAGCCCTGCAAAGGGGGCCTGCCCTGCCAACGGGGATGGGGATGGCTCAAAATCAGGGGGATCTGAGGCTCGACATTGCGCAGGGAATTGAGACAGGTAAAGGGCTCCCATTTGAGCGTGCGCGTGGGATTATCTGGGTCGATCAAACCTGCATCTTTGAGCAATCCATCGGTATTGCCTTTTTTGCCTTTGTAACCCAACTTCTTCTGGTAATGGCGCATCTCTTGAATGGTTTTTTGCCAAAAGTCCAAGCGGGTAGCCAGTTCAGACCGGATGTTTTGCTCCAATTGGCGATCTTGGCGAATCTCACTGGCCCTTCGGGCAATATAGCCCGTGATCTCTGCTAATTTTGGCCAATTGGGGCTGAGGTCATCGGCAGACTCATTGCGGTTGTAGTCTGTACTGCTGAGGCGAATGAGTGTTACCAAGAGCGCACTCAGTCCCCGATCCAGGGCGCGGGCAGAAAAGGGTGTGACAGAAATGGCTTCGACATGTTTGTAGAAGGTCTCATGGTAGTGTTCAAAGACCTCATAATGGCTCAAATCGCGGGGATGGGCCCAATTGAACAGTGTGAAAACCAAACCCGGTGCTTGGCTCGAACGCCCCACACGGCTGGAGGCCTGAATATATTCTGCTGTGGTTTTGGGCTGGCGCATCATGACCATCAGGCCCAAGCGGTCAATATCTACCCCGACGGAAATCATGTTGGTGGCCAAAAGTATATCAGCCGGTCGAGCCGGGCCATCGTAAGGGGTATTATTGACCTTTGATCGCTCAAAGGCGGCTTTGCGCTCTGCATCGGTGAGGGGATCAAAAGGCACCTCCATTTTTTCGAGAATGTTTTTAATGCGGTCCGCGTTGATCCGGGAGGTCAGCTCTTCGATGCCATTGTCCCAGAGATTGCGAAGGGCCAAGCCCTGTTTGTCCATCTGTTTGAGGTTGGTTGCAATATCGTCCCTGAGCAGGGTGCGGGTACCCCCCAATTCGCGGGTGGTATTAAAATAACCCACCAGGGTCATCCAGGGGTCGACTGCTTTGCCATATTTTTTGTAGAGGGTTTCTGCTGCTGCCAGCAAACTGGAATAGACCGTGATTTGTACCTCTTTGAGCTTGCGTCCTGGTGCACAAACCCCCAGATAGCGCCGACCCGGACTCTCTGGCCCCGGCATCACCTGCTTTGAGAAAAAATTATCGCTGATGTCTAAGCCATGGGGCGGAAAAATCGCCACCTGGCGGTGAAACAGCTCGCGAACCTGCGTGGTCGCCCGCCGAATGGTAGCAGTAGACAAGACTATTTTGGGGCGCACGGTTTGCCCATTGACCTGCCAAGAGCAGAGTTTGTCAACCGCGGTTTCGTAAAGTCCAACCATACTGCCAAGTGGGCCTGAGATCAGGTGGAGTTCGTCTTGAATAATTAAATCGGGGGGGCGCAGGGGATGCACAAAGTGTGAACGCGCTGCTTCGTTGCTGCCCGAAGCATGATGGGAGTCGCTGTCTTCGGTCTCGGGTGAGCGAAAGCCGTGGCGCGAGCAATATTGGTTGACCTGGCCAAAGAGCATTTGAATTTGCCCATTCCAAGGCATTTGGGCAAATTTATCCACCGTGGCGATCACAAGAGCTGGCAAGAGTCTGTAAATTTCTTCATCCACCACCACGACGGGCAGCCCTTCTTTGGCTCTCAGCCGTTTGCCAAACTCACAGCTGGCATGGCCACAGTAGATCAGGGTTCGGCCCCGTTCACCCGGAAAAGCCCCTTCGACAATCACATTCTTTTTGGCGTTGATCTCCGCGCCACACCAAGGACAATGGGTCAATTGCAAGGGGCTCGTGCGCCCCCCTGATTGCTGTTCTTGGTAATCTCCGAGCAGATTTTCGACATATTGTTGCGACTCTTTGGTCTTGTTGGGGGTGGTGTTTTGCCCGACCCAGAGACCGATGCGAAAAGGGGTTTTGCCCCAGCGGCTCTCGTCTTTGCTGCGAATCAGCTCACAGGCACAAATCAAAGCGGTGGCGCGTTGAAACTGTTGCAAGGTCAGCAAACGCAAGGTGTAGCGCATCAAAACAGCCACGCCATCCAAGCCGCTGTAACCACCCACAACACCCATCAAGCGACGCAAAAATAGGGTATAAGCAGTGAGCCCCAAATAGGCCTCGGTTTTGCCACCCCCTGTGGGAAACCAAAGCAAATCTGCTACGGCATTGGGCTGGTCTGAGCGCTCAGGATGATCGAGCAAGGTCAATCCGGGTAAGTTGATTAAAATAAACGCCAATTGAAAGGGGCGCCAAGTGCGATTGGCTGGGATATCTACTGCTGCTAAAGCCAAATCTTTTTCGCCCCGGCGCTTGCGCAGGCCCCAAATTGCATGAATGCGCTGTTCGTACATGGCTTGGTTGGCAGCCTGAAAAGCCATGCGGGCTTGCTCATGCTGGGTTAACAGCTCGATACCTGCTTGAATGCGCTCCTGGGCTTCTTGGCAGCGAGCCAAGGCCAGCATTTCCGTCTCGTTGGGGCTTTCTGGCATCAGTGCTTCAAACCAGCGTTGGTAGCCTGTGGCAAGGGGCATCAATGCCTGATGCAGTTCTTCTACAGTTAGATTGGCCAAAACCGCCATATCTGTTTGCAATTCAGCGATCTCACTGTGCCGTGTCTGAGGCACTTCAAAACAGGGGAGGGCCCGTGTTGCAATTCGCCAAGCCTGATGGGACTGCTGGGGATAGGTCTCGGCATGCACAGAAATGCCATGCCCAACAGCAAATTCGACCTGGTTGTGATAAAGCATCTCCAGGGCCTCTTTTTCTGCTAAATCTCGGCTGTCGAGACGGCTTTGCAAGGGACGTTGCAGGCGTTTAATAAAGACTGGGCTCTGGTCTTTGGCACAAAGAGACACTTCGGTCTGAAAGAGAAAGGCTTCAGACTTGCGGGTTTTGAGCGGGGCTTGGTGGTTGAGCAAAAACAGCGTCCCCACCCAGCCATCGGGGTATTCGCGGATTGTGATTTTAAGCTCGATGCCCACGGGAGCGCCTGGCCCCCAGACCATTGCAATGTCTTGTTGCTGACAGGTCTTGAGAACAATGGGCTCAGAAGCCCCCTGGACCGGAATTCTCTGCCAATAGGTGGTTTTGCTGTCTTGTGGCTTGTTGGGATCTGAATCTTTGTCCAATTTTTGGTACATACCAAAATTCACTTCTGCGATCAAGGCCGGGGACTCTTTGGCCAAGGTAAAGGAAAAACCAAATGAGGCGGGCTCAAACATGGGCACGGCTTTGCCCACAGGACTTTCTGGATTGCCCTCTTCGGGGACTTTTCCTGCTTCTGGGCTGTCGTCGTCCTCTGCGAGGAGCCGTGGTTCTGTTTCCTGCGAAAGGTCAGTGTCTGTGTCTGTTTTGGGGACTTCCAATTCTTGGGGGGCCAAAATACCCACCAAATAGCGCTGGCGTGGATCTTGGGCCAAAATTTCTTCGGGACCACCTGCTGGCCCCAAGAGTTGCTCCAGGGTCATTTCCATCAATTCTTGGCGAATATCCCAAGGGTTGGGTATTTCAAGTTCAGCAGCATTCATTGCTTGGCCCTCTTCTGCAAATATGTTCTCTAGCTTAGCGAATAAATCGCCCGCTGTTAATCCCCTGTTATTTTCTCAGATCCCCCTGACCAATTCTGTCAGGGGGAGGGGCTATGCTTTGCAAAAATACCCAAAGGAATTCGCAGATGTATAAATTGGGCCAATTGGATAAAAAGAAAACCCTCGGACTGCTTTTGACGGGGACTTTGGTTGTGGGTGGCTTGGGTTGGGCTCTGACCCGCGAAAACACGGTACCGATCAAAATCCGCGCAGGCATTATTCGCGGAGATGGGCAGGTCTATCCGGTTGCTCGAAAAAACTTCGTCTTTGTGCCTTACAGTTTTGAAGCCGTACGCAATGAACTTAAGAGTTTGAACAAAACGGGCCAACCGCCACAAGCCCCCAAGCAAGAAGATCAAAAATTTAACCCCAAAACGGCCATTACAGAAAAGCCCGAAGATCCCGAAGTGGTTTACCGCGATTTTGCTTCGCAGTACCCCGAACCCGATTACAAAGAGGAGCGTTTTAAAACCAATTGTATTGAGTATTCTTTTATCAACGAACGGGTTTGCTATCCGGATTTTGATGCTTATCAGGCCGCCCGATCAAGGTGGGTTGATGCCCGCAATGCCGCTTATACCCAAGCCCAAACTCAACTGGCCACCTGGGAGCAGCAGGTGCAACAGTGGGAAAATGCCAAACAACAGGCCTACCAAAAAGCCTATCAAAAGTACCAAAGCCAATATAACGCCTGGGTCGAAAAGAGTGAAACCCACCTCGATCAGATCATTGTTGAAAAACTCAAACAGGGCAAACTTGTGCGTCTGCAAACAGATTTGGATGGCCGCGCTGAAGTCAAAATCACCCCCGGAAAGTGGTTTCTCAATGGGGGTTATAGCAATGCGGTCTCTGAGGTCTATTGGCAGGATGTCCCGGTTGAGGTCGATGCCAAACACCCCCAATTTGAGCTTGCAAACGATCTGGGCCGCGTTGAAAACAAAGGTGTGGATGACAAAGAGCAAGACCCCGAACTCTATACGCTCTTATTGGGTGACTGGCCTGAACGCAAGGATTTAGACCCTTTATTGGCCGACCCCGATTATCTCCGTCGGCAATTGGCGCACAAACAGGCAATAGAATTGAAAAATCTGGAAGGGTGGGGATTGTTGCACTTGATCGTTGCCAAAGCCCCTGTGCCGATGCGGGCTGAATTGACCCATCTCCTGTTGATCTCCGGCGCAGACCCCAACCTGAAAGACCGCAATGGCAAAACGCCACTGCATTTGGCTATAGAGGCCAAAAACCGCACAGGAACCATGTTTCTATTGGCCTATGGCTCAGATCTCAAAGTCTTGGACAATGAGGTGCGTTCGCCTTTGCATGTGGCGATTGAAACGGATCAAGCTGAATTGGTCAAATTGCTTTTGCGTTATGGTGCCGAGCCCACACAGGTCAATGGCAAAGGGCAAACAGCTTTGGAATTGGCCCATCAGCTTAAACGCAATCAACTCTTGCCCTTGCTCGACCCCAGTGCCTCTCCTGCTGCGGTTTCTGCTTCGCCCCCCGTTTCTGGTAAAGCCTCGGCCAAACCATCAGCAAAACCATCAGCAAAACCATCAGCAAAACCATCGACAAACCCTGCCCCAAGCACATCGCCCTCTGCCAGTTCTTCTGCAAAAGCGCCCTAAAGCCCATGTTGCTCAACTCAGCATCACAGATTTGGTTCAAACGCTTCGGAATTCTGGGGTTGGGATTGCTGGGGATTGCTGGTTTGGTCTTTTGGCAAGCCGCTCCCATGGTGCCCTTGGTCGTAGCTGAGAAACTCTATCATCAGGGCAAAACGCCACAGGCCCGGCTCAAACTTGCAGAAATACTGCAAAACAAAGAACCGCCCGTCAAGGCACTTTTGCTGATGGCTGAAATTCTACTGCAAGAGGGAGATTTAGAACAAGCAGAACTGCAGATCAACCCTGCAATTCAGCGCTTGCAGCAGGCCATTCACAACGGCCAAAATACGGAAGTGCCAACCTTGGCTTGGGCTTTTTATCTCAAAGGCCTGATTCGTCTGGCTCCCGCTATTCGTGTCTCAGAAACTGAAGAACCTGATTGGGAGGCCCTCAAATACTGGGTGCAAACAGCCAAAGAAAACCTGGAACAGGCCTTTGCTCTTGATTCGTCTGAACCCCGTTTTCGTTCCGGCCTCGAAGTGGTAGAAGCCGTTGAGCGACAGGATAAATCTGGGCTAAGCGGAGATCGCCAGGGCCTCGTCCGCTTGCGCAGCTTTGTTCAGCAAGAGCCGCTTTATCTGCGTTTGGCTCCCCGCTTGCCCGATGCAAGCCCATCACCTGAGGCCATTCCTGAGAGCCAAGAGCCGGTTCGGGCCAGTTTGCGCAAATGGCAGGAGATCAAACGCAGAGCTTTTTTAAACCAAGAGATTGAAGGTCTCAAAGAAGTCTTAACAGGAGAAGCCCTGACAGAAACCATTTCTGCCGTGCAATGGTGGAAAAATAATCCCGATGCCGTCTATTACGGATTGGAACTAAAATCGCTGAAGTTTTTGAAGATTCATTATGCGGATGCCGAACACTGCCAAGCTTTGGTCGCAGTCGAAGAAATGCGCCACAATTCAGAAGAAGGGCAGGTCCATAGCCAGTATCGGGTGCGTTATGGGCTGGTTAATATCAGCGAGAGTTGGTATATTTCTGCGATTGAAGTTGAATCTCAAAGTGCTACTCCAGGGCAGTGATGCTGACCCCGGAGACTATATCATTGGGGGAGACAGCAAAGATAAGTCCCAATTCGGTATAGCTTAGATATTCACGTGGGTCGGCATTGATACCCATCACCGTTCGATCAAAGCCCATAGACACTCCGAGCTGTTTCAAAACAGTTCCTGCGTGTGCGCCTATCGTGATGTAGCCTTTGGGCGTTTGCACGGGGTATCCGATTTTGCTGACATGAATTTCTCTGACTTTGCGTGTCATTGGGTCTAAGCCCAGCACCAATTCAGGATAACGCATTAGTACACGTTTACCGTCATTCCAATCAATATCTTCGCGGGCTGTGGGTTCACCCAAACTCCCGCTGATTTTTTCTTCGTCTTGATCGAGATAAAGATAGGAGCCAGAACCTCGACCTGGCCAATGAACCCCCATGCCCGGAACAATTCGGCCTGGCATTTTTTTACCCGTTTCTAGGTCGGTATCCAAGGGATAATCTGCGGATTTTCCCATGTCTTTGAGTAAATTGTCGCTGCGGGTATCTATCTCTTGGCGAGAAGTATACAAAGAGCCCTCTTCTGAAAAGTGGTTGATAATATTTCTACGGGCCGGAAAACGCGCCAGCCGTTTGGCTTCGTATAATTCTACAGTGGCTTTCCAGGTTTGGCCCAAATTGAAATAGGTAAAGCCCTTCTCGTAGCGCAAATTGGGATAATTGGGGCTGATCGCCAAGGCTTTATCATAGACCCGCAAGGCATCTTGATAGCGTTTTTGGTCGAATAGACGCTGCCCTAAAAAGGAATAGAGCAGGACAATATTGGTTTGCATGGCCAAGTTGAGCTTCCAGAGGTCTTCTGCACTGTTTTCATGGCTATAAGCTTGTAGCGTGCGGCGATAAAAGATTTCTGCTGAATTGGCTTGGGCCAAAGCCTGATCATAATTGTAATTTTTGATTGCATCAAGCCCTGTGTGAATATGCACCTGAAACTGGTCAAATGTATCGGCCTGTACAGGTAAACACAGGCTGATAAATAGCATGGGTGTGAGGAGTAATTTAAGTGATTTGCGCATTTGAACCTCTCTGATTTTTTTTCAGTTTAGTTCATAGGGCTGACAGTTCTGGTCAGGGCATTGAGACTTAGGGATCTCGAAATGGAAAAGGACAAATCACCACAGAAGTTCCCGCGATATAACAATTCAAGATATATTCATTGGACTATCATTGGCATTTACATTCTTTGGGATTTTCTTTATAAAGTTTCTCAATCTTATTGTGGAAATTTGCCAGTTCGCCCATCAGTATTTAGGATTGGCAAAAAGTACTGTCTGCTAAAATTTCTAGAGCTGTTTTTTCACTTCTGACAAAAGCTTCCAATAATGGAGCCATATCTTGAATAAAAAAAGCTATCAGTTCAATAATTTCGATAATCAAACGACCATTAAAGTTTTGACTATCACCCATCAAGGCATAGCGATAGTAAACTTCTTTATTTTCCCCTTCCAGCCCCCAATTCCCCACAGGCAACATTTTATTGAGCAGAATCAGAAGACGCAAACCTTCAAGCTCTTGTATTTCATTGAGCGAGCCAAATGCCAGTGGCAATTTGAGAAGCATCTGTAAACTTGAGCTGGTGTTTTTCCCCGGATCCAGCTCTGGATGCCTGCGTTTGAGAACATCTTCCATAAAGAAGAGTTGTAAAACAAAACGAGGCGTTTCGGTTTGGGGATCTGAATCCAGTGAAATGAAAAGTTGATCCAATTCTGTTTCTGGATTAGCAGGCATAAAATGAACGCCATAACTAAGCAGAGAGAGTATTTCATGCAAATGGTAGAGCGGAGATTGTTCTTGGACAGTGTTTTGCATTGTATTAAATTTCCTATTTTGAGTTCAAATGAGAGACAATTATTACCAATTGGGCTTTAAAGGCATCCCCAATTTAAATAAATTCAATAATATTTGCTTATTTCCTTGTGACTTTAATTCTTGATACTGAGACTCAGAAATACCCAGCACTTGATGAGCAATAAATTTTGCGCCAGGATCACCTACTTCAAGTCCCTTCAGTAGAAATCTTGCTCCCGCTTCTGGAGAATGAGTAAGCAGTTCGACAGTTGCTTTTTTCATTGCTAACTGTGCATTTAAACTACTAAATGTCCTTTTCTCCGGCCGCGAGGCATCATTATTAGCCATATATTTTTCATTAAAAGTGGTCAAGGCAGCTGCTATCTTTTCTTGACGGGATGAAGCAGATCGAGAGTTATAGACAAAAAGAGCACCAGAACCCAGAGCAGAGACCCCAGATACAGCCCATCCCACAGGCGTACTGACTGCTCCGGCCAATACTGCAATGGATACTGCCGAAGAGCCCAGGCCAACAACACTGTTTCCTGCTTTTACAGCTTTAAAAGTGGGTGAGGCACTTTCAATAATTTGCCTGGCAATCGCTTTGGCCATCTCTGAGGGGGGATGGGCCTCCAATTCATGTATGTTTTGAACTAAAGTTTGTAACTTTGTTTTTAATTCTTCACTGGGAGAAGCTTCAAACTGTGTTCTAAGTTTCTCAATTTTATGACCTCTTTCTTCTGGACTATCCAACATCAATTGAGCCATTTCTTTGCGTTGATTCGCAGTTGAGCGCATGTCTAAATTCAGCGGTATGGAAATCAGATTGGATCCAACACTGCAAACAGTTGTAACCACTGTTAAGCCCCCAAGCACATCTGACGTTAATACTTGGCCAACAGCCTCTCCCACCTTGGGTAGTTCGGGTAAGACTTGCAAAGCCAAGGGTGTTTTTGTGCCTCCCGTAACATAGAGCGATAAACGACTACCCCCTTCACTCACAGCTTGAGCAAGCCCTTCATAGACAAGCGATTTCCCTTGGGCTGCCAGTTCATTTACCACTTCTGGCTGTGTTTCGGAAAGAGGCGTAACAGGAGGAGGCGTTGCCAAAGAAGTCGATCGTGAGGAATTAAATACGAAAGGATTTCCTTGTTCAACTGGAGGCTGCGGCGAAGTGTCTTCATGAGTTTGAACCATAACAATATCAGCCATTTCTTCTGGTTCTGAAGGCATAATATTGGGATGAAAGTGTAATACCTGATCTTGTTCAGAGAGTTCTGTTGGAGCGATTGGAACCCGATTTGTCTGTTCTGGTTCAACTGACGGCGGTTTCTCAGACGCTTTGGCTTGAAGACTCGAATCTTGGAGAGCGGATCCTGTCGCCATTTTGGTCGTACTGGAAGGCGTAACACCTAAGATTTTTAATATTTTACTTTGCCCCGAATCTCCTGTACCTTCTGCTTGAATTTCACTAAATGCCTCCATCAAAATAGGAAGAATTTCATCAAGTTTCAAAACCTTAGTGCTTGAAGTTAAATCACCTCTGATGGCCTGAATATCTGAGGCAGTACCCGGAGGTGCTTCACGATTTGCCATAGAGGCAGATGCTTGGCGAGTGAGTTGAGCACTTTCAGGATTTGGAGTCGGACTTTCAGAGCGTTCAGCACGATGAGCGGAAACAGAAGTTTGAAAGCCCTGTGGCAAAGGTGAATTGGTTCGAGAATTGCCGGGAGTTGAATTTACACTTGAAACTATTGGTGGTAACTGCATACTTATATTTTAATCCTTCTTAAGCCCATGCATTTTGTTTTAGAATAAAAGTCATACTGGGTTCTGTGTTAAACGCTCTTTTGTTTCATCTAATAGGTCTTGTAAGCTTTCCATTTGAGCGATCATGTTTTCATAAAGATTCAAGAGGATTTGAACCCTATATTTTTTACTTTCTGCTTCATCCAATTGATTGGCGTAAAGATCGCAATTGTCGAGAAGGATTTCTAAATTTTCTTCTGCAATAAGTAAATCTTCTGCTCTTTGGTATTCTTTGATTTCGGCTAATAATGAATTTACCTTATCTAATTGAGTGCAAAGATTTTCGTTCAATTGGAGCAAATCATTTGAAATTTTCAAAGCATTTTCAAACCGAGCAAGATTGATTGTAAAGGGTTTGAGTTGTTTTTCCAAATCTGAAATATCTATTTCTTGCTCAACGATTTGGCATTGGCGCTGAATATTTTCATATATATTGAGCAAACTGGTGTATTGTTCTTTGAGCTTTTTGAATTGCCGCTCTTCACAAGTGGGGCTTGGAATCGCCTGACTGTCTTGCATCATCAGTCGCACCTCTGTGATGATTTGCATTTCAAGTTGGTCGTAAAGCTCGTCATAGTCCAGACGTTCAATTTTATTTTCTGTTTTAGACGGGCGGATCGTAGTTTGTGGTGAAGTAGGCGCTGGAATCCTGCCCTTTAATTGCAAATTTTGAATCATCTCAAAAAGCAAGGCAACGTCTGGATGTTTAGGAGCAAGGCGCTGTGCCTCTTTGACGTATTTTGTTGCTTTGGTAAAATTGCCAATCAAAATCAACACAAATGCGATGCCTATATAAGGCTCGGGTTGAGTGCGCTGCGAGGAGAGTGCTTTGACAAATAAGTCAAAAGCGTCCATTAATAGTGTTTTTTGATTTGCGACTTGGGTTTGTTTCAAAGCTTGGGCCAATAGAGCCAAGCCCTGATCTGTAAATTTCTCAGCATTTTGGCTGCGACTGGCAGTCAGACGGTCTTTGAGAGTATCAAACTGTGATAAAGTCTTGAGATCCAAGGAATTTATAATCTCCAAAAATATTTTCGTTGAATATCAATTGGGAATAATCTGGCAAAAAGATGCTCAGAAAGGCTTCTTTATTCTACAATGTTGGAATGTCGATGTAAAAATTTTTTGGTTGTTATAGCAAAAGGTGTTTGGTAATTTTTTAAAGTGAATATCTTTGTCATTTTAGGGCTGTCTTGAATCTTGTCATAAACCAACTACGTTAATTTTTAACCTTCTTGCTGTGCAACCCCTGCGCCACTTCCTCCGCATAGCGCTGGTGATTCAGCGCCAGCAGCCGGTCGAGTAGCTCTTGCCGCGCCGCTTCGCTGACCGTATAGCGCAACCCCTGCTTGGTGGTGTGAAATCCATGCCCCAGCGCCAAATCACCCCAGCCATACGCTGCTGCCACGGCTTCGTCCATGGCCACATGCAAGCGGCGCAGCTCGGCAATTTCGGGGTGGATCTCGCCCGGATCGTGAAAGCGGTTGTAGGTCTTGGTCAGCCCCAATTGGCTGCGGGCCATGATGCCCTGGCGGTGGGTGTAGTAGGCTTCGCCGATGGATTCGAGGGTTGCTCGTTGGGCTT
>JBIKWL010000155.1:0-12040 GCA_044356335.1 Candidatus Sericytochromatia bacterium
GTTTAATGCCTGCTGAAAATCTGTCTGAGTCACTTTATAGACAGAAACAGGCTCCAAAGCCCTCACAAAGGCATTGCGCTTCCCCGTTCGGCCGGGCAATAATGCCTGTTCCCCGAAATACATTCCCTGTGTGAGTTGGGCCAAACTCACTTCTTTGCCATCTGGGGTTAAGGTATAGACCTCCACAGAACCCGAATGGATTAAATAGAGAGAGTCACCAGGCTCTCCCTGTCGTACAATCAAACCACCAGCTTGAAAAGTCTCTTTCAAAAGAGAACGAGCGAGAGCCTCTAATTCCTGATCTGAAAGTGCACTAAAAAGGTGAGTTTGGCGAAGTTGTAAAATAATCTCAGACATGGCCCATTACTTAAATATTCTAACTCAAGCCAGGGCATTTTAACATGCTCCTAAATTAAGCGCCTAATCACGCTTTCAAGGCCGGCTGACATCCGTGCCTTCAAAGATCAGACGGGCATCATCGGCCTGAAGTAGCGAAGACAGTTCATAGACGTTTTTATAGCCATAGCCATAGAGATTGATAAAGGTTGGGATATTCAGGGCCAAAGAGACACTTTTGGTCGGAAAATTGGCGGTATCGCCATCAATATTGTTGTTGCAATAGATCAAAATCCGTTTGTTTTTGTCGGGAATGGCCTGTTTGAGACCTTCGACTGAAAAATCCGAAAAATTGATATTGATGGCCCCTTTGATATGTTTGCGCCGATAGGCACTTTCGGAACGGGCATCGAGAATCATCGTCTGGGGGTCTTCGGCCATTTTCATAAAGGCTTCAATCGCCACAAGGCGCTTTTTTCGATACTCTCCTGCCTCTTTGCTCAGATCCACAAAACCTGGATAGTCTACCCGAGAAGGCACGGCGACCTGATTGGCGGAAGTCGCATTTGTAGCCGCCGAGGAGGTCGCCGAGGAGGAGGATGAGGAGGCCCCAGATGAATGAGAGGCTGCCGAAGCAGCAGAACAGGCGGTTAAAAGCAAGAGCGGAAGCAGGAAACGGAATTTCATTTCAAAGCACCTCTTCAAAACCAGTAATTTTCTAAAGACGCTGTACCCAGTGCAAATGTTCAGATTCGAGCGAAAAAGGTCTGGTTTTTGCCTGCATCACTGCGCAATGGTCTCGATCAGACTCACTTCTTCTTGACTCAAGGCAAACTGAAAAACCGCCAAATCTTGAGCCATATGCGCAGGATCGGTGGTGCCAGTCAGGGGCAACATGCCCAATTGCAGGGCAAAGCGAAAGACCAATTGCATCCAACCCACGCCGTATTTAACCCCCAAAGCCTGCATCAAGGGGTGATTTAACTCGCGCACATTGGCGGTCAAAAGTGAAAATCCCTGGTAGCGCATGTCGTTCCGGGCACAGACGGCGCGCACGGCGGCATCCCATTGGGTGCGGGCATAACAGCGGTTCTGTACAAAGGCCGGGGCCACCTCTGCCCCTTCGAGCAGGGCCTGCAATTGCCAGACGTTGATATTAGACACCCCCAAGAGTTTGACCTGCCCAGATTGTTGCAAGGCCTCCATCGCCCGCCAGACCTCCCAATCGGCGTCCGTCAGCCCCTGCCCCGAAGACGGGCCATGTAAGACATAGGCATCGAGGTAATCTGTGCCCAAATGGTCGAGAGAGCTGGCAAAAGACTGGTTGACCTGGGTTGTAAAATCCGCCTCGGGGTCATAAGGCAGGCGCTGATCTTGGCCCGCCAAAAAAGTGAATTTGGTCTGCAAGAACAGATCTTCCCGTTTGAGACTTTCAGCTGCATAGGCCGCCTTGAGGGCGGCTCCGACCCCAGCTTCAAAATAGTGTTTGCGCTGATTGGCCGTGTCGATGGCGCGAAATCCAGCTTGCAGCGCGGCTGAGACACAATGCTCTGTGCGCTCTTCTTTCCAGGCGGTGCCATAGAAAAAAGCGGGCAGCGTCTGCCCCCTCAAAACAATGTAGGGCGAGACAGACAGCGGTGAAACGGACATAGGCGCATAACTCCTGTTGCAGGGTGATGGATTCATTGTACCAGCCTGGCTCAAGCCCCATGAATGGGGCGCAAATTGTGAGGGAAATTGTGTTACCCTGTAAGTGATTCTATTCAGCTCTTAATCAGCTTCAGGGAGGTCTTCCTCATGTCTACTCCTGTGTTCGATTCCACTTCCAATCCCACCCTAAAATTTGCCTCTGTCAGTCAGCTCAGTGCCGAAAAAGTCAAAGGCCAGCGCGCGCTCGTGCGCGTGGATTTTAATGTGCCACTCAAAGATGGCAAAGTCAGCAACGATCAGCGCATTCGGGCGGCACTGCCGACCCTCAAACACCTTCTCAGTCTGGGCACCCGGGTGATTCTGATGTCCCATTTGGGCCGCCCCAAAGGCCAAGTCCAAGAGGCCTTTCGGCTCAAACCTGTGGGAGACTATCTCGCAGGCTTATTGGGCGTTGAAGTACTCAGTTTAAATGACTGCATAGGTTCTGAAGTGGAAGAGGCCATTGCCGCTTCTTCGGCCCCAGTGGTGATGCTCGAAAACACCCGTTTTTACAAACAAGAGACCGAGAACGATCCAGCCTTTTCTCAGCAATTGGCCCGCCTTGGCGATTTTTACGTCAACGACGCCTTTGGCACCGCCCACCGGGCCCATGCCTCAACGGTGGGTGTGGCAACACTTTTGCCCGCTTATGCAGGTCTTTTGATGGAAAAAGAGTTGAGCGCCCTCGGCGGGTTGATCGAAGACCCAGTACACCCCTTTGTGGCAATTATTGGCGGGGCCAAGGTCTCATCAAAATTGGCAGTACTCGAAAATCTGCTTCCGCAGGTCGAAGCTCTGATCATTGGTGGAGCCATGGCTTTTACCTTTTTGGCTGCCCAAGGTGTAAACGTGGGCAAATCCCTCACTGAACCCGATCTCTTTCCCACAGCCCTGGATCTGCTGAGCAAAGCCGAAAAAATGGGCAAACAAATTATTCTGCCCCGCGACACGGTGATGGCCACGGGCGTTGACGCAACAGCCGCCGAAGCGACGGTCGACTTACACGCCCCCGATCGGGATATTTCTGAGCTGATTGGTGTGGACATTGGCCCCCTCAGTGTGGAGAGCATACAAACCGTCTTGAGCGATGCCAAAACCATTCTCTGGAATGGCCCGATGGGTGTCTTTGAAAATCCCCCGTTTGCCACAGGGACCGAAGCCGTGGCACAGATGGTGGCAAAAATTACCCGGCAGGGCGCCCAGTCGGTGGTCGGTGGTGGCGATTCTGTGGCTGCAGTCGAAAAGCTCGGCCTCGGAGACCAATTCACCCATGTGTCAACCGGTGGAGGCGCCTCACTGGAGTTTTTAGAAGGGCAAGAATTGCCCGGTGTTGCAGTATTAAAAGCCCAAAAGGATAAATAATTATGTCACGCAAACCCATGATGGCTGGCAATTGGAAAATGCAGAAAACCCACCACGAGGCCTTGGCCTTTGTCGAAGCTCTGCCTGCACAAACGCGGCAGGAAGACAGCGTGGAGATGGTGATCTGTGCGCCCTTTACAGCCCTGACCAGCCTGCAGGTCGCGCTTAAAGGCAGCCGCTTGCAACTTGGCGCCCAAAATATGTATTTCGAAGAAGCAGGGGCTTATACCGGCGAAATCGCGCCGAGTATGTTGCTGGCAGCTGGCTGCAGCCATGTGATTATTGGCCATTCCGAGCGCCGCGAGTATTTTCAGGAAAACGATGTGATTGTCAATCGCAAGGTCGCATTGGCGCTGAAATCTGGCTTAAACCCGATACTTTGCTGCGGTGAGAGCCTGAGTGAGCGCGAGGCCGGTGGTTTCGAAGCCAAAATTCTCAGCCAAGTCGAATTGGGCCTGCAAGGCGTGCAGATGATCCCCTCTTATACCGATCGGGTTGTGATTGCCTACGAACCCATTTGGGCAATTGGCACAGGCAAAACCTGTGACGAAATCGAAGCCAACCGCATTCTGGGCTTGATCCGCGACCATTTGGCGCGGCTCTACAGCCAGGACGTCGCCAACAAAGTCCGCCTGCTCTACGGGGGCAGCGTCAAACCTTCCACAATTGAAGCCCAGATCCAAATGCCCCATATTGATGGCGCGTTGGTGGGTGGCGCCAGTTTAGAGCCCGGCTCTTATGCAGATTTGGTGCGTTTGACCCAGCAATTTGGACTCTAAGCAGGCTTCCTCTGAATTAAAGCGGGGGCAATTGGGGTATACACTTTGCAGGAGCCCTGAGTCCAGGCCCAAAGGAGTTTCTATGAAAATAACCGAACACACCCCGCTTTTTCAGTCTGCTGGCACCGCCACGGAGTCATCTGCCGTCCAAAACAGTCAAAAAAATGAGGCAACCACTGCCTCGACTGAAATCAGCCCCGAAGAGAGTCTGGTTTTGCATGCCCTCAATCCCGCCACTTGGCTCTCAGCCAGGATCGTCGTCGCAGAGAATGCCGACAGTTCCTCGCAAGAAATTGAATTTGAACTGCCCAACCGCGAAAAGCTCTTAAACTCTTTGATGCAGGCAGAAATCAATATCGAAGCGGCACAGAGTTTTATCGGCGAAGTGGGCAACCTGCTCAGTGATTTGCGCAGCCAGTACGGATTGCCAGAACAGAGCCAGGCCTATCTCTTGATTGAAACCGCGCAAGAGACGCTGATGCTGGACCCCCAGCGTTTGGATCCCCACAGTTTGTTTAGCGCGTTCAGTTCGGCCAAAGCCCAACTCAATCCCCAAGAATTGCAAGCCAACCATTCAGCCCTGGCCGATCTCGCAGCAGAGGCGGTGGCAAGCATGCGCTCAGAGCCAACTGAAGTTTCAGCAAATGGACTCTTTTCTGGGCCAGAGCTCGCAGACAGCAATCCCGAAGACTTTTTGGCCCGGTTGCAAAGCTTTCAGGTGCCCCCAGCGGAAGACCTCATACAAACCTGGCTCAACCAGGTATATTCCTTGCCCGGGCCAGGAAATGCAGGGGATCCAGAAAACCCCGAAGGTCCTTCTGGCAGCGGGCTCG
Organism: Candidatus Sericytochromatia bacterium; assembly: GCA_044356335.1. GTDB lineage: Bacteria > Cyanobacteriota > Sericytochromatia > UBA7694 > UBA7694. The sequence continues at coordinate 5,000 of JBIKWL010000155.1, forward strand.
GCAGTGATACCGAAGAGCTGATCCGCAGGGCCAATGCCCTCGAAGAGGGCTTAAATCTGGCCCCCAAACCCAATTCCCCGGACATCGTCGAATTGTTCAGGGCCTTTTTAAAAATCTTTATTGACTTGGATTTGGCCCTCAATGCAATTGCCGCCAGCCAGGATTTTAAACGCAAAGAAAAAGCGGGCATTTTGGCCGAATTTGGCGAGCAATTACAGGCAAATATGCGCTTGAGCCGTGAAAAACTTGACAAATTGCGCTTAGAAGCTCACGAAGAATTGCAAGAAGGCCTCGACCTCTTGAAAAAACAATTGGGGGCCCAGGCCGCCTTGTTGGGCCAGCTCGGCCAAAAGGTTGGCTATGCGCCTGCTCTGGATGCTCAGCTGCATGAACAACTCCAACGCCTGCAAGAATGGGGCCAAGGGGAGAATCGGATTGAGGGGCGATGAAAGCAGCCGTGCTCAAATGGGTGGCCCAGATTCCCTGGGGCAAAGTGGCCACTTATGGTCAAATCGCAGCGTTAAGCGGTCATCCCCGTGCAGCCCGGCAGGTGGGACGGATTTTAGCCAGCAATGGAGCGGATCTGCCTTGGCAGCGGGTTCTCAATGCCAAAGGCAAAATTTCGACAGAGCAACAGTCAGGGGAACTTCAAATCCGGCTTTTGGAAGCTGAAGGGATCGTCTTTAATGCCGAGGGGGCCTGTGATTTGCGGGTCTGTCTCTGGCAGCCCGAGCTTGCCAGAGTCAGACAGCCAGAGATAAGTCTGCCCTAAAAAAAACCTTTGACTGCTCCAAAGTGAACAATCAAAGGCATTTCCTGACAACCGGACTCAATTGCCTCAGACACAGACAAAAGATCCCATGGGACTTTGCGATTTAAACCTTACTCAGGGCGTTGATATCGCTGGGCAATTGGCTTTCGAGTTCATTGATCAAGCGGGCCGCCTGGGAGCGCATCAGATGCTTCCAGCTCATTTTTTTGGCCTGCAGGTATTTGCTGAACTCGGTGCCCGACCAGCCCAAAGATTCACACAGGAGACGAATTTCGTCGCGCTGGGGCTGGGTGGCGGCTTCATCAGCGCTGGCAATGGCCACAGGTGATGGGCTGATTGGTTTGGGCACAGAATTTGACGTAGAATTTGGCGCAGAAGACGTGCTGGCAGCTGGGGCAGAGGCTTTGCGGGCGGCGGGTTCGTAGCCGGTCTTTTTGCGGGATTGCAGATTGTGAATATAACCCGTCAGATTGTAGATCCGCTGGCCCTGGTCATCGGCAGGGAAAAAACGGGGATTGCCCCGATCGTCTTTGCCATTTTCGAGCGATTTGGTGCGTACAGTGGAGAGCTGATAGAGAAAGCGGCCAATGCCCCATTTGACAGCTGCCCGCTTAAAGGCGTCGCTGGCCTGGCCTTTTTCAGCTTCAAAATTGGAAGCTGTACCACAGTCAGATTTGGTGATCCATTCATCTTCAACCTGAATTGAGAGATCGCAATAGACCTTGCCAGCCACTTCGCGGTAGTGATCCTGCCAATTTTGTGGACCCACCACTTCATCGAGCAAATCCATCACCTGACGGGCGTCGATATAAGCGACACATTCACAGCCCCAATGTTTGGCGGTTTGCACTTTCCATTTATAGGGGATTTCTTTGCGCAATTCGGGCAGGGATTCTTGGGTAACACGCATTCTCGGGTCTCCTTTGTAATTAAAAAGCATGGTGGGGTTGGCCAGCGTTCAGCGCCTCAGGACCTGGGGCTGAACTTCGATCAGGGCCTGAATATGACGGCAAGTGGCGTCGCAATCAAAATCCTGACAGAGGCAAATCCAAGTTTGGGCAAAACGATTCCAACCGGTATGAAAATAAGAGAGCTCTTGTTCAAGACGCCGGATATGTTTGCAGCAACGCTGCCCATCAGAGCTGTAACTGCCGCCCCTGAAAACAAAGTCAGGACAGGTACAGCGCTGCAGGGAAGTCTGATACATTCCCGGCGTTTGTATACGTTTTTGTATACGCATCTGAACAAAACCTCCGCAGACTCCCCTTTTCTCAGCATTGAGGGGGTGAATCTCAGTGATAAAATTGAGAATCAAAGATTGAGCTTAAACACAGATTCAAAAGGTTTTTCAGGTTATTTAAAAGAACCCAGAACCCCTTTGATTGGGCGATCACTCAACTGTATGATACTGTATATTTATTGTATCTTTTTTGTATGTTTAATGCAAGCAAAAAAGCGAAAAATACCGCCTTTTTTGCTGAGCTAAGATTTGTTTTAAGGCTTTTCGATAGGCGGGGGCAAAAGTGTTATTCTATCTGGATTTCTCGCCGTGCGCGTACTCGGTTTCCAGGTTTTGGCGATGCTGCTTTTTTTGAGTTCTTCGAGCACGGTCAGGTGTATGTTTTCGAGCAAGGTCTGAATTTCGTGATCGCGGCTGATCTCCATCACCTGATCAAGCACATCCCCCACCAAAACGGTGAGAAATTCTTTCATTTCTGGGCTCTGTAGCTTTTGCTCCGCTTCAGCGAGAAAGATATCCAGACTCTGGGCCGCCATGCGCTCCAATTTGGGCTTGTTCAAGGCCTGATCGAGGGCGGTATTCAAAAAGGGAATCTGCTGCAAACGGCGGTAATCTTCGCTGGCCTGAATGCTGTCCCAGAGCACGTCAGCCAACATATCCGAGATCTCCTCTCGCTTTTCATTCAAGTGGGGCAGTTGAAAGCGCTGCAAATGAACGACAATTAAATGTTGAATCGCATGGCGGTAAGTTTTGAGAATTTCTTCCACCAGCTCACGGTTGGTACCCAGACGGGTTTTGGCCTGAATATTGTTGAGGATATTCAGGGCCACCTGATCGGAGATCTCTTCAAGAATCATGCGTTGGTATTTGAGAAAACGCGTATAAAGAGGCAACTCTTTGAGCAGAATCACCTCCGACTGAACCAAGCGCACATAGAGCGAGAGAATACGCAAAAGGCGTAAATAGCGCAATTCCCGCAGGGGAATACAACTGACCAAATCGTACCAATGGTAGAGGGGAAAGAGCACCTTCTGATCGGGCCCAAATTTACGTACGGCGCTGATCCAAGACAGCAAAAACTCCAGCAGAAAGAGCGCAATAAAACACAGATCGACGATTAAAAAATGGTCCACCGGCTGGCCATCGGTGTCGATTTGTCGCCAAAAATTGGTCTGAATATAAGGAGCAATACGCCTGTGATAAAATTTTTCGCGAATCTCCAGGCGGGAACAGCCCTCTTGCCAAAAACTGCGAAAGGCCGTCTTGGAGCTGGTTTTGTGGCCGGTAAACTTGCGCATATTCTCTTTGATCGTTTCCAATTGTCCGGTCAGCCCCGCCCGTTCAAAGGGATTTTCTTCAATCATCTGATCAGAAAGCAGAACCAACTGGGCCTGTAACTTGGGATCAACGCTTTGGGCCGCATGGCAGGAACTAAAATACTCGCTGGCCTGGGAGAGGTAACCTCCTGTGAATTGATGGGGGGAGACTCCTTTGACTGGGTCATAAAACAAGACCACACTGGGTGCATAAAAAGAATAAAAATTGCGAAAGCGAAAATAGGTGCTGTCGAAAACCAGCAAACCAAAATGCACCACAGCCAGAATCAACATGATTAAATCCAGCAGCAGCCGGGGCCACTGGGGGGATTTAAATATTTTTAGGTTGATCACAACTTAACCAAAACACTGACCTTCACCGCGGTAGGTCAACACGGGTTCGGGTGCCGATTCGCCCCTGACGAGCCAGAGTTGGTTAAAACGCTCGCAGAGTTCTCCGGCCTTGGCATGTCTAAAAAATACGGGATCCCCCAATTTGAGCGGTTCTGCTCCTGCGTATTTAAGTGGGGTTTGCACTTCACCTGCGCCTTCGTTGTCGAGCAGCGAGAGCCCTGGTGGCAAACAGGGCGTGGGCAATTTTTCTTTGCCCACGCTGCCAGAGGCAATATAACCGCCGCTAAAACAGGTGAACATACCCGGTGCGGGTTGGCGCGTCAGAGGCAAAGCAAAGAGGGCTGCTGGCAAATGGCGAAACTGGCTGTAATGATCAAACAGGGTCGGAGCGTAAAAACCCGAACCCACCGTCACCTCCGTCACGGAAGGATCCAGAGCGGTGCTTTCAAGACTGCCGGTGCCCCCCCCATTAAACAGCGCCAATTCAATCCCCAGCCCAGACAAGGCCTCACAGACGCGCCTGCGACGCAATTTGAGCTGTTCAATCGAATGGCTTTTGAGCTGCTTGACCACCAAATTTTTGGCCATTTGGCCCGCCATGGCATCGCCCACACCCGCGATCTGAGCCTCATAACCCATACAGGCGTTGAGTTTGAGCTGAGGCCATTTCAAGATCTGCTTGGCCAAGTCAATCACCTGCTCGGGGCGCGTCAAGGGTGAGCGCCAAACGCCAAAATGCAGGCCCGGATAATCGCTCGACATGTCGATATCCAAACAAATCTGCAATTGCGTTTGCTCGGCCTCGGCCACCTGATTCAGAAAGCTGGCCTGTTGAGCAGAATCCACCATCAGCCAAATCTGTTTGCCTGCACGCACATGGGCGCAAATCGCGCGCATTGCAGCTTGGTCAAAACTGGGGTAGGCCAAGAGGAGATTGTCAAAACCTTCCGCAGCCAACCAAGCCGTCTCAGCTGCGCTATAGGTCATCAGCCCCTGAAATTGGGGAGAGGCCCGAAAGAGGTAATCCAAAACCCAACGGCAGCGAATCGACTTACTGGCAATCCGCACAGGCAGTTTGCCTGCCCGTTTGAGTAGGGCCTGAATGTTTTGATCAAGACAATCGAGATCGAGCAGGGCATAAGGGGCCTGCTGCCCTGCCAATACACGCAGATAGTCTTGGTAAGTTTTGGCCGTCACCGGCTTCTCCGCAGGGAGGGTTCTTCTGGCTTAAAAGTGCGCAAGGCCAATTCTCGCTCAGAAAACACAGGGGGTTTCAGTTCTTTGGGCAAAACCCGCTCAGGCAGTGGCGTATTCAGGGCCTGGGCGACCTGTTCAAAGACCGTCTGAAACGCAGCCAGGGTCCATTTGCCAAAAACCGTATGCCCCCCTTCGTAATTTTGCACAGCATACTCTTCGGCGGTTGTAATATACCCGTGATAGGCATTGGCATAACTGCCTACAACCACCTGTTTCACCCCCCTGGCTGACAGGGTCTTTTCGAGAGAAACCCGCAAACGCCGGGCCGCTATGGTGGTTATTTCGCCCGGCACACCTGCCAGAGCCAGATTGCCAATAATAAACAACTGCACCGGTAAAACATGGGGGGTCCAGCTGTGCTCTTGAATGGCCTGAATCCGGTGCAGGCGTTTGACTTCACCCACGACAGGATCGAGAAAGTCGGGGATCGGCAGATCTTTGATCTCCGTCATACCCAAAAAATGTTTGTCGCCACTGTCGATCAAAATTTCTTTGGGATCTTGGGCTGCCAATTTGTTTAAAATCCGCTCTTGCTCTGCAGGTCCTGCCGCTTCGGCTTTTTTGAGCAAAGATTTGCGCAAGCGACGGGCAACCGCCGCCAGAAGGCTGCCTGCCATATCACTGATACCTTTGCCATCAACGGTAGTGCCTTTAAAAAAGGCCACCCCATGGGCCGAAGACGCAGTCTGACAGCCTTCTAACCCGCCCGTAAAAGCAGGATCACAAGACTGGCAAGAGAAATCGGCATAGACCAACTCGGCATCAAGAGAACCGCTGATCGCAAAAAGCGCAGGTGCCTCGCAGAGTTCGTGGGCCTTTTGAAATTGCAATTTGCCATTAAAGCGCGCACTTTCAAGATCGTCTTCGAATTTGCCTTTGGGCCAATCCCGGCCTTTGCCATGAAAATTGGGCGAGACATCACCCGCCGCTCCTTGGGCGAAAATACCCACAAATTCGGTGTTTTCTTGGCGGTGGTGGTAGCGCTGCTCTAAAAAGCTGGCGGCGTAGCCCTTGTTGTCGGAAGAGATCCGGCGATTTTTGGGGCCCACACTGGTGGCATGTACGCCAAACCAATTGATCACACCGCGCAACTCCCCCTCAGGGGACAATACACGCAGCAGATAGAGATTGCGGTCGATCGCCAAATGGGTCTCGTAATCAGTCAAAGGCGTCACTTCGGGGTTCTTGTTATACGCCGTGAGTGAGCGGTTAAAACCCACTTCCATCTCTGGCTCAAAGGCCCCTTGGACAAATTCCAACTGGGCGGGAGCCAATTGGCTTTGGGCCGAGACAATCGCCTCGACAAAGGCCGAGACAATCGCTTCAAAGACCTCAGGCTGAAAGCCGGGCATGGTCACGTTATAAAAGAAATAATGGGAATAGCCCCCTGGCGCACTGTGGGTGTGCTGGGCCGTGAGCAACAGATTTTCTTCGCGCCAATTTTGTTCTGGTTGTTGGCTTTGCAAGCGCTCCAACACAGCGCTGCGAATGGCAAGTGTGACAAAACAAATCTCGGCATTGGCATAAGCCAGGGTTTTACCCTGGGCATCTTTGAGCAGCAGCGCTCGCACATAGAGATCCGAAGACATGCCTTCGACCACATTGTGCAACATGCCATAGCCCATCATACCCACCCCACGGGTGCGCACGGGAATCAAAACGCGGGAGAGTCCCGCTTGGAAAACATCTGGATTCTGTGAATGTGTTTGCATAACTCTATTTTCCCTGATTTGGGGTTGGGAATCCAGCCCTGACTTGCAAATGAAAGAAAAAGTCCTTTATTTGATAAACGTTGACTGACATTTAACCAATACCCCCAACCTGGACAAAGACATGCCCGACTGGAGTGTTTAAATTAATTTTAAAATAATCACAAACTTGTCTTGACATTCATAACCTATTCTTAGTATATTGATGATACGAACTTCGGTGAAGCGAAGAAACGTAACAAACGGTCTGGGTGAGACGCCCAGACGAAATCCCAGGAGGGGCGGCGTTCAACGCAAGTTGAAAGATGCCAGCCTGACCCGGAGAGCAAATCCCGAGAGCCGTTAAAACGGAAAGCGGGGAATCGGCTGGAAGCAGCGAGAAGCTCTGGGCAG
>JBIKWL010000039.1:0-40274 GCA_044356335.1 Candidatus Sericytochromatia bacterium
TTTCGAAGATTTTGAAGCGGCTTTGACGCCGCGCACGCGTTTGCTTTCGATCAGTCAAGTGCAGTTTTTGACGGGCCAGCGCATGCCGTTGAGGGCCTTGGGCCAGCTCTGCAAACAAAACCAGACTTGGTTGAGTGTCGATGGCATTCAGGCCCTGGGAGCAACCTCTCTGCCCGTTGAAGAGCTGGGGATTGACTTTGTCGCTTCTGGCAGTCACAAATGGCTGATGGGGCCAGCTGGAGCCGGTTTTATCTATGTCTCCGAGCGTTTACAGGCCCAAATGCACCCGGCCATAGCGGGCTGGCTGAGTGTGACCGACGAGTGGAATTTGCTCGATTACCAGCTCAATTTTCGCGCTGATGCGCGCTGCTTTGAAAGCGGCACCCTCAACTTTATGGGCATTGCTGGTTTGCATGCCGCCCTGGGCGTTTTTGCCGAGGCCGGTTTTGACCAGATTGAAGCGCAGATTCTCTCCCTGACCGGCTATTTACAAGCGGCAGGCCAAGAACTGGGCCTCAAGTGCATCACCCCCGAGAACCCGGCTGAACGCCTGGGCATTTTGACCTTTGAGCTGGCCCCTGAGCGCGCCGCGGCTTTACATGCAGGCCTGACCGCCGCCCGGATCGAAAGCTCCCTGCGCGAAGGGCGTTATTTGCGCTTTTCACCGCATTTTTACAATACCCAAGCTGAGTTGGCGCAGGTGGTGGAGCTGATTCGGCAACAGCTGTGAGTCATTTTTCATAGCACTCTATGAGCACCAACTCAACCAGCAGCGAATCACCGGATTTTTGCTTTTCTTGCAAAAAAATCAAGAAAATGCAAGGCACTGGTATTTACCCGCTCTTTAAATTCCTGCCAGGGCAGTTTTAAATGGGGCTCTCTTGGGGGAGAATAATCAAAAATAAGCTCTGTCGCGATGATAGCTCCCTCTCTTTGGTTGAGAAAGGTATCAATGCCAATCACGGCCAGATTGCTGATTTGGCTCAGTGTTACGATCTCTTTGGCTGTCTCCAGTGAGAGAAATTCAACGCCGCCTCTGCACAAACTTGCTTTTTGCTGAATCAGGTGTTCGATATCTTCAAGCATTTAGGGTAACTCAATCCCCACAGGTTTCGTCACAGAAATGAAGATGCTCAGGACATAAGTCTTGGGCGATAAGTCCATATTTAAGCAGGTTCATTTCAACATATTTTCTTTCGTGAATGGACTCTGAAAAATCACTATATGCAATAACGGGTTCTGCTGAAGAGGAAAAAGACAATTCTTCGCCTCCTGTGGTCAACAAAAAATAAGTGTGTTGACTTGTTGTGAAATCTACGTCAAAGGCCAAAATATCACGCCTGTAGAGACCGAATTCTTTAAACTGTTTTTGCTCTAGAGGGCATTGAAAATCCGAGTTTCTCATTTCAAAGGCTTGGACAGAATTTAGAAAAAAACAGACTTCGCCTCGAATGTATTCCACCCATTCGCTATTTTCCTGGCGTGGATTGTCTTCTGTTTTGTGAAAAATCAAAGTCAGACTCTGCTGGCGTTGGAAGGCAAATGCCATTATATACAGTCCGGTATCACCGGTCAGTCTTTGTAAGAGATTTTGATATGTCATAATTTTCTGAGCTTTAAGGTATTACAACAAAATCAGGTCAAGATTAAGATGGATTTTATATCATGAGCAGGAGCAATATTTCTCTTCATCGGGTTCATTGTTTTCAAGCGCAGTAATTCCAAATTTCAGCTCCTCAATCCCTAAAAAGTCGAGTGCTGAAAAGGATGAAAAATCAAAACTCGGCCCATTGCAGTATATTTCATCCGAAGCCCATTTGATGCTTAAAGACAGCTTACCCGCGCTCAGTTTTTTAATCGTTTCAATAGAGCGCTGGTGCGTTAAAAAGACTGTTTTTAAGTGCAAAAGATGGGCATTCAAATCTCCATCAAATTCCATCTCAGCCAAAGGAACCTTGTTTTCAGTGGAGTAGACCCATAAAGATGTATTTTCATCTAAGTGACTGTTTACAGGGAGTTGGAGTATCTCACTGACTTGATGGCTATCTATCACAGTGGGGGCGTTTAAGTGCAGCTCTAGAATCAAATAGGTGTTTACCATGTTGGTGTTTTCTTATATTTGATGCATTTCGAACACAGCTCTAGCTCATTGATCTCGTCTGTATCGGGTGTGTCTAAACTGAAGCGCAGCGTATCTATACTTAGATTTTGGCAAATCTCTAAATGTCTTTTGCTCAAGATCGGGCCATGTTCTTGGCCGATTTGATCCGTGAGCCATTTGACTGTTAAAGATAGTTGGGCTGGCATTACTGTTTTGATGGTCAAAATAGACGCTTGATGAGGCAAAAAGAGCTGACTTAAATGTTCAAAATGTGGATTGAGGCTTTTTTCGACATCGCTATTGTCATGGATCGCTGCTTTATTTTCAGTGGAATACTCCCAGTATCCAAATATGACCCCATCTTTTCTCTGGCCCATGGGATCTCCTGGGTTTTTACTTGAGGTGGGTTGAATATTTAAAGTTTGGCTGATGCTTTGGGCATCCAAAACTTTTTTAGAAGAAAAGGAAAAACCAAAAGCCAAATAGGATTTAATCATATGAAATCAGAGAGTTTAGAGCCAGACCATTCATAATGAGAAGGAAATTGCCCTCCTTTAGGTTTGGGTGCAACATAAATATAACCCAACTCATCTAGGTAAAGATCCGCTTTGGAAGCATTATTGCCCCATATTTCTTTTTTTATTTCTTCTGCATCAAATTTTTCTTTTCCATTTTTCCCACTATTTTTTGCTATTTTTCGAGCATCTCCTTCAGTGAATCTATCAGTCTTTCCATACGGGCCATCATTTGGATCATGAGCAGGATTTTGTTCTGGATTACTGGGTTCGCACTGCTTGCCAGCTTCGGTCTCTGCCCCGGCAATATCATCCCCTAAATTATCGAGCTTTTCTTCTTTGTTTTCAAGCCGCCGGAGTTCTTTTTCAGCGTCTGATTCGTGGCCTGTTGCCAAGTGGTCAGGGCTACAGCGATACCGCTACGTGCCGAAGCTAATACTGTTTGATAATTGGTGCCCAGATAATACAATGCCTGACCTATCGGGATCGCAATCTGAAGTTGTTGAGTCGAAAAGTCGCCTTCTGAGTTGCCTTATAATAGAAACATTCCCTCAATGTTTCAAACAGAAAGAATCCCCTTTATGCTCAAGATCGAAACCTTTCCAGTTGGCCTATTACAATGCAATTGCAGCGTTGTTTCCTGCCCCGAGACCCGCGAAGCGCTGGTGATCGATCCCGGTGGCGATGCACCCAAAATTTTGGCCTACCTCAAAGCCCACAATTTAACCGTGAAATACCTCTTGCACACCCATGCTCATTTTGACCATGTGGGCGCCAGCAAAGAGTTAAAAGCAGCGCTGGGAGCGCAAATTCTCTTGCATCCCGAAGATCTTTTCCTCTATGATCAGGTGCCGATGCAGGGCGCGATGTTTGGTCTGAATTTGGAACCCACCTGTCCGCTCGATGGGCATTTGGCCGATGAAATGGAGATCGGCTTTGGCAACAACAAAAGCAAAATATTGCACACCCCCGGCCACACCCCTGGCAGTGTCTGTTTTCAGATCGCTGGCCACGAAAACCATCTCTTTACTGGCGATACGCTTTTTCGCGGTGGCGTGGGCCGCACAGATCTCTGGGGCGGTTCTGAGCCCACTTTGATGAAGTCGATTCAGCAGCGGCTCTTGACCTTGGATGACGGTACCCGAATTTACCCTGGCCATGGCAGCGAAAGTACGATTTGGGAAGAAAAAAAAGCCAATCCTTTTTTGCGCTAGCGCTCTTCTATTTTTGCGCTCGCGCCCTGAATTTGGTGCTAAAATACCCACATGCAACCTCCTTCACCCACCCGCCAAAAAATTGACCGTGTTTTGCACTCCAAGCTCTTGTTGGATGCGAGTTCCAGCCTGAGCGATGTCTATACCCTGATCAATCAGCTCAGCAATGATGTGCTCGATCTCTACCCCCATATCGCCTGCCGCACCCAGTGCAATACCTGCTGCAAAGGCACTTCCATGCCCGTCGCGACACCGGCTGAGTGGGCGATCTTGCATGATTATCTTTTGCGCTATTGGTCCCAAGAGCAGCGTGAAGCCATGATTGGACGCGTTCAATCGCTGTTTGCTACCCATGCCGAAACCCTGTGGGCTGTGCATGACACCATCCAACAAGAGGCGGACATGGGCAAAGTGGAAACCTTTGCGCGGGTCTTGCCCCAATTGGCGGATACCCAGTGCCCATTTTTGGTGGACGAGAAATGTGGGGCCTATGCAGGTCGTCCAGCAAAATGCCGGGCCCATGGCGCATTCCTCTTTCTCTTTCAGGAGCATGTGCAACTCCATGCCTGTCAGTCTGAGGTCGATAAGATCGAGGTCTTTATGCAAAAACAGGGCACCCGCAAAGTGGTCATGCCGATCTGGAATCACTTTGAAGAAAAAATTGTGAGAACCTTTAATGCCCCTGGAGCGACCTCGACGATTTTGGCTGTTTGGGTCTATTCCCATCTCAAAGACGGCCAGCTCAGCGAAGAAGCCAATTTAAACCCTGATTTTCAGGCTCTGCGTCAGCCCCAAGCCACTTAACTCTCCTTCATGAAAATTGCGATGACCCTGGGGCTTTTGCTCTGCTCGAATATTTTTATGACCTTGGCTTGGTACGGGCATCTCAAATTCAGTGAGATCAAAGGCTTCCAATCTCTGGGATTGGTGGCGATCGTTTTGATCAGTTGGGGCATCGCCCTGTTTGAATACTGTTTTCAGGTGCCCGCCAACCGGATTGGTTTTGCTGGTCATGGGGGCCCTTTTTCGCTGATCCAACTCAAGGTGATTCAAGAAGTGATGACCCTGTGTGTCTTTGTGGTCTTTTCCCTGTTGGTGTTTAAAAATGAGAGCTTTCGCTGGAACCACCTGCTGGGTTTTGCCTGTCTGGTCGCTGCGGTTTATTTTATTTTCAAACGTTGATTTTTTTCAGACAAAAAAACAGACCGGGTGAATCGTTTCAACCCGGTCTGTTTGATTTGACGGTCTAGTTGGACAGGAAGGTCAGGGTATTGTAAGCGACCCGGTAGCCTTGGGCAAAATTGCGAATTGTGGGATTCAACAATTGTACCGAGAAAGAGGCCGGGGCACTTTGACCCGCCACACTGCGCTCTAAGCGGGTGGGGGCTTCCCAGTTTGAATTCGAACTCAACACATTGAAGGTGCCGATATCAAAGTCACTGGCCATCAGCTGTACTTTGTAATTATTGCCCAATTTGAGACTGGACGGATGATCCGTACCAAAATCGGGGTAAGTCAGTGAAGTGCCAAGGGTATAGGCTTCCCAGCGGAAGGTTTGGGCGGTTTCGCCCTGAACATCCAACTGATAGCTATTGACGCTGTTTTGTTTATTCCAGCCAATGGTGGGTGTCAAGTCACTGGTCTTAAAGTGGGTTTTGTTCAGATCCGTAAAATTGGTTTCATCGCCAATCCGGTTAAACACAGGCGGCGGCAAGAAAGTGCGGGTAATTGTATTGTTGAGCTGAATATTCGGCACAATAATATCACTACCTTTGAGTGACGTTCCGCTGTGGGCTTCAAGGGTAAAGGTGGTGTTTGACAATTTGGGTACACGTACCACCTGGGTCACTGTGGCAGAGGTATTGTTGGTGTATTTTGCCACCAGCACCCGTCCACCGTCAGGCAGGTTGATATAGACATGCATTACCGCGTTGTTCAGACCGCTGTCTGCAGCGGAAGTCAGGTTCACGGTGATCTGACCAAAGGCCTCTGGGCTGACCAAGTGGTTCAGCGAAAGCAAGAGTTCCGTGGCTTTTAGTTTGGGGGCTGTGATCGTGCCACTGTTGCTGGGTGTCGCTGTCGGCACGGGCTGCGGTGGGGGGGTGGGCACTGCCACATTGGGGCTGTAGCCGTATTGGGTCAATTGCAAGAGGCTGCCGACACTTTCAAAGACCCCAGAAAAGAGGGTTCCTTGGGTGCTGGCGCGATTGGCTTTGACGCGCACATTCATGGTGTAACGGCCCGTGAATTTGTCGGGAGTGGCTGCCGCTGCTTTGCTCTGGTTTGCGTCTGCAAAGACCACAAACGAATCCCGGCCATTTTGGTTCAAATTGGTCACACCCCCATTAAAGCTAAAGACCTCTTGGCGATAGAGTGGGCCCTCTGCCAAGGGGTTGAGGTGGACGTCGCGGTTGGTACCTGGAGGCACATCGGTGACAGATGATGCGGTGTAGCCCTCAAAACCAGCAGAGATACTGACCAGTTTATCAAACTCTTGGGTGGTGGCATAAAAACCATTGGTATCAGTTGTCAGAGAGAGTGATTCGTCAATTTTAACGCGGGCGTTGGCCAAAGGTTCAAAGCGCTCGTTTTTGATATTCCAGCCCAAGACTTTGCCTTTGATAATCGATTTGACAATCGGTTGAGTCGCTGTGAGTTGTCCACTGGCCTGAATAATCGGCAAGGGGTTGGCTGCGATCTGATTGTCAATATCAGGGGGCAGATTGGGCAGAAAAGGGGTTGCCGTTGGAACTGGCAACGGACCGTCGATACCGGGGTTGCCAGAGGCTATCGCACCAAAGGGGCCTGACGGCGAAGGGATGGCGATCGGACCGTTGGGAGAACCGCCTGCTGGAGGCAGGAAAACGGGCAGGCTTGATGCCAATGAGGAAGGCAGACCAACAGGAGAGATAGCTCCACTGTTATTGTCCTTTGTGTTCACCAGAAACGGAACCGTACAGCCAACGCTGAGCGCCAGCCCACAAGAAACGAGGACCGACTGAATATGTTTTCTGTTCATTACCAGGCCATATCCTTATGCAATTTGTAGACAATTCCATTGCCGCCGCTGAAAACCACATAGTCGGAGCCGCCTCCCAGTTGAACAGGGAAAGACTCTGCCCGCTTGGGCAACTCGCCTTTGGAATTGGGGACAGTAATGGGAAAGACATCGTTGAGACGTTCTGAGTTTGCATCCAGAGGGAGCAAAACCCGGTTAATGGCAATTCCAGTATTGCCACTGGGATCGGTATCAATCGCCAGGAGTTTGTCGTTGGGCAAGACCAACGGCCCTGAGCGGGAAGCTGCTGTCAGGGACAAATTGCTTTGATCCAGACGGGCAGACTGCAGGACGACAAATTTGGCCTCATCTTTGAAGCGGGTATCGTCGGCGTAATTTAACTCAAAAACTGCATTGCCATGTTGCAGGTAGACGTGCTGGGCATTGCCTCTTAAAACAGGAGCCGAAAGAATATTTGCACTCGAGTAAGAGAGTGATGAAACCACCCGCCCATATGCAGCGGTATTGGCATCGATAATTTCGACCCGATCACCCGAACCTGGAGCATCGATCAAGGCATTGTTTAAGCGAATACGCCGGGTTGCTGCCGTAACCGTGGCGATGACACCGTATTCATGACGACCGCGCAGGCTGTTGTTGTTGTGGGTGATTCGCACCATTTGACCGGGGCTAAACTCAGCGACGCTGCCCACTTCAAACTCAATGGTGGAATTGGTGGTACCCATGACCCTGTTTTGAATTTTTTCAAAGGGCACAAATTTTTCCGTGTGCAACTTGTCCTGAACAGCTGCTCGGATTGTACCACCGGGATCTGGAATCGTGACCTGATAGACAATCTTTGCTGCATCCGAAGGAACTTTGCCATCATCACCCAGAGCAATTTCTACGCCCTTGTGGCGATTGGTGCCTGTGGCATCTTTGTCACAATTGGCATTGGTGGAAGAGCAAATGGTTCCCGTGGGTGTGCCTGGCAGTGTTGGGAAGACGAGGTTGTCTCCTTCAGCCAATCCCTCAGGACTTCCGACCTTAAACTGAAAGACCATATCCGCTCCAGTTGCTGTTGCCGTTGGAACCGGGGTTGGTGTGGCATCGGGAGAGGGCAGGGGGGTGGGTCTCACTGCATAATTGACAACGCTAATCGACTCTCCACCGATCAAGAATGGATCGGGGGTGGGAGAAGGCAAGGGAAATAATTTATCCTCTTTGATAGATACTTTTCCCGAATCATCAATTTTATCCACGGTCGCGTAAACATTCAAACCTGTTGACGTGATAATCCGAACAAAGTCATTGGATTTAAATCCAAAACGCTGGCCCACTGCAAAGTCTTTGTCTGTCGGTTTGGGTTCTCTTTCCACAGTTGTGGAGGGCAAGGTGCGATTTGCTACATTGGGGCCCAAGACCCGTGTTGGCTGAAAACCTTTGAGGGTTTTGATTTCAAGCAAGGGGCTTTGTGAGGCCAAAGACATATTGGTACTATTGGACGCGTCATTCAGGCGAACTTTATAGAGCTGAGAGCCGCAAGGGGCTATCGCTGCGTCCAAAGCAGTATCAACCGCCACAGCAGCCCTGACTTGGCAGCCTTCGCTGCGGGGCAAAGTGGTCAAGTCCAGGGTTGACACCGTGGCTCCATTGTCTTCCCGGATTTTGTAAAACTTGCCTTCTTCTGAACCGATGTAAATATGCCGATTCAATCCGGTTACCACGGGAGAAGATTTAAACTTACCTGTGTTTGAGCTGCTGACGACTTTGGGGGCATAACTCTGGGTGAAGGTGCTGCCATTGAAGGTGTATTTATAGACCTTTCCCTCTTTGCTGCCAGCCAGATAAATACTATCAGTGGCACCAGAAATGACCCAGGGAGAGGTAAACTCAAAATTTTCATTGACCACATCGACAAAACTGCGTACCAAACCAGTATCTGCATTAATGGCGTAGAGACGTCCGGTATTGGCCAAGGCATAAACCGTGTTTACGCCTCCGGCTGCACCAATTGCAGGAGAGGTTCCGACAAATCGGGCGTTATTGTCGTGCAGGCTCAACTCCCACAACAATTGGCCATTGACGTTGAGGGCAAAGACATTGGTTGACGCTGTACTGCCTGTTAAATAATAGGAGTTGCTACCAATGATAGCTGGGGTATTGGGGAGGTATTCGACATTATCAGAACCAGGCAGGTTTTTTGCGAACTCACTGGTCAAACCACCTGATGTGCTGGCTGATTTGGCACCTTGCTCAATCGCGGGGGTGCTTAAATTGGCTTTAACAGAATCTGAAAAGGCCTGGGTACTAAAATTTGCTGAGCCGCCGACAATACGATCACTGGTCCAATCAAATCGATACAGCGATTGGGGCAGATTGCGAGCTTGGGGAAGAGGAGCTGAAAGCGGAGCTGCCGCTTGTAACCCGTTTGAAACGGGTTTGACCTGTTTCAGAATGTCTGGGCTGGAAGCTACGCAACCAACGACGGCCAAGGACACACTGAGAGAAAAAGCTACCAATGCAGTACTTTTCATGGGGAGATATCTCAAACCAACCATTCGTCATTTACCTCAAGTTTGATACCGCCGGTCCAGAGCCAGACGCAGGTGTCAGATTCGGAAAATCCTGATTTCTTTTATGGTCTTTCTTTAATCGTCTTTCGGCATGTCACTATTCAATGCCAGTATTCAATGCCAGACAATTAGCCAATCCACATAACACAACTATACACAATTTGCAGCAAAAACCCATATAACTAATTTGCCGATTTAATGTAATTTTAAAATTTTAAAAATAAAAACCTGACAATTTAATGTTTAATTAATATCTTTCTTAAAGCGATGAATAGGTTTGTTTGTGTGTATTTTTATTTAATCTATTGATTTAGATGCTTGGTAAATCTATATTTTTTTTTAATATGATTAATTATACCTTTTTTATGCTGTTAAATAAAGCAATTGATCTTAGTTATCTTTGTTTGCGGCCGTTCAAAAATGCTGTCTTCTGTTTGTTCTCCGCAAAATCTGAGGGAATTTAAAAGGCTGATTTGGTTTGGCTTATTCTGGCTAAAAAGAGCGGGCTCTGTGATAGGATACTATTTAGAAGTACCCTGTACGTAAGTGTGAAATCCATGTGTTTTGAGCCTAACCCTTGTAAAGGTTGAAACCCACTTCTGGTGCGGCCGTATACCTCCGCGTTGAGGAAACTTTAAGCACTGGAGAGGTTTCTGTTATTGTTTTGGAGCATTGCTTCATAAACAGCTTGGTTTTGCACTGTGCAGGGTGCTTTTTTTAACTTCAACTGGTTTTTACTCTTGTTCACAATTAAATAAAACACCTGATTTAAGCCTATTCTATGCCCAATTTACCTATTCATTTTAGCTTGTCTTCTCCCGAGGAGACCCATCAATGGGGAGCGTTGTTGGCAAAATACAGCGCTCAATTGCCTTCGGTCTGGCTTCTCAACGGAGAGTTGGGCAGTGGTAAAACCACTTTTGTGCAAGGACTTGCCGCTGGTTTGGGCATTGCTGAACGTTTAACGAGTCCCACTTTCGCTTTGGTGCATGAGTACCAAAGCCCCCAGGGACTGTTGCTCTTTCATTTTGATCTCTATCGTCTGGGCAGTGCGGAAGAGGTCTTTGATTTGGGCTTTGAGGATTATTTGAGGCAGCCCCGCTCGTTGTGTTTGTTTGAATGGGCTGAGCGTTTCCCTGAAATTTTTCCGACGGATTGTCTTAAAATTCAATTTAGCCATGCCGAACACGGGCGCAGCGCAGCTCTCTATTTGCCTGCTGGCTGTGCTATGCTTGAGGCAGTTTTCAGAAAAGACTGGCAATTGCGATAAAAATTTTATGACTTCGGCTTTCAACTCTCCCACACCTGCCTTTGATCCCCAAAGTTTGGAACAATTAATGACAAGTTCCCAGCCGGCTCTCGCCAAGGCTTTGGCATTGGCTGAAATGGGCCTTTCCAGTATTACCCATTCTTTGGATGAAGATGTGGTCTTTATCTTGGATAACCAGGAAGAGGTCGTTTTGCGGTTGAAAGAGATCAGGGTCGAATACATTGACAATCTGGTCTCAGATTTGTTGCTTTATGCCCGCTGCGATTTTCAAAATGTCTTAATTCTGGCTAAAAAATTAAATATGAAGATGGGGGCTTTTAGCTCTCATTTTACGGTTATTTTAAAAGGCCACCCTGAGTTTGTCGAAACTTTCAATGATCAGATTATTCAGATGAAAGAACCGGCTGATTTTTTTGAAACCCTGGACGAAATTAAACGTCCCATATTTCTCAATTTAAACCATTATATTATCGCCCGGATTTCTGATTAACCCATGAAGCCTTATTTAATAAGGGTGCTTCGGACTCTTTGTCTGGGGAGTTTGCTGCTTTTGTGGCCTTTGGGGGTTCTTGCTGCTCCAATGCGGACCGTCGAAGTGCTGGCCGATGAGGTGGAGATGGACCTGGACACGGGGCATACTTCGTTTCATAAAAATGTCAGAATTGTGCTCAATCAATACCGCATTACCTGCCAAAAGGCCGAAGTCAAATTGGATCCCAAAACCCGTCAATTGAAGGAAATCATCATGACAGGCTCTGTTATAATACAGGGTAAGGACGGGGTGGTTCGCAGTAAGAAAGTGATTTTTAATGCCCTGACTAATAAGTTGCGGCTCGAAGGCACGGTTTATACCCGCATTCAGGTAGATTTGCCTCCCGAGTTTAAGCCTTGATTGATCCTATTTTAATCAAGGGATAAGCATGTTTTTTTAGAATGCGGCGATAAAGATCTTGTATAGGTCTGAGAAAGGGTATCTGACATGACATACACAAGCAGTTATCAGTCCCAGGTGCCGGGGAGCAGTGTTTACAGCCCATTTAATCGAAATGGCGCTGGTGCTACGCCCGGTGTTTATCCTGGTGAGGCAACTTCCCCTGCTCAACCTGCGATGGCTTCCGATGCCTTCGTTCCTGTGGCTTCTCCGGAGGACATGGATCGCGTTGTCTCCAGCATTGATGAAAAAATAGCCCGTATTCGTCAGGCTTTTAGTCAGCCCGCGCCTGCTGCAGGTATGCCACCTCCTGGCCAACCAGCTGCTGCGCCCGTCAGCCAAGAAGAAGTGCAATGGGCCCTGCAATTGGAGCAAAAAGTCAAAGGTGGCCAACAGCCGACAGCCCAAGAGGCTGCCCGCTATGAAGACATTGCTAAACGTCTGGCCGGGGCCCAACAACCCCAACAGCCATCAGCTCCCACAGCACCTGCTGCCGCGCCGGTCAGCCAAGAAGAAGTGCAATGGGCCCTGCAATTGGAGCAAAAAGTCAAAGGTGGCCAACAGCCGACAGCCCAAGAGACTGCTCGCTATGAAGATATTGCCAAACGCCTGTCTGCAGCACAGCAGCCAGCAGCACCAACAGCACCAGCAGCACCTGCTGCCGCACCCGTCAGTCAAGAAGAGATTCAATGGGCCCTGCAATTGGAGCAAAAAGTCAAAGGTGGCCAGCAGCCAACAGCCCAAGAGGCTGCCCGCTACGAAGACATTGCCAAACGCCTCGCGGCTGCTCAGCAGCCCCAACAACCCGCCGCTCCCGGTGCAACCCCTCCCGCTGGGGCCCGTGATTGGAATGGCTGGAGCAAACCTTTTGCTCCGCCAGGAGCCTCTCCGATGCCTCTGCCGATTGCTGCTCCTGGCAGCGGACAACCCGTGGTCACCGTGCCTACCAGTTTGAGAGGGTCACCCCAAACGCCCCCTGCGGTAGCCATGACCCAGTATGCCCCTGCAACATTGCCTCCGGCACCGCAAGCGCCGGTCATGCCCCAGCAGCCGATGATGCAGCCCCAACAGCCCCAGGCTGCCATGGCTCCCCAAGCTGCTGCGCCACAAATGGGCAATGTCAGCCAACAGGAAATCCAGTGGGCTCTGCAGTTGGAGCAGCGTGTCAAAGAGCAGCGCTACCAGCCCAATGCCCAGGAAGTGGCCGCTTATGAAAATATCGCCCAACGCCTGAATGCGGCCCAAGCGCCCGCTCAACAACCAGCTCCCCAAATGGCCCAGCCACCGGCACCGCGTCCGCAGATGCCCACTCAACCAGTTCAACAGCCGATGATGCCCCAGCAGCCTCAGGCTCCCATGGCCCCCCAAGCTGCTGCGCCGCAAATGGGCAATGTCAGCCAACAGGAAGTCCAGTGGGCGCTGCAATTGGAGCAGCGTGTCAAAGAGCAGCGCTACCAGCCCAATGCCCAGGAAGTGGCCGCTTATGAAAATATCGCCCAACGTCTGACTGCTGCCCAAGCACCGGCTCAGCAACCGGTACCTCAGATGGCTGCTCAGCAGTCACCTCAGCAGGTGATGATGCCGCCCACCCCACAACAGGTGCCGATTGTGCCTCAGCAGTATCCACATGTTCAAGGTCAGACGCCGCAGTATATTGTGCAGCCTCAGCCTTTTGTGCCTCCGCAACAGCCGCAGCAGATTCCGCCTGGCTATCAACAGGCCCCGGGAATGCCTCAGCAGCCCCCTAGCATGCCGGGTATGCCGCCTCCCGGTCAGAAGCCCGGTTTTACAGACCGGCTTAAAACTGCCTGGAACGCGCTCTGGGGTTAAACCAGCGCCAACCCAATCACTTCAGGTATGGTCCCCTTGGGTTTGTTCTCCCTGAGTTCAGACTTAAGGGGACCGTCTTTTGGATGGGATTTTCAACTGACTGAGTACCGCAGACAGTTCTTGAAAACGTGAATCCAAGCCCAGTCGTCCAGGAAAAAAGCTGTTGTAAATAAGTGAACGTTCTCTCAATGAGTGGCGGTCCCAGTCGCTCATGCGTTGATACAGCAGCGGAAGTAAAAGTGGAAAGAGCCGTTCCAGTGACAATAACTGCATTGGCTTTGTCTGTGTATAGGCACTCAATTCACTGAGTACCTGATTGACTGATTGGGCCGGATTTCCCAATACCAGTTCTTGCTCTTGCGGCGGGTGCTGAAGCCAATTCAGCACCAAATGGGCAATGTCTTCGGCATGAATCCAGTGAAAGGTCCCTTCTGCCTTGAGATAGCGCAACCAGGGCATCCAAGTGTGGAGCTCTTTTAAGCCTTGACTGGCAGCGCTGAAGGGGTGGTTCTGATCTCCGCCGAGAACCACAGTGGGGTAGAGGAAAATCAGCTTGGATAGCCATTTGGATTGATGCAGGCTCAAATAACACGCGGCTTTGCTGCGAATATAATCGGTGCCCGCCGAAAGGCTTCGTGAACTGAATTGACCCTTGCCGTTTAAGAGGCTGGCGGTGGAAAAATAAAAAATCTGGCGGCAAACCTGTGGATCCAAATAGTTGAATAATTTTAGGCTTTGGCTGTGATTGACTTGGTAAACGCCGGGTCCGCCCCATTGTACGGCGGTGTGGATCAGGACCTCTGTTTGGGAAATTTCGCTTTGCCAATGAGCAATTGAATCCAAATCTCCAACCAAAATCTGCAAACGGGGATGGTTTTGAATGGCTTCCGGCAGCTTTTCGGGTTGCCGGATCAAGGCAAAAATGGGGCATTGGGTCTGCTCTAATAGTGTGCTGAGGATATAGCTGCCGACACAACCACTGGCCCCGGTCAGGAAGACCCGTGAGGAGATCGGTATAGCGCTGTTCAAACTGTTTATAAAATTAACCATTTCTTAAATCAAACACAAGACTAAATTAAGAATGTTTTGGCCGGGGAAGCAGATAAGTACAGTGTGAGCCGGAATCTATTATCCGGAAGAGCGTAGAGACCTTCAACACTTAATATCCCACTCCAGGGTCTTTATTCTCTCTCAGTTCAAGTGTACCGGCAAAATTGTTACAGAATGAAAAGAGGGAAGAAATTATGTTTAAGACTATCAAACTTTTGGCCCTGGCTGCGACCGCCTTTGTTGCTCTGACCGCCTGTGGTGCTCAGCAATACCCCATGAATCCCTACGGTTCGAGCTATGGTTCTTCTTATGGAACCGGTTATGGTTCTAGCTACGGCACCGGTTATACCGATCCTTATGCTACCGGTTCCAGCTACGGCACCGGTTATGGCGCAGGCACTGCTTATGGTACTGGCTACGGCGCAGGTACTGCTTATGGCACCGGCTACGGCGCAGGCACTGCTTATGGCACCGGCTACGGCGCAGGCACCGCTTATGGTACTGGCTACGGCGCAGGCACCGCTTATGGTACCGGCTACGGCACCACCCCTGCTTACGGCACCGGCTACGGCGCAGGCACCGCTTATGGCACCGGCTATGGCACCACTCCTGCTTATGGCACTGGCTACGGCACGACACCCGGTTACGGTACCACTCCTTACGGCACTTATAATGCCAATACCAAAACCACGACTCCTGCTCAGACGACAACCACGACCCAGACAAATAACCAGGTTCGCCGCTAAACTTTACCCTCTTTTCTCCTCATTCTGTCGATCTGTTTAAATCCCTGTCTTCCAAAAATATGAAGATGGGGATTTTTTCATGAAAATCCAAAAATCTGGATCAAAATTCGATCAAAATGCTTTACAAAAGACGGAAAATAGATTAAATTAAGATTATGGATAATTAAAAACGAGGTTCGAGCATATGTTTAATAAAGTCAAACTTCTGATTCTTTCTGCCCTTTTGGCCAGCAGCTTCACTGCTTGCGGTTATCAACAGCCCATGTACCCAGGCTATGGCACCGGCTACGGCACTGATCCCTACGGTACGGGTTATGGCACCGGCACCGGTTATGGTACCGGCTATGGCACGGGTTACGGCACAACTCCCGGCTACGGTACAGGTTATGGCACAGGTACTGGCTATGGTGGTGGTTATGGTTACACAGATCCCTATGGCACCGGAACGGGTTACGGTACGGGTTACGGCACGACTCCCGGTTATGGCACCGGTTACGGCACCGGTTACGGCACCGGTTACGGCACCGGCACCGGTTACGGCACCGGCACCGGCTACGGTACAGGTTATGGCACGGGCTATGGTACCACCCCCGGCTACGGTACAGGTTATGGCACTGGCTACGGCACCACCCCCGGCTACGGTACAGGTTATGGCACGGGTTATGGTACCACCCCTGGCTACGGTACAGGTTATGGCACTGGCTACGGCACCACCCCCAGTTATGGTACCGGTTATGGCTCCACCCCTTACGGTACCTATAATGCTGCCACTACAACACAGGCAGCTTCAACAGCAACAAAAACCCAATCAACAACCGCTGCTGCAGCTACCCCCAAAAAGTAATTTTATTGTATTTTAATTATCCAATTATGCCCGTCTCGAGGAAATCCCGAGACGGGCTTTTTTTATCCGCATTTTCTGCTGGGGTTCTGTTCTGATTGGGATTTGCCAATGTTCACGGGGAGATATGATAGAATAGGGAAAGAGCCAAAAGTGATTTGAAAAAAAAACTTCTGCTCTTCGTAAGATATTTGCATCGTATGTCCAGCGTGCCCGATTGTCTTTTCTTTGAGTAAAGAGAACATAAGGCATCTTTAAAGCACCGGACATTATTTTAACAAGCTCGTATTTGTGTTTGAATCAGGTGCCATTTGTCTTAAATGGTGCTTTTGTACCTTGATAATTAAATAATTTACTCTCCTCCACAAATGCAGCTATTTTTTAAGAAAAGAGGTAAACAGAACTATTGTGTCAAGGGAAATAGTCGTAAGTGAAGCGGATAAAATCGCGGTAGTACTAGATAACGGAGTTGTCGCAGAGTTTTATCTGAGTGAGGGGGAGCAGTTTGTCGGAGATATTATTCTGGCCTCTGTTGAATCCATCGTCCCCGCCATTGAGGCCTCATTCCTGGATATTGGGCGGGAAAAAAGCGGATTTATTCATGTCTCCGATCTGCCTGCCAGCAAGAAGCAACAAAGTGGCATCCGTCAGTTTTTAAAACCCCAACAACACATGCTTGTTCAGGTCACCCGTGAACCTACAGGGAACAAAGGGGCCTGTCTGACGGGATTCATCCAATTGCCCGGTCGCTATCTGGTGCTCACCCCCTTCGAACGACGTATTGGCCTTTCTAAACGCATTTATGATGCCCGGGAACGGGCTCGCCTTTCACGGATCGCAAGAATCATCTGCGGTTCGGGTTATGGTATCGTTTTGCGTCCTGAGGCCGTAGGTCAATCTGAACAGACGTTACGTGATGATTTAAAATTATTATTGGCCCGCTGGAAACACATTCTCCAGATCTCAGAAAAAGCCACCCCAGGTACGACTTTGTATCGGGATCAGGATATTCTGGAACGAATTCTGCGCGAAGGTGCCACCCATTCCGTTAATCGGATCGTGGTGGACAGTCAGGCAACCTATGAACGTGCGCTGAAATACCTGAACAATTGGTCAGATACCCAAGCGCGCAATAAACTGCGCCTTTACAGCGGCAATGTGCCTGTCTTAAGCTATTACGGAATTTACCAGCAGTTGGAGACCGCGATTCAGCCTTTGGTGCAGTTGCCCAGCGGCGGTACGCTCGTGATCCAGCCGACCGAGGCTTTGACCTCGATCGATATCAATACCAGCTCGATGACGTCCACGGACAATCAGCCTGAAACCATCCTCCGAACCAATTGTGAGGCGGCTGAAGAGATTGCCCGTCAATTGGTGCTGCGCGATATTGGTGGCGTGATTGTAATTGACTTTATTGATATGGACAATCCCCGCGATCAGCAGATCGTCTGGCAGAAACTCTCAGACGCGCTGCATGGCGACAAAGCCCAACCTCAGATCAATTATTTTTCTGAATTTGGTTTGGTCGAAATGACCCGTCGCCGTCAACGTCAGCGTTTGAGCGAGATGTTGACGATGCCTTGCCCGACTTGTCAGGGGATTGGCCGGATCCGCAACCTTTTCTACCGGGCCGACGTGATGACTCACGATGGCATGAAAATGCGTATTCCTGTCACGACCCCTGCTGAAAAGAGCAGCCGTTTTAGAGCGGGCGCTGAAAAATCAACCGCTCCCCCTGTGCCCACTTCTTCTCTGCCAGCACCTGCGCCCAAAATCCGTGAAAACGGGGGCCGGTCGAAGCCTGCTGCGCCGATTGAGAAAACGGTTTCAGCGCCTCCGCCTTCGATGCCGGTCGTGCAAGAGCCTGTGGTCAAAGAAAAGCCTCAAACCAATGAGCGTCCCGAAGATTTGCTCTTTGATGAAAGCTATTTTACAGGTGAAATTACCGATGAGCGTTTGGGTGAGTTTATTGAACGCGAAGACTCCCTGAATGTCTCTGGCAAATTGGCCAGTCGTTTGGACGAGCTTTTAAGTCAAATTGACAGCGATGGTTTGCAGAGTATTTTGCAGCCGATGGGATCTCCCGAGCCTGAAGAAGAATTACCTGCTCGCGAGAGAAGTGATTCGCGGTCTCGCGATGAGCGTTCCCATGATTCGGTTTCTGAACACGAATCTGATGAATTTGACACATCTGAAGAGGCTGTCTCCGCTTTCATTGAGGAAGAAGAAGACGCAGCGCCCGCTGACGATGTTGAAGATGCGCATCACTCTGATTCGGCTGATGAGCCCGAAAGTGCTGTTTCTGATGACGAAGATGGATCAGAAGAAGCGGCACCTGAACCTGCAGTCAAAGCCAAGCCAGCCAAAAAGTTGCTGACCCGTCGGCGTACGATTCGCAGCTTTAAGCCCAAAAAATAGGCCATGCTTAAAGATCTGCCGCTTCCCCGTCAGCCCAAACCACCCTGGCTCAAGGTTCGCTTGGCCGGGGGGGAGAACTATGTCCATCTGAAACAGATTTTGCGCGAACGCAATTTGCACACGGTCTGCGAAGAGGCGCGTTGTCCCAATTTGGGAGAATGCTGGGGGGGCGGCACCGCCACCTTTATGCTCATGGGGGATACCTGTACCCGGGGCTGTCGCTTTTGTGCTGTGAAAACGGCCAAACGGGGACAACCTCTCGATCCCGATGAACCCCAAAAGGTGGCGGAAGCCATTGCCGCTATGGATTTAGATTACGTGGTTTTGACCTCCGTCGATCGCGATGATTTGCCCGACGGTGGCGCAGACCATTTCGCCCGGACCGTGGAGGCCATTCGCGTGGCCCATCCCCGGATTTTAACCGAGGTGTTGATCCCTGATTTTCAGGGAGATCAAGCCGCTTTGGAGCGGCTGATTGCGGCGCGCCCCGATGTGATTGCCCACAATCTCGAAACGGTGAAACGGCTTTCGCGGCAGGTGCGTGATGCCAAAGCAGATTACCAAGTCTCTTTGGATGTCTTGGGCCATGTCAAAGCGGTTGACCCCACGCGCTATACCAAATCTGCGCTGATGCTGGGTTTGAATGAAACAGATGCAGAGATCAGTGCCGCTTTGGACGATTTGCGCGCTTATCAGGTGGATATTCTGACCATGGGTCAATACCTCCAACCCACGCCCAAACACCTGCCTGTTCAGCATTTTGTGCCACCTGAGCAATTTGAGCACTGGCAGCAGGTCTGTGCCGAAAAGGGATTTTTGTTTAGCGCTTGTGGTCCGCTCGTGCGCAGCTCTTATCGGGCCGGTGAGTTTTTTATTAAAAACCTCTTGCAGAAGGAGCTTCCCCATGATTGAAGTTCGTTTGCCGCCGATTGGCGAAGGCATCGCCGAGGGGGAAATTGTCAAATGGATCGTGCAAATAGGTCAGAAAATTGAAGCCGAACAGCCCCTTTTAGAGGTCTTGACCGACAAAGCGGCTGTTGAAATCCCCGCACCCCAGGGTGGCATTGTGGCAGAATTGCTCTTTCAAGAAGGCGATTTGGTGCCTGTTGGCAGTGTGGTTGCACGTTTGAGTCAGGGCGAAGAAGTGAAAACGCCTTTAGTTGCTCAGGCTTTGAGCGTCCCCAGCCCGGCTGTGTCTGAATCCTCTGCAACGGTTTCCCAGTCTCAAGCCAGTGATGTTGCCATGGCTACGCCAGCGGTGCGCCAAAAAGCCCGCGAAATGGGTTTGGAACTCAGTCAAGTCAATGGAACCGGTCCTTTTGGGCGAATTCTGATGGAAGATCTCGATCGCCATGTTCCTCGCCTGCCGGTCTCACCGTCTGCTGCAGTTATCCAGCCCGTACCTGTTTCTGCTCAATCTGCGGTGCCTCCCGTTCGCTCAGCTTTGCCAGCTGTGCAAGAAGAGCGGATTCCCCTGCGTGGGATTCGCCGCAAAATTGCTGAGCAAATGGTCAGATCCAAATACACGGCCCCAGATTTTCTCTATGCTGATGAAGCGGATTTTAATGAATTGGTGGCCTGGCGCAAAGAATTGTCTGAGTTGGTCAAGCCCCAAGGGGTCAAGCTCACCTATTTGCCTTTCCTGATCAAGGCGCTTATTTCTGCGTTAAAGGCCTATCCAACTCTCAATGCCTCACTCGATGAATCCACACAGGAGTTGGTGCTCAAGAAGGTTTATCACATGGGCATTGCCGCCGCTTCTCCACAGGGTTTGTTGGTGCCCGTGATTCAACATGCGGATCAACTTTCAATTCTCGATTTGGCCCGTGAAATTGAGCGCTTGAGTGGGGCTGTCCGCGAAGGCAAAGCCAAACCCGAAGAACTCAAAGGCAGTACCTTTACGATCACCAATATTGGTGTGATCGGCGGCTTGATCTCTGCGCCGATTATCAATTATCCCGAAGTCGCGATTTTGGGCTTCAACAAAATCTATCAAAAGCCCGTGGTCTGGCAGGGTGAGATTGTGGCCCGTTGGGTCTGTACCCTTTCGCTTTCGGTAGACCACCGTGTGGTGGATGGGGCCGATGCCGCTTATTTTTTAAGGCATATGATTCAATTGCTTGAAAACCCCAAGCGTCTGTTATTGGAATAAACGGCGGCGTGACTGTTTTGGGTGGCCTTGAAGTTCACGATCTGGGGCTGCGTGACTATGCGGAAATCTGGGAATTGCAAAAAGAGCGAGTCGGTATGCGTGCGCGGCAGGAAATTCCCAATCAATTGCTGTTGGTTGAACATCCCCCTGTTTTGACCTGTGGTCGGCGCTTTCAGTCCCAAAATCTGCGCTTACAGCCCCCTGAGCAGATTCCTGTTTACGCGGTCGAACGGGGCGGGGACATTTCCTTTCATGAGCCGGGTCAATTGGTGGGGTATCCGATTGTTTGGTTGCCCCCCGAAAAACGCGATGTGGTGGCTTTTTTGAAGCTATTGGAACAGACCCTGATTCGCACGCTTGCCGATTTACGTGCACCTGCCCGGAGCCATTCTGATGCGGGACATACAGGGGTTTGGATCGGGGAGCGCAAAGTGGCCTCGATTGGCATTGCTCTGAGGCGTTGGGTGGTTTGGCACGGCTTTGCGCTCAATGTCAACAATTCCCTGGGGCTTTTAAAGTATATGAATCCCTGTGGATTTTCGCCTGAGGTCATGATCTCTCTGAAAGAATGGGGCCAAAGCGAGTACAATATGAAATATATCAAGGAACGGGTGAGTGCCCATTTTCAGGAGCTATTGTCGCTGGCATGAATGAATCTACTGCCTACCCTGAATCCATTCGCGTTTTGGTCGTGGATGATTCTGTTTTCGTTCAGCGGCTTTTGCGCCAGTGGTTGCAAAATGAGCCGGGAATTGAGGTGTTGGAAGCCTCAGCTGGAACCATTAATGCCCTGCAGCGAATCAAACATCTCAAACCGGATGTGGTTACACTCTCCCCGGATCTGGAGTCTGATACGGGGATTCAAATTTTAGAGGCCATTGGCCGAGAATGCCCCACACCTGTGATTGTACTTAGCTCTCCCTCGGATTCGGATACGCTGGTCGCGCGCAAAGCCTTGCAATTGGGGGCCTTTGATTTTTTTCCTCGGCCCGTCGAAAACCAGCGACTGAACCAGAGTGTGCGCAACGAATTGGTGCGCAAGATCCGCTCTGCGGGTCAATGGTCCCAGCAGTCGCGCCGCTTAGAGAACCAGCGCACCCATCGCCGTGTTGTTCACAGCACGGGCGGACTTTCGCAAAAAGCCCTGGTCCAGATCAGCACGGGGGTGGCGCGAGCGGTGGTGATCGGTACCTCTACCGGAGGTCCCCAGGCTTTGCGCACACTTTTTGCAAGTTTACCCGATAGTTTTCCGCTGCCCATTTTGGTTGTGCAACATATGCTTCCCAATTTTACTCAGTCCCTGGCTGAGAGTTTGCAATCGGCCTCGGGTCTGGAAATTCGTGAGGCCCGGCAGGGAGATACCCTGGTGCCCGGACGGGTTTTGGTCGCTCCTGCGGATTACCATATGGAATTGGATCGCCGGGGCCATATTCTGCTCAATCAAAATCCACCCCAATGTGGTGTGCGCCCCTCTGTCGACGTCACGCTTTTTTCTGTGGCCCGCTATTTTAAAGGTCGGGTTTTGGCTGTGATTTTAACCGGCATGGGCCAAGATGGCCTTGAAGGTGTGCGTGTGCTGAAAGAGGCCGGGGGGCGCTGTTTGGCCGAACACGAGTCTTCGTGTGTGGTTTATGGCATGCCCCGTGCCATTATTGAAAACCACTTGGCCCATGGGATTGTGCCTCTGGCCCAGATGGCCGAGAAAATCCAGCATCTCTTAAGTGACTGGCGCTGACATTGTACTCAAGCAAGGTGCGACCGAAATTAACAACGTCATTAATTGGCAAAGATGTGGTTTAAAACCTGATCAAACCGTGTATATAGAAAAAAAATAAGCTTTTGACTCTGCAATGATGAGGTAAATGTGAATGCAGGCATTGCCCCCGATTACTTATGGTTTGACTACACCGTTGTTGGGTCGCAAGGAGGGCTTTCAGTCCTCTGATATCCCTGAGAGTGAAGCTGCGAAAACGCCAAAAAATTTGGCTGATCCTGCATCTGCAACACCTATAGACCAATCCAATACACAGCCAATTGCTAGCTATGCTGAAGAGCCTAGCACCGTGTGTTTTCCTGGCGTTATTACAGGAAGGTTGCCCACGGCTCAGGCACCCTATGCTGTTTCCTGCAGCTCTGAAGATGGTGCCGCTGTTTTGGCCGAGCAGGGCACTCAATTGCGAACACAAATTCAGAATATGGCCCAAACAGCACCCGATCAGCTTGAGGCACTTTTAAAACAAACCTTCGGTGAGCGATTGCAGCCCTCTCAGTTGCAAAACTTGCTTGAGCAAGCGCGTTCTGGGCAGTTTCCTTTGCCAGCCCAGTTGCGGCTCGTGGACAGCGGGGTACTCAATGGCAATCATGCAGCCTATTCTCCTGAGAATGGTGGCACAGTGTATCTCAATCGCAATCTGCCCTCTGAGCAGCAATTGCTTTACCTCACCCAAGAACTCGGCCATCATATTGACCAACAGCTCGGCCTGGGAGACAGCCCCGGTGACGAAGGTGCGATGTTGGCAAGGGGACTGAGTAATGGCCGTGCGCTAACGCCTGATGAACAAGAGCAGTTGCGTGGGATGGCCGATCAAAGTGTGATCCAGGTTGATGGCAGAGAGATTGCTGTTGAACATGCCGCGCCTTTGATCCCCGTTGCTATATGGGTGACCAAGGCTACTGCTGAAACGGGTCTGGATGCTTTCATGGAGTATGCGCTGGCGTCATTGACAGGTACTGATCCGCCTGGGTTTTGGGACCATGCAGGTAATTTTGCTATCAACATGGTGGGTGGAGGACCCGCCAAAAAACTCCGAACGATTGCCCGTATCACCGAGGCTGTCGACAATATGCGCGATACCCTCCGGGTGATTTCGCAAATTCCCGGAGGTCGCCAGCTTGTCGATGAAATTGGTCAGCTCGGAAGTCAACTTAAAAGTGCCCTGGACAGCGGTAATCTGGACCAAGCCAAGGCAGTTTACGATAGGCTGGTTAACAAACTTGGAAACGCTCGCAGTTTGGCAACAGATCGCAGTAATATGCTCACCGAAATGAGTCGCAATGGTGTGAAATATAATGAAGCCAATATTGTCCGCATGGCGCGCGGTCAGGATGGTAAAATTGTTTTTCTCGAAACGGGCAGTGCAACAGCAGGTTTAAATCACGTGTTGACTCGTCACAGCGCGGACTTTGCCCGGCGTGGTGTGCCTGAAGATCAGATTCCTGATCTCCTGATAGCTGCTTTGACTCAGGGGCGCATTGTGGGGCAGCAAGGCTCAAATGCCAATCGATTGCGACCAATTTATGAAGTGGTCTTTAATGGGCAGCGTCAGCGGGTGGCGATTTCCACCGGTAATAATGGATTTGTAGTCGGCGCAAACCCGGCCTAGGAGAAGAAAGATGTTCGCAATTAAATTAATGGCCGATTACCAAGCCGGACCACTGTGGTGGGCTGGAAACGACCGCTTTGGTGAGCTGGATCCGGCTTCGCTGTCCCTGAGTGAAAACCTGCAGACTTCTCTGCTGGTCTGGGCCGAACGCTTCGATGGTTGGATAGACCCTGACGATCCTGGCGGCAGTCAGGTATCAGAAGCCGAACAGGCTGACTTTGATGCTTTGGGAATGGTACTGTGGCGACAATTGCAACAGGAATTGGGTCAGGATTACCGAGTTAGCTATTTCAGTCTGACAACAAATCGCCTGCTAGAACCTGAAGCAAAGTAAGATCTGAATAGATTATTTTTGGCAATGGGGGCAAAAATGGGTGCCCCGCTGAGCCACGACAGTTTTTTCCAGGGGGTTTCCACAGCGCAGACAGGGCAATTTGCCACGGCCATAGACCTGTAAATCTTCTTTGTGTTCACCCCCTTGGCCATCGGGATGTAAATAGTCTTTGAGGGTGGTTCCCCCGCTGGCAATGGCCTGTCTTAAGATCACCGGAATCGCAGCAAACAGCTTTTGGGCTTCACTTTTTTTGAGGCTGTCAGTTGCTCGGGTGGGCAAGATGCCTGCTGCAAACAGGGCTTCGTCGACATAAATATTGCCCAGACCTGCAATCTGGGTCTGATCCAATAAAAATGCTTTGATCGCCCGTTGCCCCTTGAGGCACTTTTGAAAATAAGACCAAGTATAGTCAGGGCCCAGGGGCTCTACACCCAATTTGATCAGTCCCGGATGGGCTGCCAATTCCGCCGGGCTGAGCAATTCTACCCGCCCAAATTTGCGGATATCTCGGAAATAGAGTTGAATCCCACCTGAGAAGCTGAGTTTGAGATGGGTGTGTTTGTCGGGCAGATCAAACACCGGACGGCGGTAATAGGTAAAAGGCAAGACCAGGGCTTCGCTGTTTTGGTCGGTTTGCGTTTCTTGCAGCAGCATTTGCCCGGTCATGCGCAGATGTACCAACAGGCAATCTTGGCTCAAGCGGAGAATCAGGTACTTGGCCCGGCGCTCCAGGGCTTCGACGCTTTGGCTTTTCAGCCGTTTGGGCCAAGTCTGGGGATTGGGCAAGGTAATGTGAGGGGTGTAGATGTCTACCGTTTCAATCTGCTTGTGTAAAATTTGAGCTTCAAGACCCAGGCGCACAACTTCCACTTCGGGCAATTCAGGCATGGTATTTTCCTCTGGCTAATGGAAGATGATCTTGCGAATGCGGTTATTGCCGCTGTCTGCGACCAATAAATGGCCCGCAGGATCAAAGAGCAGCCCGATCGGCTGGTTAAACTTGGCCACCGCTGCATTGCCATCGGCAAAGTCGGCATTGCCATTGCCTGCTACGGTTACCACTTGTTGTTGATTGGCGAAGTATTTGCGGATGCGGTTATTGTCTGTATCTGCAATATAGAGATTGTCTTGGGTATCAAAGGCCAGTCCCCGTGGAAAACGAAAGCGGGCTTGAGCCGCAGTACCATCTGCAAAGCCTTCTTGGCCATCGCCCGCAATTGTTGTAACCTCACCTGCAAGCGTGATTTTACGGATGCTGTGATTAAAGGTGTCGGCACTGTATAACGCATTTTGGTGCATAATCAAGGCGGTTGTGTGATTGAATTGAGCGACAGAATTTGCTCCATCGATAAAGCCCGAACGGCCATTGCCAGCCAAGGTGCTGACCATGGCATTGGGAGAAATTTTACGGATACTGTGGTTGCCTGTATCTGCCACATACAAATTTCCGTCGCGATCAAAGGCCAGACCTCGGGGGCGGTAAAATTGGGCCACGGCTGGATTGCCGTCGGCAAATCCGGCAATGCCAGTGCCCACAAACGTGGAAACTTGGCCTTCGGGTGTCATCACGCGAATGCGGTGGTTGTCCGTGTCGACAATATAGATATGGCCTGAAGGGTGGCGGGCCATCGAAGAGGGAAAATTAAACCTGGCTTTGTCTCGGCTGCCATCGGCAAAGGTGGTATTATCAAGCAATATACGCTCAACTCCGGACAGCGTTGAGACCTCGCCACTGAGAGACAATTTGCGAATCAGGTGGTTTTGGGCATCGGCGATCAACAGTTGGCCTTGCCCATCCCACAAGAGTGAGTAGGGAGCCTGAAAGGTTGCTTTGAGGGCCGGGCCATTCTGTAAGCTATTGGGCAGAAGCCAAGTCGCTTGATTTCCTGCCAAAGTCTGGACTTCCAAACTGCCCAGGGGCAGGTTTACCATGCTGGAAGGTGGCGTCGATGCTGGCGGGGGCACAGGCGGTGATGGTGTCTTGGCTGTTGCTGTTGCCGCGGTCTGTGCCGACGAACCCTGTTGCGGCAGAGCATTGGCTGTTTTTTGGCTGAGCAAACGCGCGACCAATTGGGGGGTGACTTGGGTCAAGAGCTCTTTGAGTGGACATTCACAGTCTTGAAATTCCTCGCGGATAATCACCCCTTTTTCAACATTCAAGACCCGAATACTGAGGGTGTAAAGGGTGTCGAAGCGGCTGACTGAGCCTGTGACCAGACCATCCACGCCCAAGAGTTTGCCAATTTGGGCCTTGCATTTGGAGTCATCGCAAAAGGCCGATTGCTGAAATCCGAGCTCTTTCAGTAAAGACTCCATTTTTGCACGTTCTAAGATCTGAAAATGGCCTGTTTGGTGCAATTGGGCGCGCAGACGATCGGTAATAATGCTGGCTTCATCGGAAGTGATGCCGCCTTTGGCATCCAATTCCAAAATGGCGATCGATGGCTTGGCTGATGCTTCAGGAAGACAAAGCCCCGCCAAAACGATCCAAAGGCCTAAAAACAGAGATATGCGAATAGATTTGAGCAGTGATTGCAAGCCAAGATCTCCTGGGTCTTATTTCAGCAAATGTATTTATTCATTATCTCAGACGAAGTTGGTTTTGGGATTAAATCGTTTGATTGTCTCCTCTTTGCCCAAGAACCATCTGGACTATTTTTTCAGCCCTGTTCCGTTTGAATTCTCGGGCGTATCAGCGCCAATAAGAAGACGATCTCTGCGAGATTAAAGCCCTATAGAGGCAACGTCAGGCAATTTTTAGGGGAAATATGGCTGAGTAAATTCTGGACAGAGAGGTCTTGATTGAGATTTTTTTTTCTGATGATTTCTGCCGCTCCAGCAGGGTTTAAAATGAATATACGCGCGTGACTCATGCCATAAAGCCGATAATCATCCGCCATTTGGTAATTGTTGTAGTTCCGATTTTCAGTTTGTGCCCTTCTTCGCCTTTCATCGCCAGTTTTCCAATAAAAAGTAAGTTCTTGCTCTCGTGCGAAAGCTCCTTTTTGATAGGCTTTGCCAGAAAAATCAGAAACTCCCCAGACCAAGTTTTTCGGGCCGATTTCTAGCCAATACTGTCTCCCCATTCTGAGCAAGCTGTATCCCGCCACCAGGGACGCGATTCCCCACAGCGGCCAAGCATAGGGTTCCAGGATCAACCAACCCTCGGTATCCCTCCAAGCCAAAAATCCAGCCCAAATCCAAGAAGCAATCCAAGTGACGCAACTGATGTGCGACTGACGTTCGCGCCAGGCATAATGATGATGACCTGAGGCTGTTTGCTTGTATTTCAGCCAGGGAGGGAGTTTTCCTGGCTGTTCTGAAGTCGGTTTCGGAATCGTGTCTTCTGCGTTGAAATCAAGTTCCTGCCATCGCTTTCGATAGCTGCCGCTCTCCTCTGGGGACAGGCGTAGTATTTCTATTTCTTGGCCATTTTTGAATATCAATGAGAGCAGATCTTGAGGGATCTTTGTTTTGCGAGAGTATTTAATCTTGATATGGTAAATGTTAAACGTTTCTACTTCGTCAAAATTTAAACACCCGATTAGGCCTTGGGTATCCCGCCACAGGATTTGTCTGTGCTGATTTGAAATCGTTAAGTCTTCAA
Source organism: Candidatus Sericytochromatia bacterium (assembly GCA_044356335.1). GTDB lineage: Bacteria > Cyanobacteriota > Sericytochromatia > UBA7694 > UBA7694. The sequence continues at coordinate 27,967 of JBIKWL010000039.1, forward strand.
TTTTGAGGCGGTATTGCCTCAGTAGGAGCGTCATTGCCAATAGCAAAATCAGCGGCAGTCCCAAGTAGGCCTTTAATAAAATCAGAACAAGTGCGACCAGGCCCGTCAAGGATAATTCAAGCCAGACAATCCAGAGCTGGACCAAATGGATTTCCGTCAATTTGCCATCAGAATTTCTGCTTGAGGCGGTTTGATTATATGGGCCTAACATGATGGCCTTCGCGCAATTGGTTCACATAGCTATTGGCCTGTCGGGTGGTCTCGGGTTGGCGGAAGTCTGGGCTGAGCCGGAGAATCCAATCAATGGCTGTTGTCAGGCTGATGCGGTGACCTGCTGAGACATACACCGGGCGAATCTGGGGCTGGGTGCGCAGAGCGACGCCTACCTGTTCACTGCCCAGCCAAATGGGGCTCTGTGATGCCCGTTCGGGGCCGGGTTCTGCCAAGGGCTTAAGCAGGGGAGTTTTGCCACAGCCAATCGTGGGCAGATCCAACAAGATACCCAAATGAGAGGCCAGCCCCAGACGCCGAGGGTGGGCTTGGCCATGGCCGTCGCAGACAATCAGATCGGGCAAAACCTGGAGTTCTGCCAGGGCTTTGAGCAGGGGGGGCAACTCGCGAAAAGAGAACAGCCCAGGCACATAGGGAAAGACAGATGTTCCGATAAAATGGGCTCTTTCCAGCACTTTCAGAGAATGGGCATCAAGAACCACAACGCCTGCGATCAATTCCTCTGAGTTTTTGCCATAGGCAATATCTACACCGGCTACCCGTTTGACTTCTGGCAATTCGTCGTCTAAGCGAATCTGTTTTGCCAAGTCTCTTTGCAGAAGGGTTGCTGCTTCTGGGCTGAGATCCCAGGCATGGGGATGGTGAAGTTGGAGCTGGGGCATTTGACTTCTCTCTATCGGTATTCAGGTGGCGATTCTGGTTTCGAATAGCCACACAGGGAATTGACCTGAAAACCTGCGTTCAGGGCTTGACCCTTTTCAGGGTGTTTTGATCGGTGTGGTGAAAGAGCTCTGTGCGGCCTTTCATTTGCATCTGGGTGTCTTCGAAATAGCTAAAACTGCCGTCTTCATGTACTGTCAGTTTCAGTTCATACCTCACGGTTTTGAACTCGCGGTCGAGAAAGGGATTGGAGCAAATGCCATAAATGGGCGAACCGAGTTCGGCGCTCAACTCAAAACTTGTGGCATCGGGTTCTACGGTGCCCCCTGCCAAAACGGTCACACCACGGGGGATGATAAAGCAGCGCATGACTTGTTTTTCTGAGGGGTCCCAGAGCCAATAGCCGACTTCCTCATGAAAGGAGTCGCTTTCATCCAAGCGCCAGGCCATGGTGTTATAACGCAGACCGTAGAGATGTTGTTCGTGGTTGTCGACCGGGCCAAAGGGCTCCAAGCTCAGGCGTTCGCGGAATTTGTTGTTTTCAATTCCCTGCCGATCATCATCGGGAGCCAAGTCGTCCCCTTTTGTGCCTTCCCAGACGCCAGCCAGAGCTGCCAGTGGGCCGAGTTTTGCCAGTAAATCTTTGCTCATTGTGTCATTTGCTCCTATTTGCTGCTAAGGTTGCTCAAAAACCAAACAGTCACCAAACAGTCAGGCTCTTGGCAAACAGTATAACCCATTGGCTGCATTTAGCCGAGAGCCCTGTTCACAGGTCATTTCTGCGGAAAACGATCGCCTTGACACCCGTATCTGCTGGGCGCATACTGGAGGGTATGAAACCCAACGCAAGTCTCAAGATTTCTAGCTCGAACTGGCGCTGGTGGTGGCCTTCCACTGCCAGTGGCAATTGGCGTTTGGGAAAAAAAGAAATTCTGTTTTAGTTTTCCACCCAAATCCCCTCCTTGCAGCCACTGTGCCTCCCACAGTGGCTGCTTTTGTTTTTGCCTGATTCACCTTACCGAGAATGGAGACCCCGATGCCCGTCCCTGAAACCCTTGCCTCCCCACTCATTGCCCCTTCTTTAATGCGGATTACCCGTGAAATTCCTGCAGATACACTCACACCGGTTTCGGCATTTTTGCGTCTGCGCAGTGCGGGAGAGCCCGGATTTTTGTTTGAAAGTGCCGGTTCTGATCTGCACCAGGCCCGCTACAGCCTTTTGGGTTTTGCCCCGGACGAGACCCTGACCTTGCAAGAGGGTGTTTTGACCCTGCAACGCGATCAAACCAGTGAGATTCTGCCGGGTGATCCTTTGCAAGAACTCAAAGCCCGACTTCAATCCCAATCAGCCGAAACCGACCCAGCCTTGCCGCCGTTTACCGGCGGCTATGTGGGCTATCTGGGCTATGATTGCGTGACTTATCTGGAGCGGATTCCGCTTCAGCCAGCGCGTTCGCCCCTGCCTGAGGCCTGTCTGATGCGCTTTGCCCAGGTCTTGGTTTTTGACCACCTCAAGCGCCGGATTTTGCTGGTGGCGCATCTGCCCCAAAGTGCAAATGCAGAGGAAGTCCAAGCCGCCGAAGCCGCTTTAACCGATCTCCACCAACGCCTGCGTGTGCCTGTGGCTGCGGAAGCACTGCTGGATTTGCCCGAAGCCTGCAGCGCCGATTCTGCGCTTTTACAAGGCCGTATGGGGGAAGCTGCCTTTTGTGAAAAGGTGGCCATTTTGCAGGAGGCGATTGCGGCCGGTGAGATTTTTCAGGCGGTGCTCTCGGAGCAGTTTACCAGCCCGCTGGCAGGAGACCCCTTTGCGCTCTACCGCGTTTTGCGCAGCCTCAATCCCTCTCCCTACCTCTATTATTTGGATATCGGCGGGCCGGTGCTCTTGGGTGGCTCACCTGAGATGCTGGTTAAGTCAGATGGGGCCGCTGCGGCCACCTGCCCGATTGCAGGTACCCGCCGCCGGGGGCAGACCGAGGCCGAAGACCGGGCCTTGGCGACAGAGCTTTTGGGCGATGAAAAAGAGCGGGCGGAACACCTGATGCTGGTCGATCTGGGTCGCAATGATCTGGGCCGGGTCTCTCAGCCGGGTACGGTCAAGGTTAGCCGCTATATGGAGTTGGAGTATTTTTCCCACGTGATGCACCTGGTCTCGCTGGTTGAAGGCCAATTGGCCCCAGACCAAACAGCCCTGGATGCTCTTTTTGCCTGTTTTCCGGCGGGAACTTTGTCGGGGGCTCCCAAAATCCGCGCGATGGAACTCTTGAGCCAACTCGAGCCCGTACGCCGGGGCTGGTATGGGGGGGCGGTTTTTTACCATGGCTTTGAAGGGCAGCTCGACGCCTGTATCACGATCCGCAGTCTGGCGATCCATCAGGGGCAAGCCTATTTGCAGGCTGGCGCGGGGATTGTTGCTGATTCGATTCCCAAACATGAGTATTTAGAGGTGCGCAACAAAGCCCAGGTGCTTTTTCAGGCCCTGCAAATGGCCAATCAAATGGCGCATCAACAGGCACAGCAAGGAGCCGCAAAATGATCCTCTTGATCGACAATTACGATTCGTTTGTGTATAACCTCTACCAGGCCTTGGCGGGAGCGGGTGCTTCCTGTCGGGTCGTGCGCAATGATGCCCTGAGTGTGGAAGACGTGCTGGCGCTGCAACCCCAGGCTGTGGTCCTGTCTCCGGGGCCCGGTCGGCCCGAACAGGCGGGTATTTGCCTTGACCTCATCTCAGCAGTGCAGGGCCGTTTTCCGCTTTTGGGCGTGTGTTTGGGCCATCAGGCGATCGCCCAGGCCTTTGGTGGCAAGATTATCCGCACCCAGGCCAAACATGGCAAAACCTCGGATATTCTCCACCAGGGCCAAGGTCTCTTTGCGGGATTGCCCTCACCGATGACGGTGGCCCGTTACCATTCGCTGGTGGCTGAACGTGAGACCCTGCCTGATTGTTTCGAGATCACAGCGGAGAGCCAAGACGGCCTGATCATGGGCCTGAGACACCGTGATTTGCCGATCGAAGGCGTGCAATTTCACCCTGAGTCCATTGCCACCCAAGCGGGCCCAGCCCTTTTAAACAATTTTCTCAAACGTCTGGAGGCCTTGGTATGAAAAGCATACTTGAAACCCTTTTGGCGGGGCAGCCGCTCCTCAGTGAAGAAGCAGAGGCCGTGCTCGATCGCATTCTCAATGGCGAAGTGCCCCCAGAGGTGACGGGGGCCCTGCTCGCGGCCTTGCGCATGCGCGGCGAGACCCCACCTGAGATCGTGGGCTTTGCCCGGGCCCTGCGTGCGCGCATGCAAAAAGTCGAGACCGGCCTGCCCCTGACCTTGGATACCTGCGGGACAGGGGGAGATGGCGGCGTGACCTTTAATGTCTCCACGGCTGTGGGTTTGCTTTTGGCCAGTTTGGGCTTACCTGTCGCCAAACACGGCAATCGCGCGGTCTCCAGCCAGAGCGGCAGCGCAGACGTGCTCGAAGCCCTGGGGGTTCCGCTTCAGCACAGTCCCGAAGGCGTACAACGCGCCCTGCAAGCGACAGGCTTTGGCTTTTGTTTTGCCCCTTCGTTTCATCCCGTGCTCAAAGAAGTGGCCTCTTTGCGCCGATCCCTCGGCGTGCGCACGATCTTTAACCTGCTCGGACCACTTTGCAATCCGGCAGCGGTCAGCCACCAATTATTGGGGGTTTACGACCGCAAACTCACCCCCATTTTGGCCGAGGTGCTGCGAGATCTGGGGACCACTGCTGCGTTGGTGGTCTCCTCTGAAGACGGGCTGGATGAACTGAGTCTGGCAGCGCCGACCCAGGTTTCTCAGCTCAAAGAGGGGCTGATCACCACCTATTTACTCACCCCCGAAGAGGCGGGTTTGCCACGGCAGTCTTTGGCTCAGCTTGAAGGGGGCAGTGCCAAAGATAACGCGGCTTTGCTTGAACGTATCTTTGCCGGCGAAAAGGGCCCTGCCCGCGATTTGGTCTGTTATAACGCTGCGGCGGCCCTTTGGATTACTGGGCAGGCAGACAGTCTCAAAGACGGGGCGGCCCAGGCCGGTGAAGCCCTCGATCAGGGCCGGGTTCAAACCACGCTGAGCGTGTTGCGGGGGTTGGCATGAGCATTTTGGCGAAAATTGCTGGTCAAACACAGCTGCGGGTGGCCCGCGAAAAAGCCGAACAGCCTTTGGCTGATTTAAAAGCCCAGATTTCTACTGCCCGCACCCCCTGGGATTTTAAAGCTGTTTTTGCCCAACCCGGCTTTCAGGTGATTGCCGAGGTCAAATTGGCCAGCCCATCTCGGGGGGCGATTGCCCCCGATTTAAAACCAGTGGACGTGGCGGGTGATTATTTGGCAAGCGGTGCAGCTGCCCTCTCTGTGCTGACGGAACCCGACTTTTTTCAAGGCGATCTGGTTTATCTGCGTGCGATTCGCACAGCTTTTCCCCAGGCCCGGCTCTTGATGAAAGACTTTATGCTCGACCCTTACCAGTTTTACCAGGCCCGGCTGGCGGGGGCCGATGCCGTTCTCTTGATTGTGGCGATGTTAGAGGCGAACGAATTGCAGGCCCTTTATACTTTGGCGCTTGAATTGCAACTCACCCCGCTGGTAGAAGTGCATACCCACGAAGAATTAGATATCGCGCTGGATTTGGGGGCAGAGCTGATCGGGGTGAACAACCGCGACCTCAAAACCCTGACCACCCGTTTGGACACCTCGCGGGAATTGGCGCAGTATGTGCCTTCAGGCGTGACCTTGATCTGCGAGAGTGGCTTGTCCCAGGGCCAAGATTTGGCCTCGGCTCGGGCTTGGGGCTATCGGGGATTTTTGATTGGCTCCCATTTGATGGCCACGGGCCAGCCGGGTGCTGCTTTGGCTGCCTTGCTGGCGCAGGCAGAGCAGATCCAGGCAGAGCAAGACCCACCAGCGGACGAGAGCCATGACTGAGACTTTAGCGCTGAAAGCGAAGACCCAGACAGGTTTGCCACGAATCAAAATCTGTGGTTTGACCCGCTTGTCAGACGCCCAATTGGCGGCTGAGTTGGGGGCCTTTGCCCTGGGTTTTGTCTTTTATCCCCCCAGTCCACGCGCGGTAGCTCCTTCGGTTGCCGCCCAAATTGTGGCACAATTGCCTGAGGCTATTTGGAAAGTCGGGGTCTTTGTCAATGCCGACGCATGCACCCTGCGTCAAACTGCGCAAGCCGTTGGCCTGACCCATTTGCAATTACATGGCAACGAAAGCCCCGAATTCTGTGCTGAGTTGATGGCTGAGGGCTTTCAGCTGATCAAGGCCCTGCGTCCCCGTTCGCTTGCGGATTTTGCTCCCTGGCAGGGGGCAAGTGAAGATCCCCGCGAAGATCCAAGCGAAGATCCTGGTGAAAACCTCTGCCCACCCTATTTATTGCTGGATACAGCGGTGCCCGGTGTCTGGGGCGGCAGTGGTCAGACGGGCGATTGGGAATTGGCGCATTCGCTGGCTGTCATGCGGCCTGTTTTTCTGGCGGGCGGTCTCAATCCCGACAATGTGGTGGCCGCATTCCAGCAGGTCCAGCCCTGGGCCTTGGACCTCTCCAGTGGCGTAGAGGCAGAGCCAGGCCAGAAAGATCCTCAGAAATTATCTGCCTTATTTGAAAATATCCGAATCGCTTGCTCAGATTTACCCGAAAGGAACGACAAAAATGTCTGAACCGATGTTACTTACTGCTTTTCAACCCTTGCTGCCTGGAGGCTTTTTTGGCCATTTTGGTGGCCAGTATATTCCCGAGACCCTGATGGCTCCTGTTCAGGAGCTGGAGCAGGCCTGGGCCGAGGCCCGTCAAGACCCGGCATTTTTGGCTGAGCTTCAAGACCTGCTCACACACTATGTTGGCCGTCCCACACCGGTTTACGAAGCCCGTCACCTCAGCCAACAGCTCGGTGGGGCGCGGATTTTTCTCAAACGCGAAGACCTCAATCACACCGGGGCTCACAAGATCAACAATTCACTGGGTCAGGCCCTCTTGGCCAAACGCATGGGCAAGACCCGAATTATCGCAGAGACCGGTGCCGGTCAACACGGGGTGGCCAGTGCCACCGTGGCTGCTTTGCTCGGGCTGCAATGCCGGGTATATATGGGCTCGGTGGACATGGCCCGCCAGGCTTTAAATGTCTACCGCATGCGCCTTTTGGGCACCGAAGTCTGTGCCGTGGACAGTGGCTCAGCCACACTCAAAGACGCGATCAACGAAGCCATGCGCGACTGGGTCAGCCATGTGCAAGACAGCTTTTATCTCTTGGGCTCTGTCTTGGGGCCCCACCCCTACCCGGATATGGTGGCGACCTTTCAATCGGTGATTGGCAAAGAGGCCCGCGCGCAGATTTTAGAACAAACCGGCCACTTGCCCGACGAAGTTGTGGCCTGTGTCGGTGGGGGCAGCAATGCCATGGGCCTGTTTCGGGGCTTTTTTCACGATCCCGAAGTGCAATTGACGGGGGTAGAGGCCGGGGGGCGTTCGCTGGAGCCGGGCCAACACGCAGCCCGTTTTGGCGGAGGCAGTCCGGGGGTTTTACACGGCAGTGAGACCCTGCTTTTGCAAGATACCAGTGGACAAGTGCTTGAAACCCACAGCGTTTCTGCCGGTCTAGACTATCCGGCGGTGGGGCCAGAACACGCCCATTTACACGAAATTGGGCGTGCCCAATATGTTTCAGCCAGCGACGAAGAGGCCCTGGAAGCCTTTCACCGCTTGGCCCGCAGCGAGGGTATTTTGCCTGCGCTGGAGAGTTCTCACGCTTTGGCCTATGTGCTCAAACGGGCCCCCCAAATGCGCCCAGAACAGATTCTCTTGGTCAATCTCTCGGGCCGGGGTGACAAAGATGTCTATCAGCTTTACCAAGCGGAGGAACAACAATGAAAGGTATCCACAACACATTAATGGCCTCTCGCGCTGAGGGCCGCAGCGCCTTGATTCCCTATCTCACTGCCGGGGTGCCCGACTTGCCCACCACGGCCCGGCTTTTACACGCTTTGGCGGCTGCGGGGGCAGATTTAATTGAATTGGGGGTGCCTTTTTCTGATCCGGTGGCCGATGGCCCAGTGATTCAAAAGGCCTCGGAAAAGGCCCTGGCCCAAGGGGTCAATTTGGCCCAAATTCTGGATTTGGTTGCTCAGGTGCGTGCCGAAGGCTTGGAGACCCCTTTGATTCTCTTTAGCTATTACAACCCGATTTACCATTTTGGTTTGGACAACTTTGTCAAACAGGCCCTGGCCGCAGGTGTCTCTGGCACCCTGGTGGTGGATTTGCTGCCGGAAACAGCCGGTCGCTATTTGGAGGCGGTCGCAGGCTCAGGGCTCGAAACCGTGTTTTTGGCGGCGCCGACCACGGCCCCTGAACGGCTGGCCCGAATTGATGCAGCCTCGACAGGTTGTGTCTATTATGTCTCGCGCACGGGCGTGACTGGCACACAGGCGCAGGTTCACGTCGATTTGCCTGCGACCTTGGCCCAGCTCAAAACCCAATTGAAGCAGCCCGTGATTGTCGGCTTTGGCATTTCGACCCCCGAACATGTGGCCCAACTCAAGGGCTGCGCCGAAGGCATTGTTGTGGGCTCGGCCCTGATGGCAGCCCTCGATACCGCTTCAACCCCGGATCAGGCTGTCGAGATTGCCTCTGCCTTGATTCGCTCACTTAAACAGCCCCTGGAGGAAAATTAAATGTTGGTCATGATGCGCAAAACCCACAGTCCCGAAGAATTACAGGGATTATTGGATATGATTGAAAAACTCGGTTATACCGCCCATGTTTTACCCGGCGAACACAGCCTGGCTGTAGGCATTACTGGTAACCACAGCAGCGAAGACCGTGAGAAATTGAACCAAATGCCCGGTGTGCGCGAGGTGATTTCGGTCTCCAGCCCGTATAAACTGGCGGGCCGCAGCTTTCACCCGGAGGACACAATTTTTCAGGTCGGGGATGCGATCTTTGGTGGCAATCATTTTGTCGTGATGGGCGGACCTTGCGCGGTCGAAACCGAAGCGCAGACCGTGCGTCTGGCCCATGCCGTCAAAGCCGGGGGCGCGCAGATCTTGCGCGGCGGTGCTTACAAGCCCCGTACCTCGCCCTACGCCTTTCAAGGGCTGGGCATTGAGGGGCTCAAGATTTTGGCCACGGCCCGTGCCGAGACCGGCTTGCCAGTGATTACCGAAGCTCTGGATTTGCCCAGCCTCGATGCTGTCTATGAATATGCGGATATTATCCAAATCGGCACCCGCAATATGCAGAACTTTGCCCTGCTCAAGGCCGCCAGCCAGCTCGACAAACCCGTCCTGCTCAAACGTGGGCTTTCAGCCACAATTGACGAGTGGCTAATGGCGGCCGAGTATTTGCTGGCTGGGGGCAACGAGCGTGTTATTCTCTGTGAGCGTGGCCTGCGCCATTACGATCCGCATACCCGCAATTTGCTCGATCTCGGGGCCGTTTTGGCCGTGCGCAAGCTCAGCCATTTGCCGATCGTGATCGATCCCAGCCATTCTTTGGGCCACAAAAGTATGGTCGTGCCCGCCTCGCGGGCAGCGGTGGCGATTGGTGCTCATGGCCTTTTGGTGGATGTCCATGACCGGCCCCACGAAGCCCTTTGTGATGGTCCCCAGGCAATTTCCCCCGAGATGTTCAGCTCGATGGTGCAAACCCTGCGCCGAATTGAAGCGGCTTTGCAGGGCTGAGCAAGTTTTGAAAAGAATTTTTCTATAAAGTGAATATTATTTTTAATAAAAAATAACATATTTGAGGCCTTCTATGTTTAAATTGCTTGGTTTGCTTGGGTGTGTGATATTGCTTTTGAGTGCCTGTGAGCAGAGGCAACCGATCATCGGCAGCCCTCAACAGACGGCGCAAACGGTGCCCACGGATCCGCCTTCTCCCTTTTTTCCAATCCAAGTCGATGGCCTGCTGACTGATCCCAATCAAATTGTGCTCAAAGTGAATGAATCACTGCGCTTTAAAAGCCTGAGCTTGATCACCCCCGGCCAGGCCAATGCAGTGGGACGTCAGGACTTTTTTCAGGACTATGCCAAATTTAGTTTTCAATCGCAAGCCCCTGAGATTGCTTCGGTGGATGCCAAGGGTGAAGTCAAAGGCCTCAAACAGGGGCAAACCCTGATCAAAATTCTTTATGAAGGCGATGAGCGCCTGCAGCGTTGGGTGCCTGTTAAGGTCGAGTGAGTCTGTGTTGAGGCTTGGTCAATTGTGTTTTTTGCCAAAAGAGTGGTGGTTACCACCACTCTTTTGAACTTTACGGCACAAAATCTGTGTGTTTAAATGGAGCCAGATTAAAATTGCATGTATATCAACCATGGAAACTTACAATGAGTAAAAAATATTGGATTCTGACTTTGATTTTTTCCGGTCTCACCGCTTGCGCTGCTCCCGTGTTTCAATCCCCTTTGAACACGCCGTCGTCTGTCCGTTCTCTGAGCACGCCGACCTCAACTTTGGTAAAAGCCCGTTCCGATCAGGGCCTGGATCAGGTAAGCATTCAGTTTCGCGATATGATGTTTGTGGGCTTGGACAAAAACAAAGATGGTTTTTTGTCTACACAAGAAGCTTTGTTGCAAGAAGAAGCTGATTTTTTAAAGTTTGATACCAATCGCGATCGCAAAATTAGCAAACCTGAATTTCTCAACCCTGCTGTGAATGCACGGGCCACTTTTAGCCGGGAAGAAATTCGGAATTTTGCAAGTGCTTTTTGGAGCAGAATCACCCCTTATGGTATCCCTCTCGATTTTGAGCAGTTTTGGAACGCCCATAAACCCACCTTGATTCAGCCAGGATCCGAAAATCGCGTGCGCCAGGAAGTACGCCTGACGTTTAATCAGACAGATCGCAATTTGGATGGACGAATCACTTTCAGTGAATACGAGGACTATTTCGCGCTGTCTTTGTGGAGCATGCAACAAAGTCCGATTCCCGTTGCCGAACAGTAATCAACCCAAGATACAAGGCCAGAACACAAAGCACTTTAGTGATGCTCAATGATGAGTTGTTTAAACAACTCAGCTGGAGCTGATAATTTTCTGTTTTGAAAATGTATAAGCGTGGGTGTGAGTCCACAATCTAAACTGGGTCCATGTACGCGTTTGAGCTGGTTTTTCTGTAAATAAGGTTTGGCATATATTTCAGGTAAAAGACCAATACCAGCCCCACTCAAGGCCAATTTAAGTGTTAAAGGGAAAGTGCCAATATAGCGAAAATGCATTTTCTCTTTAAAAATGTTGGCATATTTTTTTAAGTCAGAAAAATCGAGAATAGTTCCTTTTTTTCCACTGCGTTCTAAATAGTTCGGAAGTGCGGGCAAAAAATAGAGGGGTGGAACTTCAGTGTTTGGTTTTTTTACGTATATTCCGGGAGAAAAAGTCCCTTTCGAATAAAATAGATCGGGTTCATCCAATGATTCTGCTGTGATCAGTGCCAATTCTATTTTTTCCGACCGGAGCCATTCTTGGAGTTCTGAAATTTGGCCGCTCATGAGTCTGAATTGGATTTCCGGAAAACGTTTGTAAAGCTGAGCCAAGATCTGGCTCAGCTGGGTTTCTGGGTAAGAAAAAGAGATGCCCACTGCCAAGCTTTGTTTTTGAGGTTTTAATTGTGTGAGTTGGCCTTGTAAAAACTGGAGTTTTTCCAGAAAGGCATGGCTATTCTGTAAAAGTTGTTGACCGGTAGATGTCAGAATTAAACCCATTTCTGTACGTTTCAGCAGCGGCGTTTGAAAATGGGCTTCTAACGCTTTTAGGTTGTATCTTAAGACCGGTTCTCTAAGATAGAGTTTTTCTGCTGCCAATGAATAGGAGCCCATTTGGGCTGTCAATTCTAAATAGGTCAGCCATTCAGGCTTCAGATCGAGTATTTTCAAGATTGCATGACCTCATTCAGGGCGTTTAATAGTTCAGAAAGAAGCGGCGTGAGTGTGTTGCCTTTGAGCCAAATAGCGGCTGTTTTTAGGCGTGGTGTATTGTCAGGAAGGGGCAGTGCGATTAATTCCTTGTTTTCGAGTTCAGATTTGACGCAAGCCTCCAGGATAAACCCGATACCGATACCAGCCAACACCAATGTTTTCATCATGCGCCAATGATTGGTTTGTGCTTTGTATTCAATGGGTTGCGGTAACAGTGCACTGTCTTGAAAAAATTCGGCATTCAAGGGCGTAGAATAATGGATAAAATCCCAAGGCGGGGCTTTTTGCTGCTGTTCGGGTGAGGCGATCACGGTCCAGCGCAAAGCGGGTAAGTCGGCTTTTTCAAACTGTGCTGGTGAAGCGCCTGTGATCAGAGCTGCATCTAGATAGCCTGTGAGCAATAAACGATGTAAATCAGGGGCGCGCATGGGCAATACACGTAAATCTATGTCAGGCCAACGTTGCAACAGTGGGGGTAAAATGCGATCTAAGAAGAGATGCC
>JBIKWL010000156.1:0-11904 GCA_044356335.1 Candidatus Sericytochromatia bacterium
CAAAGTGGGTCTGAATCAAAGCAATGCCCTGGTTCAGTCGGCCATCTACATTCAGCCGCGCCTGGCCTGGCGCTTGAATCCCTATGTCGATCTCTCGCTGCAACTCGATCAGGCTCTGTGGAGCCAAAACGCCCCCTTTGCCACCGCTGGCACCTTTGGCGCTCATTTTCGCTTTGGCAATCCCCTGCCCAAAGGCCTGGGCCTGCGTGGGGGAGACAGCGGCAGTGATTCATGACCACGCAGCCCTGAAATGATGAGCCCTGAAATGATGAGCCCTGAAATGATGAAACCTTGAGACGATGAGCATTCCTTGGCAGACCTTGGCGACAGGATTGAAGATGGGTCTCAAAACAGACCTGAGCACGCGGGTGGCCCTGGCCTCAGATGCCAGTTTTTACCATTTGCTGCCTTTGGCCGTGGCAATGCCTGTCTCCGAAGCTGAAATAGCCACTCTCTTTGCCTTTAGCCAAAAACACCAAATTCCGATGACCTTTCGGGCAGCAGGCACCAGTCTCTCGGGCCAAGCGGTGACATCTGGCCTGCTGGTGGACCTCTCCCGCCATTGGCGCGGCGTAGAAGTGCTAGAAGGGGGCAAAAAAGTCAAAGCCCAACCCAGTGTGGTGGGCGGCCATCTCAATGCCCTGCTGCGCCAGTACCAGCGCAAAATTGGCCCCGACCCAGCCTCGATCAATGCCTGCATGTTGGGGGGCATTCTTGCCAACAATGCCAGCGGGATGTGCTGTGGAGTGGCCCACAATGCCTACCACAGCTTGGAGTCACTCAGCTTTGTTTTGCCCTCTGGACAGATTTTTGACACAGGCAAACCCGGCGAAGACAAGCGGTTTGAGGCCGAATGCCCCAGTTTGGCTCACGGCTTGCTTGAATTGCGGCAGCAAATCTTGGACAGCCCGGATCTGAGTCAGCGCATTCGCGAAAAATACCGACTCAAAAACACCACAGGTTATAGCCTCAACGCCTTTCTGGATTACAGCACGCCTCTGGAGATTTTCAGCCATCTCTTAATTGGCTCGGAAGGCACCTTGGCGTTTATATCTGAAGCCGTCTTAAACACCTTGCCCGATTTGCCCTGCAAATACACGGGTTTGTTGGTCTTTGCCACGGTACAAGCGGCCTGTGAGGCAATCGTGCCACTCAATGCCAGTGGGGCCAAGGCCTTGGAATTGATGGACCGCGCCTCGTTGCGTGCGATTGAAAACCAAACAGAATTGGACTGGCTGGCGCAATTACCTGACCAAGCTGCCGCCCTCTTGGTCGAATACCAAGCTGAAAATGCCGAAGCTTTAACTGCGGATATCGCCGCCGCTGAGGCTTGTCTGCAACAACTGAACCTGCTGCGCCCTGCCCTGCTGACCCAAAAGCCCCAGGAGCAAGCCCAACTCTGGAAAATCCGCAAGGGGCTCTTTCCCTCTGTGGGCGCTGTGCGCGCCCAAGGCACGACGGTGATTATCGAGGATGTGGTGGTTAAAACCACAGACTTGGCCGAGGCGGTGACCGCTTTACACGGCCTGTTTGTCAAACATGGCTACGCCGAGGCGATTATCTTTGGCCATGCCCGCGACGGCAATTTGCATTTTGTGATCACCCAATCGTTTAATCACCCCGATCAGGTCACGCGCTACCAGGCGTTTATGGCAGATTTGGTGGACCTGATCGTGGGCCGTTTTGGCGGCGGGCTGAAGGCCGAACACGGCACAGGCCGCAATATGGCACCTTTTGTCGAAACAGAATGGGGGCCAGAGGCCTATGGAATAATGCAAAAGCTCAAAGCCCTGGCAGATCCAAGCCATTTGCTCAACCCCGGTGTGATTCTCAATGCCGATCCCTTGGCCCATGTGACATCGCTCAAGACCCTGCCCGTGGTTGAGGCTGAAGTGGATCGCTGCATTGAATGTGGTTTTTGTGAAAAAAACTGCCCCAGCCGCGATCTGACTTTAACGCCCCGTCAACGGATCGTGCTGCGCCGGGAAATGGCAAGATTAAAAACGCAAAAGGAACAGAGCCAGGTCCTGGCTGAATTGCTTGCAGATTATCGCTATGCGGGGTTGGAGACCTGTGCCACAGACGGTCTCTGCGCCTTGGCCTGCCCCGTGGGCATCGATACCGGCCAATTGGTCAAACGCCTGCGTGCACAAAGCCACAGCCCAGCCAGCCAAGACCGGGCCAAAACCCTGGCGGGTCAATTTAGCAAACTCGAAAAAGCCCTGGGGCTGGGCCTTAAACTTGGACAAACCAGCCACACCCTGATCGGGCCTGACCGCATCAATCGCCTCTTGCAGCTGCCTTTGCTGAAACAATCCTTGGGCCGTTGGCTGGACTGGCCTGCTTGGCCTCCCGAATGGCCCACCCCGGCCCCAGCGTTTGTTGCTCCACCGACCCAGACCCAACCCGATTGGATTTATTACGCCAGTTGCATTACCCGCGAAATGGGGTATGCTGGCAAACCCGCTTTGCCCGAGTTGCTGCTTCAATTGGCAGCCAAAGCCGGGGTTCGCCTGAATATGCTCGGGCAAAATCTGTGCTGTGGCCTGCCTTTTGGCTCAAAAGGTTTTCAAGCGGCTGGCGCGCTGCTGCTGAACCAGAGCATTGAAGCGCTGTGGACAGCTTCAAAAGCGGGCACCTTGCCCATCGTTGTCGACAACAGCCCCTGCACCTGGCAATTGCTCAGCAATTCAGACCAGCTCACCCCAGATAATTTGGCCCGCTTTCAACGGCTGCGGATTGTTGACAGTGTGGTTTTTAGCCAAGAGGTCTTGTTGCCGGCGCTCAAACCTGTGCCTTTGCAACGTTCGGTGGTGGTCCACCCCGTGTGTTCAATACAAAAAATGGGGCTGGAAGGCCATTTAAAGCAGGTTGTCAGCGCCTGTGTGACCCACGCTGAAGTGCCCCTCAGTGCAGGCTGTTGTGGCTTTGCGGGCGACCGTGGCTATCTCGTGCCGGAGTTAACGGCTTCAGCCACCGCTGCAGAAGCCCGCGAAGTGCAGGCCGGGCATTTTGAGGGCCATTATTGCAGCAGCCGCACCTGTGAATTGGGGCTGGAAAGAGCCAGTGGCGATGACTGGGTCTCGTATTTGTATTTGCTGGCTGAAGCTGTCAGTAAAGCTGAGGAATGAGCCCTATCGAAGCTGTTGAAATTTTGCCCACAAAGGGTTAAACTGCGCTCAGACGCCCATTTAGACTCTGTGCTTATCACTGGAGGTAATTATGTCCAACCCCCGTTCCCAGTTACGCTCCGATCGCCGCTTTAATCTATTTATGGCCGTGTCCGGCACCCTGATTCCCCTCGTTTATGGGGCCTGGTATACAGCCAAAAACAAAAAACCGCCCACCCCTGTCCATATTGTCAAAGAGGCCTTTTCGACCCCCGTGGGTGTGATGTTGACCTTGGATTTGCTACTCTGTTATATCTTATTTTTGAAACAGGCCCACCAAGAGGTCAAAACGGGCAAAGCCAAAGGCCCGTTTGGTCTCTATGCTTTTCTGAGTACCTTTTGTGCGATTTCATCGGCTTGGCCAGTCATGCTTCTGCGCCGGAAAAAAGTCTAAAAACAAAAAGAAGGGTCATTATTTTCTGAAATGCGTTTATACTGAGAACCAGAGAGAGAAGTTTAATTCTCCGGAAAATCAGGCCACATGTCAGAATTTATCGACTATTATGCCACCTTGGGTGTGGGCAAAACCGCCAGCCAGGACGAGATTCGCAAGGCCTACCGCAAGCAAGCCCGCAAACACCATCCCGATGTCAATCCCGATGACGAGCAGGCCGTAAAGCGCTTTCAGGCGCTGACTGAAGCCAATGAGGTGCTGTCTGATCCACTCAAACGCAAACAATACGATCAGTACGGCAAGGACTGGGAACATGCAGACCAGATCGACGCCATGCGGCGCCAACAGGCCTCGGCTCAAGCAAATGCCAGAAAAAAAAGTTCAGGCCAATCGGGGCAAGACTTTTCAGACTTTTTTCACTCCATTTTTGGCGATCGGGATTTTGATCCCCAGACAGCAGGAGCCAGAACCCAGCGCTTTAAAGGCCACGATCTCAAAACTGAATTGTTGCTCAATCTCGAAGACGGTTTAAAAACCCACAAACAGACCCTCAGTGTCCATGAACAACACATTCGCTTCACCGTTCCCGCTGGGGTAGCGCCCGGTCAGACCATTCGCCTGAACGGTCACGGTGAACCGGGCACCCATGGTGGGCCACCAGGAGATCTGTATATTACCTTTGGGTTTCATCCCCATCCCCTGTTCTCACGCAAAGGCGATGACTTATACGCCCGGATTTCTGTCGATTTGTTTACGTCCCTGTTGGGCGGCGAGCTGAAAGTCCCCAGTCTGGAAGGTGAGATGCGCCTGCAAGTCAAACCCGAAACCCCCAGTGGCACAAAATTGCGGCTGCGTGGCAAAGGGTATCCCATCTACAAAGAACCAGAGCAAAAAGGCGATCTGATCCTTGAATTACAGGTCGATTTGCCCAGCAAACTGAGTGAAAGTGAAAAAGTGTTACTCGCAGACTGGCGCAAAATCCGCCAGGAAAGAGGTTCCCATGTCTGAGCGCAAACTGGTTTCGGTCCGCGAACTCTCCCAATTTTATGCCTTGGATTTCGATGTTTTGATTGAATTTGCCGAAGTCGGGCTCTACACTCCCCTGATCGAGCAACAAGAATGGTTTCTCGACAGCGAAGAACTGCCCGAACTGGAAAGCCTGATCCGGCTTTTTCAGTCCTTTTCGATCTCACCGGAGGGACTCGATCTGATTCGCCATCTGCGCCGCCAAGTGACAGAACTGCGCGAACAGGTTCGCAGCCAGGAACGTCTGCTTTCGCTCTTACAGAGTCAAGAGACCCACACAGATGAGCCCCTTGAAGTGAATCCGATTTAAACTTTAACCAAGCAGCCCGACTTGTTTTAGACAGCTTTGAATCCGCTCGACTGAACGGGTCATGTCGTGGTCAAGCCCAACAGAAATGCGTACGAGACCATCACTCAGGCCCATGGCTTGGCGTTCGTCTGCCGGTATCTCTGAAGAAGTGCTGCTGCCAGGTGCGCTAAAAAGGGTCTTAAAGTAGCCCAAACTGACCGCCAAATAGCCCACCTTTTCGGCCTGCATCAATTCCATCAGGCGATTGCCTGTGGCTGTGTCTCCGGCATCGATCACCAACATGCCCCCAAAGCCATAACCTGGATTCATAAGGCTTTTGAGCAATTCGTGGTCGATATGGCTGGGCAAACCTGGGTAATGTACCTTGACGCCCTGGGCTTCAAGGGTTTGGGCCAGCAAAAGCGCATTGGCGCTGTGCTTTTGAATGCGGATATGCAGACTGTGCAGATTTTTGAGAATGCTGGCTGAGCGAAAGCTGTCCAAGACTGGTCCGAGCAGCATGCTCGCGCCGTGGTTGACATTGGAAAGTTCAGCGATCAGGTTTTTGGGGCCACAGACGGCCCCCGCCACACAATCACTGGTGCCGTTGATAAATTTCGTCAGGCTGTGAGCGACAATATCTGCCCCATGGCGGGCAGGGGTGAGCATCAGCGGGCTGAAGGTATTGTCGATCATCAATTTGAGACCGTGGGCCTGGCTGAGTTTGGACAGTTCGGGTAAATTGGCGACATCGAGCAGGGGATTGCTGATCGACTCCGAATAGAGCAATTTGGTTTGGGGCGTGATGGCCGCTTCGACTTCAGCCAGATTGCGCAAATTGACAAAGCGCGTGGTAATCCCAAAACGGGGCAAAAAATTCTTGAGCAAGGCGTAGGTCCCGCCATAAATCGTGCGGCTGGCAATGATCTCATCACCCATTTGGCAATTCTGCAGGAGTGCACAGGCGATTGCGCTCATGCCCGAGGCCGTGACCTGGGCAGATTCAGTTTGTTCCATGGCTGCCAGGGCCTGGGCCAGGAATTTATTGCTGGGGTTCCAGTGGCGGGAATAGAGAAAACAGCCTTCGATCTCATGGTCAAAGAGTTCTTCCATGGTGGCTGGGTTGAGAAAGGTATAGGTGGAGGAATCGTTGATCGAGGGATTGACCTCGCCGTATTCCCCAAAGACGAGGTAGTCCTGAATTTCTGAGGCGGGTTCAAAAGAATTGGGCATCTGCTTAAGATCCTTCAGCATTGATGCTGACCAGCATAACACAGAAAATATACCCAGCGGGGTATTAGAAGCAGGTCGAAAAAAATATCCCCAATGCAAAACCGGCTGGCACTCACCAGCCGGTTTATAGCGGAGGGAACAGGATTCGAACCCGCAACCCCAAAGGGGCCACTGTTTTCAAGACAGCTTCCTCACCACCCGGACTCCCTCCAGAAGTGGCACGTATCCTGGATCTGTATCTCGGACACGAGTTTTAGGATACCACAGCTTTTGTGGGTTTGGGAATTGGAAAGGCGGTTTAAGCATTACTCAGGAAAAAGACCAAGCCCTTGTCTTGGATGTATTCAGGCTTGGCATCTTGGTAGGCGTAGATGGCATAGGTTGTGATGGGGCTTCCATGGGGCACATAAACCACCATGCCAAAGACAGGCGGGCTGTTGACATCGCCATAGGCTTTGCCCTGGCCTTTGGCTTGTGAGACAGGATTTTTCAACTCCCGCCAATAGGGCTGTGGTGCAGTTTTGGCGGCATTTTCCAATTGAGACAGATTTTCGGGGTATACCCCGCCCCAATCAATGGCATAGTTTTCAAGCATGCTTTGCAATTTGTGCATATTGATCTTTTGCGAGGGTTCAGCACAGCCACAGGCCGGCAAAAAATGGGGGTAGAGGATCACCGCCAAAAGTGCCAAGCAGCCGAGAATGAGGCCGGGAGCTAAGTGCCGTTTGTTAATAATCATTTGCTACTTGGGCTCCGCAAATGGACTGAGGGGATCTCGATGGTATTCAGGTAATGATTTTAAATCCATGAATTTTACTCATTTGTTTTTCTCAATTTTTAAAGGTTTTTTCTATTGCTCAACTCTTTGTTCAATAATTCCATCAATTCAAACTGAGCATTTTCACGGGCATAATCCAACACTGTTTTTCCCATTTCGTCAATTACGTAGGGGTCTGCCCCTTTTTCCAAAAGTAGTTTAACCACCTTCAACTGACCATCAGCGGCAGCCAAAAAAATGAAATTTTTTCCCTCTTTTTCAGCGTGGATATCGGCTCCCCATTCTAGTAATAATTTAACCATTGCCCATTTCTTTTTATAGAAGGCTTCTCCCAGGGGGCCCATACAACAAGGATCTAAGTCATTGAGCAATACCCCTTTTTCTAATAAAATTTGAACAACTTCAAACTGTTCTTCTAAAATTGCCCTTGTTAAAATTGACAAGCCTTTATGATCTTTGTGATTGGGATTGGCTCCTAACTCTAAGAAAAGTTTGACAAGTTCTACTTGGCCAAAATTGGCAGCCCTCATCAAAGCTGTAGTTCCTCCACCATCTTGATAATGGAGATCAGCCCCTTCTCTCAACAAATATTTAACGACTGCCATCTGGCCTGTATTTGAGGCTGAAAGTAAGGACTCTTCTATTTGATTTCCATAACCATCGCGATGGCCTCCTTTTTCCAAAAGGTATTGTAATATTTCAAGTTGCCCACTTTTTGCGGCTAATAAAAGCGGCATATACCAACAATTACCCTCTACAGGGTTGGCACCTTTTTGGAGCAGGAATTTTACCATTTCAAGATTTCTATGTGATATCGCCGTTATCAGGGCTGTTCTACCATAGTTGTCTTTCAGATTGGGATTTATCCCATGTTCCAATAAAAATTGAACCACTTTGAGATTTCCACTTTCACTTGCACTTAACAAAGCTACACTGGCATTTTCTAATTCTGTCTGCGGGTTATGGTTCTGTTCAAACAACAGTGTCAAAATTTCTAAATGCCCCCCAAATGCGGCCAATTTATAGGGAGAACTCCCTTCACTGTTTTGTACATTGGGATTACTGCCATGAGCCAATAAAAGTTTCACCAAAGAAATATGACCTTTTATAGTCGCGATTAGTAGCGCATTTTCACTCGAAATCGCTTCTGGAGATTCAAGATCTGCTCCCTTTTCAATCAGAAATTCAACCAGTTTCAGATCTGCCACGGAGGCCGCCCAAACCAACAGCGGGCCTTGGGTGATATTCCCCTCACGGTTTTTCCAGGTCACGGTCCAATTTGGCTGATATTTTTGTTTTTTCACCCATTCGAAAACAGCCTCAGGCTGGCCTCGGTCAACAGCTTCCTGCAGTTCAACCCCCTTCAGCTGGGGTTTGGCCCCAACAGGCAAAGAGAAGCAGAGTACCCAACCCAATGTGAGCAATGTCAAAGACCGTTTAAAGAAAATGGGCATTCTGTTCTCCTGTGTCGAAAAGCTTAAATGGCCGCTACAAATTATTCCGTTTCAAGCCAAGCCGCATCCTGAATGCCCCCACTCCAAGTCAGGCGGTAAAAAGCCGGCCCGGTGGTGCTAAAGACAAAGACATCCTGCCGGGGTGGGTTTAAGCTGACCTGGCGCACAGCCAAGAGCCACTGCCCATCGCGGGACCAGCGCGGCGCGGAGGCGATACTGCCGGGGGTGGTGATATTGACACCCGAGCGGGCACTGTTGCGGTCGGCCAATTGGCGCAGGGACTGGCCATCCTTTTGCATCAGCGCCAAAATGCTGCCCGCAGTGAGAAAGGCGATTTGCTCCCCAGCGGGAGATTCACTCGGATAGCGGTCGATCACGCCGTTCTGGCTCAGCCGCTGTGGGGCAGATCCATCACTGGCAGCAGCCCGGTAAACCTCGTTGCGCACGTAATAGCCACTTCCCTTTGGGCTCGGCCCAGACGCTTGGGTGAGTTCCAAAGGCGCATCGCGGTTGCTTGTAAAATAAAAAGAGTTGCCATCAGCGGACCAAGCGGGGTCCCCTTCATCAGCCGGGTGGTTGGTCAGGCGGGTGATCTCGCCCCCCATCGCTGAAATTTTAAAAATTTCGCCATTGAGCGGGGTGACTTCTTGGCGAAAGAGCAGGCTTTTGCCGTCGGGAGACCAGCGCGGCTGGCTCAGCCCGGTTTTGTCGAGAATTTTTTGGGCCTGCTGGGCCTGCAGATCTGCCACATAGAGTCCATCTTTGCCAATCACCGCGACCTTTTGGCCCTGGGGTGACCAGTCGGGGTCCTGGGCATCGTTGGCAATCAAAGACAATTCACCCCCGCTGATTTTTTGCATGGCCACAATCGGACGTCC
The DNA here is from genome assembly GCA_044356335.1 of Candidatus Sericytochromatia bacterium. GTDB lineage: Bacteria > Cyanobacteriota > Sericytochromatia > UBA7694 > UBA7694. The sequence continues at coordinate 9,223 of JBIKWL010000156.1, forward strand.
CTCTTGCAGGGTCATTTGCAGGGCCAAAAGCCCTTTGGGAAAAGGAGCCTGGCTGAGAATCAACTGCACATTTTCGTTGTCACGCGGCAAAGATTCCTGGCTGCGCCAACTATAACCGGGTTTGCTGGCGCTGATCGTCAGGGTGCTCAGGCTGTCTGTGAGCACCTCCAGGGAAAATTGGCCATGTAAATCCGTGCGAAAAAAGCGATCCTGTCCCGCCGGCTCATCAGCTGTGCGTGGCAGCAGCCCCGGAGATTGCAGGGTGACCAGGGCATCCACCAGGGGCCGGCCTGTATCGTCGCTGACACTGCCACTGAGTTTGACCCGCACGGGTATCGGTTCCGGGGTGGCTGCAGGCAAAGGCAAGAGTTCCACAGGCGCAGTGCCCTGTGAGGGGGTGGCACTGGCGTTTTGAGCAGAGGGAAGGGTGGGATTTTCACAGGCTGTGATCGCAGAGAGGAGAACGGTGACCAGTAAACATGGCAAGGGGTGTTTCATTGGGGTATTCTTTCACTTTTCACTTGAAATTCAATCTCGAATATTCCATTTTAGTCCCAAACAGTCATGGACTGCACCTGCACAGGCAAAACGCGGCGATGCAAATAGCTCTGGAGCTGTTCGCGGCCAGCCCCCTGTTTGGTATAAACTAAATGTGCGGAGCCGATTTTTTCGGCAAAAACATCGGCAAAAATCTGGGCCTTTTCGCGGCTGCGGGCCAATAATCTGGGCAGGGGCAGCACCACCTGTCCCAAACTGCGCTGTCTGAGCTGAGGCGTTTGGCCCAGACGCTGCAAAAGGGTAAATTCAGGCAGGTCAATTTCGAGCAAATAGCGCTGTTCTTGTAAAGGTGCCAGAACTTCGCTCAGGGCCTGAGAAAATAGCACCGTTTCTGTCGCCAGGGGGCTATCCAGCCACAAGCGCAAACTGCCATCGCTGCGTGAACTCAGACGCAGTGCTTCTGCTCCCACCGTGAGGTACTCCGCCCGTTTGAGACTTTCTGCCAAGACCTGGCCCAAGCGCTCTAGAATGGCAGTCTCGGGGCTGGACTCTGCCATTTTGCCCTGTTTGGATAGGCTTAAATTCAGCCAAAACAGCCAGCTCTCCGTGAGCAAAACCAGACCCAAACACAGCGGCCAGAGGGTAAGTCCAAAGCCCATCAACAGGGCCAAACCCACCCCGGCTTCAACACTGCGGACCAGGCTTTGTTGGGTTTTTGCCGATTTGAGCTTGAGCTGCAAGACCTTTGCCCGTTTCAAATTATCCAGCGGCAATTGATTCAAACTGGGTGGCGGTGCCGCAATGGAGCGCTGTTTTGTCTGACGTCTGGCGGGCAAAACAGGCAGATTGTCAGCTGAAGGTGCTTTCAGACGCAATTGCAAACCCGTTAAATCGCGGCATTTATACGCCTTGCCCACCCCCCAGCGCTCCCAGGCTTGGGTGCGCATTGCCGAGCGTGCCAACATCTCAAGGTTGATCTCTTCCATCTCAAGCAGCAATTCGGCAGGATCACGGCGGGTAAAACGGCTGTGGACATGGCCCGGCCCCTTTTCGAGCAGGCCGTCTTCACTGAGCCCATAAAAACGCGAATGTTTGGCATAAAAACGCATTAAATCGCGAAAGCCCCCTTCACATTCAGGCAAAAGTGCCACCACATCCCAATTATTAGCCACTTTTAAAGGCTGTTCGGGATCCAAACGCAAACTGCGTCCGCGCACTTGGTTGACGGAAACAAACGAGGTCACCACCGTCAGGTCGATCAGGGTATTTAAACTGCGGCAGTCCCAGCCCTCTCCCATCAGGCCCCGGGTGCCAATCAGACAATGGGTCAGCCCCCTTTCGAGCAGGTCGGTGACAAAGGTCAGATACAGGGCACTGCGCCAATCCGAGCCTGTGCCATGTAATTGCACAAATTCTTCTGCACCGGCCCCATGGGTCTCACTGCTCAAAACAGCGTTCAGGCCTTTGGCTTTGAAAAGCCGATCCGCCTCCTCAAGCAAAACCGGCAGCAAAGCAGGGCTACAGAGCAGGGTTTTGCCTGTCACCATCACAGGATTTAAAGCGCGCAGATCAGGCAAAGCGCTGAGAAAGCGCATCACAGCCAGGGCGCCCCCCGCTTCGGGGTTTAAAATACGGGCATTTGCTTTGCGGCCTGGGATGGAGGTCCGCTCAAAATCTGTCAGCACCAGCGCCCGCATCTGATTCCCCATCTGCCTGAATTCAGCGCTTAAGATCTGTTCAACGGCCCGCAGTTTGGCTGAAGACAGCGCCAACACCCGGTCAATCTCACCCTGCCTGGGCCGAAAGCGACCCTGCAAATAGCGGTAGCCGAGTTCTTCAAGTGATTGACTCACACGGGCCCAGAGATCCGGGGCCTCGGATTTTAAAACCTGATGGCCAAAAGCCCCCAACATTTCGACCAAATCTTCCAAGCGCAAAGCCTCTTCCATTTCGGGGCTCCAGGGCAGACCCTCGGGATAAATACCTTGGCTGTAGAGATAGCGCACCAAAGCAATCGTGAGATCGGGGGCTTTAAACAGCAATTCCCGTTTGTCTAAGGGCTGGCCAGCAGCATCTTGGGGGTATAACAGCCACTCTTCGGCCCAAAATGAGAGCAAAGGCAAACCTGTTTTGGGGGCGTTCTCCAACTCATTCAACAAGGCATGCAAAGCCGCGTGGGCCCCG
>JBIKWL010000040.1:0-39784 GCA_044356335.1 Candidatus Sericytochromatia bacterium
TTTCACCGTAAATGCACAAGCTGTCCAGACGGCCCAGCTCCCTTTACGTTTGGTGGTTTTGCCGTTTAAAAATTTAACGGGTGATGTTAAGCAAAGCTGGCTGGGGGAGAGTCTTGCTGAAAGCCTGACTACCTCTTTGAGTCAACGCAGTCAATTGTCGTTGATAGAACGCAGCCAATTGGAACTGATTTTACAAGAACAGGGATTCAGCCAAAGTGCCTTGGCAGACGAAAGTCAAGCGCCACGTTTGGGTAAAATTATGGGGGCCCGCAAATTGTTGATTGGCTCATACCAACAACAGGGCCAAACATTGCAAATACAAGCCAGGTTGGTCGATGTTGAGACCGGGCAAATCGCCGAAGGCCAAGCCGTCAAAGTCGAAGGCCCCATTGACAATCTATTTGCTTTGCAAGCAAGCTTGGCAGAAAATTTGCTGATACGTCTGGGGGTGCTTCCCAGCCCCTCAGAACGGCAAGCCCTGGCAGAGAGCCTCAAAATTTGTAACAGTCCTCAGGTCTATGCTCAATACCAGCAGGCCCGGATTCTGCTGCGCATGATCTCGGACAAACATCTCAGCCATGCAATTGAATTACTTGAAAAAGTTGTCGCCACTGAACCGGAATTTGTTGAAGCCCAGGTGGCCCTGTCTGAGGCTTTTTCACTGCGAAGTCGGATGCGGCGCTTTTATGTCTCGGCCCGCAATGACGATTTACAACGTGCCTTGTTTCACGCCCAAGAAGCACTCAAACAGGGCAAAGCACTTGATGCGGTCTACCGCGCAACGGCCCGTGCGTGGCAAGCCCAAAAACAGGGGAAAAATGCTTTAAATGCCATTCGCAAATCCCTGGAAATCAACCCCAAAGAAACAGACAGCCTGCTTGCTTTTCTCGAAATTGCAGGCCAAATGAACCAACCTTCTGAACAGATCATCCAAGAATTGCAACGTTACCAACCAGACACCCAAGATCCCTGGGTTCAATTTTCGTTGGTAACTGTGTTGATGCGCCAACTCAAAACCCAGCCCCAAGCGGACTATAGCCAAGTACGGCAAATGCTCGAGCGAATCCGCCTGCAATTGCCAGATTTGGCTTATGTGCCCATGAAACAGGGAGAACTGGCCTTGCGCACGGCTGAACCCGACAAAGCTCTGGCCTATTACCAGACAGCTCTGCAAATGGAACCTGATAGCTATTTGCTTTTTGCCTTTGCTGGGGTTTCACTCGTCAAAGAAACCCAATTTTCTGAAAAGGCTGAACAATGGTTGAACAAAAGTGTTAAGCTCAACCCGAATTTTGGCTATAATTTGGCTTTTCTCGGGCTCTTGCATTTGCAACGCAAAGACCTGACAAAAGCCCGCAGTTATCTGCTTCAAGCCCAGGAAAAGTTGCCCGAAAGTTCAGCTGTGTATTCATTGCTGGGTTTTACTTCGCTCCAACAGGAAGCATATCCCGAAGCTTATGCCTATTTGCTTCAGGCACTCAATAATGATGGCAAAATTCCTGGCGAACAAATGGAACGAGGCAGCATTTTGCAGTCAATGGCAGCGCTGGCACTATTATTGGAAAAACCGCAAGCGGCCATTCAGTTTGCCACTGAGGCCTTAAATGAACCTGATCGTGATCCGGTCAAAGGCTTGGATCAATTGGTCAAAATTTACCTCAGTCTGGATCAGATTCCAGCTGCTCGCCAAGCGTTTGAGTCATTTGCCGCTCGCACAGGCCAACCCCTCAGTGAGGGGGAAAAACAGATTTATGCTTGGATTTACCTGCGTGAAGCCCTGCAAAAAAATCCCCAAGATGTCAAGATTCTCAATGATTTAGGCAGTTTGGCTCTCAAAGAAAAAGACCCAGACGAAGCCCAGGGTTATCTCGACCAGGCTGCAGAACTGGCCCCTGAACATCCTTCTGTCTTGTTTAATTTGGGTCTGCTTAAACTTCAAACCCAGGACTATGCCGAAGCTGCTGAGCTATTTAAAAAAGTCCTTAAAGTCGAAGCCGATCATTCCAAAGCTGCGTTTAACTTGGGCTGGGCTTTGCAACAGCTTGGCAAAAAAGCAGAGGCCAAAGCCATTTGGACAGATTTACTCAAGCTCCACCCTGATGATTTGCAGATTTTAAAAGCACTGGAATCCCTGGAGAAAAAACCTTGAAAATTGTCCGTGTCTTCTTCGCTACAGGGTTGGGAATTTGTCTGGGAATGGGTGTTATCCCTTGCTTCCCAAATGCCCAAGCTCCCGCACAGGCTATCAGCCAAACGACTTTCTCTGAACGTGTTTTTGCCCGAGCCTTGATAGCAGGAGATGCCCATGCCAGTGAAACCTGGTTGGCCCTGAATCAACAAAGCCCCCAATTGACACTTGAATTGACCCCGACACTGCGTTTGCGTCCGGTGAGCATCGTCTTGACGCGAACTCCTTGGCAAAGACAAACGGAGATGCTTGCTCATTTGCTTAAATGGGGTGCCAGCTTGAATTACCAAGAGGCCGATTTGCAATTTAAAACGCCCTTGCATCTGGCACTGGAGATTGAAGTCGAAACCCAGGCCAGCGAATTGGTGCGTTTTTTGCTTAGCAATCACGGCCAAGGCGCACTTGTTGTCGCAGATAAAAACCAAGAAACCCCCATCGATTTGGCCCGCAAGCGCTATCCTGCTTTGGCTCAAAGCTTAGAAAAATTTCAGTCGATCCAACTCAGCCCGATGGATCTTCTGCACCCACCCACTGCTTGGGCACGGGGGGAAAAAGCACTTAAACGCTTTGAGCAAGAGCAAGCTCTGTTTGAAGCCCTGAGCGAAACACATCCTGGCAAATTGCAGGGGGCTTTACAAGCTGGTGCTTCTGTCACGGCCCGCAGCCTTGAGCAAAAATGGGAAACCCCTTTGCACATTGCGATTGCGCTGTCTGAGTCCCCCCAACGCACTGCTTTGATTCAATTGCTTTTGAATCAAGAAGTGGCGCGAGAAGCTGAAGACTGGCAGGGCAATCGGCCTTTACACCAGGCGGCACTCAAGGGCCAAGTTGCGCTCATGGAAACCCTACAAAAGTTAGGGGTTGATCTCAACAGCCGCAACCAAACGGGCAAAACACCTTTGGTTTTGGCTGCCTTGGCAGGCCAAATTGAAAGCGTGGATTGGTTGATCAAGGCTGGAGCCCAAAAACAGCTTGCTGACAGTTCGGGCGAGACCCCGTTCCAAATCATCCAGAAAAAATTAGAGCAGCCAGAACTGTCTCCTCAAGAGCGTCAGGCCTTGGAAGCGATTTTGAAAAGACTCTAACCATTCCCCTCTAGCAGAAGTCGGGGTAAAATAGGGATTATGACTGAAAGCTTACTGCCATGAGAGCTGCGACACGCAGTATTTCCATTGATGCGCATCCTGCCTGGGTCTTTGAATATGTTTCAAATCCAGTCAATTTGCCGCAGTGGTCGCGTTCTTTTTGTCTCTCAGTCTCTCAGCAAGACGAAGCTTGGATCATCGAAACGCCCCATGGCCCTGTTCAGGTTTACATCCAGGCCTTTTCAGACAGCGGAGTTGTTGACCAATATCTCTTTCCCAGCCCCGAAGTTCAGGTTCATATTCCCATGCGTGTTTTGCCCAATGGAAGCGGAACTGAATTCATCTTTACCCTCTTTCAACCGGATGATATCTCAGATGAAGATTACCGCCAAGAAGTCTATTGGGTTGAGCAGGAGCTGATGATTTTGAAACAGGTCCTGGAAGAATCCGGACCCCTGCAGGCCTAAGGAGCACATTTTATGCCACAAGCCCTTTTAATCACGCAATGCCTTCAAAACGACTTTGTCAAACCTCTGGCCCCTCACGAAGCGTTGCCCAATCTCTTGCATATTGGCCATGCAGAATCGCTGAGATTGATGGGCGAAAATCCCAAGTTTGGCCCTGTATCGCGGGTCATTGACTGGGCTTATGCCCAGCCCGATTCGAGCCTGCGTGTCATTCATATCCGCGATTGGCATGACCCATTGGATTTTCGTCAATTTAACCACATGATCCAATTTGGTGATCACTGTGAGAAAAACACCCATGGGGCCGGTTTTGCCTTTTCTGAGCCAGATACCGAAAAGGAAATTGAAATCGTCAACACCCTCACCCTGAATGACTTTCACGAAACAAATTTGGCCAGTCTGCTTGAAAATTATCAGGGGCAAAAAATGCGTGTGGGTCTGATGGGCGTGTGGACCGAAGCCAAAATCACCTTTTTGTCGTATGAACTGAGCACGCGCTACCCTGACTTTGAAATTGGTATTTGTTCGGCTTTAACCGCCAGTTCATCACGGGCCCAACATTTTATTGCTTTGGAACAGCTCGAAAAACTACTGGGCGTGAAAGTTTTTGCCTCTGTGGCTGAATTTATCCGCTTTATGGGTGGAAATACCAGCCAAATTCCCCTGACGGGTTGGGTCGATGCCCGCCATCCTGTGTTGGTGCTTGATAGCTTGCCTGCATTGGAGGAGACCGACAGCAAGCTGTTGCGTTATTTGTTTCGCGATTCTCGGGTCGTCAAATTAAATCGTCTCGATGGCGGCTTCTCGGGCAACGAAGTCCTGGGCAGCAGCAGCACAGATATTCATGGTCACAAACAAGTTCCACACGTCGTAAAAATTGGCTGGAATCACATGATTGGGCGTGAGCGTACAGCCTTTGAACAAATTGAATCGGTCTTGGGCAATAACGCTCCCCGCTTGGTCGACTTTGTCGAATTGGGTGAACGTGGGGCACTCAAATACCGCTACGCCTCAATGGGAGGCGGATTTTCGACGACTTTCCAAAAACTCTATATGCAAGGCATGAGCGATGAAAAAGTCGCCAAAGTATTGGAAACCGTCTTCAATGAACAATTGGGGCGCTTGTACACCGCTGCCAGTTTTGAAAAATGCAATATCTTGGATTATTACCAATTCAGCGCCCAATGGGCCCCGAATATCCGCCGCCGGGTTGAAAGCCTATTGGGCTCAGTGATTGGCAGTGAAATTGAGATTCTGCCTGGTAAATTTACCCCCAATCTGATTCAGTTTTATGAACAGGATCTCGAAAAGCTCAAGTCTTTTCACCGTGGCGATAATTGTTATATGTCTTTTATTCATGGCGATCTCAACGGTGCCAATATCATCCTCGACCGCCAAGAAAATATTTGGCTGATCGACTTTTTTCATACCCACCGTGGACACGTTTTGCGGGATTTGATTAAGCTCGAAAACGATTTGCTGTATATTTTTAGCGAAATCCAAAACGAAACCGAATTGGCTGAAGCCCTGCACTTCAGTGAAATCCTGTGTCGGATTCAAGATTTACGTGCTCCCTTGCCCCCCTTGGCTGAAACAGGCCTGACAGTTCCTGCTTTACAACGGGCCTACAGAGTCACACAAATGCTGCGCAGCTTTTATCCAGAGCTGATTCACTCCGACCGGGATCCTCTTCAGGTCTTTGTGGGCCAATTGCGTTATGCCGTGCATACCTTGAGTTTTAACGAGGCCTCTGATCTGCAGAAAAAATGGGCTCTATACACAGCGGGTCTTTGCTGTGACCGTATCCGCACCCATCATGGCGGTAGCCGAGATATCTGGGTGGATTGGCTGCCTGTAGCGCATACGGGTTCTGGAAAATTGGGTTTGACCCTCTTGCCTGGTCGTCGCGATGTTATGCGCTCGATCGACAAAGATCTTAAAACCCTGAAAGATACAGAACAGGCCACCCATCTTGTCTCTTTACTCACCTCTGACGAATTGATGCGTTATGGCGTACCAGAATTGCATGAAAAATGTGCTGAAATGGGGATTGAGGTTTTTCATCAACCCATGTTGGATCAGCGCGTTTGCAGTCCCAAAGAGATGATCGGCCTGTTAAATTGGATTGAAATGGCCCTGGATCAGGGCGGTAAAGTGGTTTTGCACTGTGTCGGTGGACTCGGCCGTTCGGGAACCGTAGCTGCCTGTTATTTAAAACAAAAAGGGTTTGGCAGCGAAGAGGCTCTGCATCAGGTGCGTCAGACCCGCTCGCCCCGAGCTGTGGAATCGATTGAGCAGGAAACCTTTCTCAGGGATTTTGACCCAGCTTGGTAATTAAAGGGCGTGGGCGTCTCGGTTTAATTGAGCGCCTTGGGCGTCTCGGTTTAATTGAGCGCCTTGGGCGTCTCAAGCGGTTATGGAAATACCAAATTGCAGCTGAATTATACAGGTATTGGCAAGAAAACCGAATATTGAATGCCAATCCCAATTTTTCAACGCTTTTGAGCGCTTACCGCAAAATATATGCAGATTCAGCGGCTGCGAATTTGGTCTCTTGGCTGGAGCGCCAAGAGAGTTTTCGTCAGAATATTGATGACTTGACTTATGGCGAAACCCCATTTACAACCTGGTTGAAGCTCATTCCATTGATGCAATTACAGCCCCATGAAAAATTTGTAGAATTGGGTTGTGGAACAGGTATACTCAGTTTATACCTGAGTTTTAGCCAAGGTGTCAGTGTCACTGGGGTGGACAGCATTGAAAAATTTATTTTAAATGCCAATCAATTGGCTATGCAGTTCCAACTTCCGGCTGAATTCCGGGCTGTTTCGGTCTTGGACCTGGACCTGGGTGAATTTCAAGTCATGTATTGTGTAGCGACGTGTTTCAACGAGGAAACCCGGACAGCCCTGACCGATAAAATGGGTGAATGTTTACCAGGAACGCGCATCTTGGTGGTTACCCATGAATTAGAACATCCTAGACTGAAAAAACAGTCAGAGTGGTCGTTGCCTTTTTCTTGGGGACGAGATACCGTTTACCTCTACGTAGCACAGCCCGAAATTTAAGCCAATCCGGCGACTTGGGTTCCTTTGTCAGAGGTCACTTGGGCCAGGCTGCCAGTGGGTCTGAGCGGCCCAAGTTTCTGCCGAAAAATAGATCAGATCCACTGCCGGGTCTTTTACTTCTGGGTAGCTATTTCCATCGGCCAAATGTACTGCCAAGCGCCGCTTCAGTTCAGCATAGGCCTCAGCCATATTGGGATGGGCCCGCAAAAAATCGCGAAAAACCAAAGGGTAGCGTTGGTTGGGTCTTCCAGCCACGCGCACATGGGTGTTCGTCCGCCGCTGGCTTGATGGTGGCCGAAACAGCAATTTTGCCCAATCGCTCTCAGGGCCATTTTGCCCAGGTGGGGCGTGGTCTCGCCAAATCCCTGCAGGCAAAATATACCCCAATTCATTCATCTTCAAAATGAGCTCCTCAGACAGGGCTTCCACAGTGATTTGCAAATCAATCACGTCTTTGGCCGCCAATCCGGGTACCGAAGTCGAGCCAATATGGTCAATTCGCAGTGCCAAGCTACCTAATCCCTGGCGCAATGTCTGACCGATCTGTTTAAATTCAGCTGGCCAGCTTGGCCGGTAAATTTCAATTTTAACGGGATTTTGAGAGCTGGAGTTCATAAGATGATCTCATCATTGATGGTTTGGGTTGCTTGAAAGTCTTGCCAGGCATCGAGACCCCCCTGCAGATGGGTCACTTGTTGAAATCCCGCTTTGAGCAAAAGTTGCCCACCGGCCTTGGAGCGCACGCCACGTTGACAATAGAGCAATACGGGCTCACCCTGTTGCAAGCTGTGTAACTGAGATGGCAATTCTTCAAGTGGCAATTGCCTTCCTGGGAATGCCAAGGGCAAGGCGTCGATGGGCAGATCTGAATCGGTGAGCGGTCGTAAATCTAGTATTTGCAAGCCAGGGTGGCAATCGAGCCAGTTCTCAAGCTCTACAGCCCTTACCTCTGCCAGAGGTAAGCTGTTCTCAGTCATGAATTGCAGCGGACGCGGATTGGGGCCACAGTCAGGACAGTCTGGATCCCGACTCACACTGACATTTTCAAAGTTCATACTTAGGCCCTCGATCAGCAATAATTCTCCCTTGAGACAGGGTTGGCCGAGCAAAAATTTGAGGGTTTCGAGGGCCTGAAGGGTTCCAAGCAGGCCAGCCATTGCTCCCAAGATGCCGCCAGTATTGCAGTCGGGTACAGTGCCTTCACCAGGCAGTTCAGGAAAAAGACAGCGGTAACAAGGACCCGGTGAACCAAAGACTGAGAGTTGACCTGAAAAGCGGTAAAGACTGCCATAGACCAGCGGGATACCTGCCTGCAAACAGGCAGCATTGAGCCAGTAGCGAACAGGTAATTGATCGCTGCCATCAACCACAATATCCCAATCTTTGACCAATTCAGCGCTATTTTCAGCATCTATGGCCAGTGGGAATGTTTGGATTTGAATCTCAGGGTTCAAAGCCAGCAAGCGGGAAGCGGCTCTGGTCACCTTGGCCTGTCCCAGATCGGAGGGGCAATACAAAATTTGGCGCTGAAGATTGGAGATCGCGACTTGGTCGGGGTCAACCAATCCCAAACAACCCACACCTGCAGCAGCCAGATAAAGGGCTGCAGGGCTTCCGAGTCCTCCTACGCCAACGATCAGAACCCTGCTGGATTGCAACAGGTTCTGGCCCGCCTGTCCCACTTCGGGCAGGCTGATTTGGCGAGCATAACGTGAAGTGTTTTGAAATGACATGATGGGTTCCTTATACACGGTCCCGTTTAGGCTTTAAAGACTGTGTTGTAATTGCCAAAAATCTGAGTTCAGGTAATCTGTTTTGAGCAAGCTAAACAGTTTCATATTGCGGAAGGCCTCTTTAAAATAGACCCGTTCACGCAAGGTGCCTTCGCAACTCCAGCCCAGTTTTTCGAGCACGCGCTGTGATGCCAAATTGTTTATTTCGCATTGGGCTTCAAAGCGGTTGATTTTCATTTCGGCAAAGCCCCAGTGAATCAGGGCCGATAAAGCCTCACTGATCAGACCCCGGTTCCAATAGGCGCGATTCAGACTAAACCCCAACTCTACGCTGGCATAATCCGGCATCCACCAGACAATGCCAAAAAATCCGATCAATTGGTTGTCCTCTTGGCACACGGCCCATTCTAAATATTGTCCTTGGGCATAGAGATCGAGTGCTGCTTGAATGTATTCTTCGGATTGAGATATGTTTTGATGAACGTCCCAGCGGTTGTATTTGGAGACCTCAGGGTCCGACATAATTGCAAACAGGCTTTGCTGATCGCTCATTTCGAGCGGGCGAAAGCGCAAGCGTTGGGTTTGAACCTTGCTGAAGCTTTTGAGCAGTTCGGGAATATCTTCGTAATGGGGAGAGCTGGGGATTTGAGACATTGCTGAATGTTGAACCTGCTTGTGCAAATTGACTCCAGCTTAGCCCAAGTTCCCGCGAAAGTAAATTGGCTAAGACGGATTTGCAAGCAGAAAAGGCGAAGGGTTAGCGTGATTGAATTCAGGGTTTGAGATCGGGATTGTGGGGCAAAGCCGCTGTTGGTTGTTGTGTGCTGGGTTGATTGATCCAGCTCATTAAATCGCTCAAGCGGGTATACAAATTTTTCTTGAGCATTTGTTCGTAATCCGTGTTATTTTCGGTCTGTTGCATCAATGCGCCAAACTGTTTTGCCAAGGGAATCCGGGGTGGTTTTACAGGGGTATGCAACCGGGCAAATTCGCTTGGACTGATGACAGCTTTGGCAGGGGCAGATGCCAGACTTTCAACGACCCGGGCCACAACTTTAAAATCCTCTTCAGGCAGACTTTCAATCAGGTCCAGAATCCGTTCACGTGATAACATAGCTTTATCTCACACCTGTTTTTGAATTTTCATTGCTTTTACAAGCTTTACAATTCTTAATATTATCATACAAAACTTAATATCTAAAGGGGGTCTGGTTTTTTTTTTCAGTCTTTTCAACCCTATGAAACAATCCATTAGTCCCACTTTTTCCGAAAAACTCCAAAAGCAAGCTGAAACGGCCTTGGCCTTTCAAAATGCAGGGCAATTGTCTCAAGCACGAGAAATGTATTTGGCGATCTTGGCAGAGCGCCCGGATTTTGCTTCTGTCAGTTTTAATTTGGGATTGAGTTATTATCCGAATCGGGCCACCTCAGGTGAGGCCATTTATTGGTTCCAACAGGCCCTGCAATTCCAGCCTCACCACCTTAAAGCCAGGATGCTCCTGGCTGAGTCTCTTTACTGGAATGGTGAAGTCGAAGCCTCTCTGCGTCTGATAATCAAAACCTTGCCTGAAACAGATCCTGACTTTTTTCAGGGCTGGAGCGATTCTGAGCAATTGCAGCTCAGAAAAAGACAGTTTATGGCTGAGTCCTGGTTGCTCAAATGTATCTATGCCCTCGGCAGTTTCGATGACCTCGATTTTTTAGGGGCTCTGCGGGCCTGGGGAAAACGGTGGGCAGATCCCCTGACGCCAAGAACAGAAGCAAGAGCAGAAGCTGAGCCTTTTCAATTGCCAGAACCTGGTCAACCCCTGCGTGTGGGCTATTTTTCCCAGGAGTTTGGCGGCTTTTCTTCTGGTTTTTTGATGCTGCCGCTTTTGGCCCACCACAACCGCCATGATTTTGAATTTATTGCCTTTGCAGATGGTCACAACACCTCTGAGCAAACAATGCGTTACCGCCCTTATTTTCAGACCTGGCACGATGTTCAAGGGCTCTCACCCGAAGCCTTGGTGGCGTTGATTCGCAAAGAGCGGATCTCAATTCTGGTGGACTTGGCAGGGCACACACACCCAGAGAGGCTTCTGGTCTTTGCTCGCAAACCGGCCCCCGTACAGATTACGGGGCTGGGTTTTGGTACACCTGTCGCAATTCAGGCCATGGATGGCTTTATCAGCGACAGCCATATTTTTCCGCACGAACTCCAGCAAGCCCTGCCCGAGGCGGTTTTTTATCTCGATACAGCCCTGCATTGGCAAGCGCCACAAAAACCGATCCCTTTGCGTGTAAAGCCCCCTGATGCACCGTTCATCTTTGGCTCCGCCAACGGCCTTTACAAGCTTGATTTTCCCTGTTTAGCTCTCTGGGCAGAGATTCTCAAACGCTGTCCGGAGGCTTTACTTTGGCTCAAAGCGGCTCCTTTGGCCAGTGAGATCAGCTCACAGCGTTTAATCAGGTTTTTCGCTGAAGCAGGTATACACCCAGATCGTTTGATTTTACAGGGGATTACCCCTCCGGGTGAACATCTTGACCAATTTTACAATGGCATTGACTTGGCCCTTGACCCATTTCCCTACAATGGTGGCGTCACCAGTTGTGATGCGTTATGGATGGGGGTGCCAGTGCTCAGCTTAAATGCCCGTAACCGCTGTGGAGCTAGTCTCTTAACCTGCCTGAATCTGCCTGAATACCTGGCCCAGTCCCCACACGCCTACCTAGAAAAAGCCTGTTTGGCCTATCATCAGCACATGGCGAATCCCAAGGCCTCTTGCTTGCGCAATCTCACTTCTAAACAGAGATTGCGCGAACGATTGCTGGCCTCTCCAATCTGCCAAATGGAAAATTATGCCAGCCAAGTAGAATCGGCCTATTTGAAGTTGTGGCAGCGCTACCTCACTCAGCGCAAGTCTTTTTAGGGCACTTCTTGCAGGTGCCCGAGATAATTGTTAAACAAAATCTGCCGGTATTTGGAATTGATATGCCAAAAATGAATGCCGGTATCACCGGTAGCGAGGTAGATATTGACGTCTAAGGGTAAATTTAAAAATGCCCGAAAGAGCATATTGATGCTGCCACCATGGGCCACAATGCCCACCCGGTGAGCAGGTGGTGCGCTGTTGAGCTCAGAAAAAAAATCTTCTATCCGGGCCCGAAAGGCTATATCTGACTCTCCCCCATGAATTTGTTCGTGGGGTCGGCGGCCATCGGGAGGATAGGGATATTTCTCCAAGGCCTCTGAGCGTAACATGCCCGCCAATTTGCCATTGTCGCGCTCCATCAAACGCTCGTCTGTGTGCACCTGCAATTGCAGGGGGCCTGCGATGATTTCGGCACTTTCACGGGCCCGTTTAAGTGGGCTGCAAATGACGTGTTCAAGTGGGTATTTGCGGTAGAGATAAGCCGCAGCCAAACGGGCTTGGTATTTTCCCAATTCAGTTAGGCTAAAATCTGCGCGCCCTTCGTGGCGGTCTTCGAGGTCTGCCTGAGATTGGCCATGGCGAATAATCAATAATTCCATGGGGTCTTAACTCTGAAATTGGGCCAGGGCTTCGCGGGCCTGGGCATTGCCCGGACTTCGGCTGAGGAGGTTTTGCCAGATCTGACGGGCCTGTTGGGGTTGGTTATTGCGCAAATAGGCCAATCCCAAATTGAATTGGGCTTTTTCATGTTCAGGATGTTTTGCCAGCAGCGCTTGAAAGGCGGCAATAGCATTGGACCATTGGCGTTGGTAGAATAAACTGAGAGCCAAATTATAGCGCAAGACTGGATTGTCGTTTGCTAAGTCCAGAGCTTGGCTAAAGTAACGGCTGGCGCCAGGATAATCACCGTCCATCAGGGCATAGCGGCCCAATTCACTTAAAAGCGCCAAATTGTATTGGTCTGGATTGGCCAGAGGCGGATAGCCACTGCTGAGCAGGTAGCGCTCAAAGGCCTGCCGGGATTCCTGCTGCTGATCCTCGGCGAGGTAAATCCGGGACAATTTGAGGTAAGACCAGGCTTTATGGGCCCTGTCTTCGCCTGTTGCAAGGGTATAATAGCGAATGGCTTCTGCTGTATTTCCCAAATCGGCTTCTACTTCACCTAGCTTAAAATACAGGGCCCCTTTGGGGATTTGTTCTGTGGCGTCGCTGCCAATTTTTTGCAAAGCCATGAGTAAATAGGGACGGGCCTGTTCATATTGACGCCGGGTGAAATGACTTTTGGCACGCACAAAGGCCAGGGCGGCATTGTCAGGGAAAATGGCTTCTGCCTGTTTAAAATAATCCAGGGCCAAATCGGTTCTGCCATTGCGGGAGTGGAAATAACCCAGAGTCATTTGACTGTAGCCAAATTGGGGATTGAGTGCGATGCTTCGTTCCAGCCAGCTTTGCACTTGGGCCTGTTCAGGGCCACTGAGTTGGGCCCTGGCGGCCAGAAAATACAGCAAAAAATTATTCGGGTCGAGGCTAATCGCAGATTTAAAGGCCTCATTGGCTTTGGCATAGTCTTGATTGAGCACATAAACTTCGCCAATTCTGAGCGGAATCAAAGAATAGTCAGGCAATTGGGTCTGCGCCTTGCGCAATAAATTTAATGCACTTGCTGTTTGGGGCTCAAGGGCCATTTGCGCCTGTTTGAGATAGCGGCTGCCCAAGGCAAATTGCACCCAGGGGTTGTTCATGTCTACACCCAAGTCTTCGAGTTCAGACTGTTGTTTGACGGGATCTGAGTCACTGAAACGTAGATAGGCCAAGAGGCTGTCGATATCTTCTGGGTGGGACTTGAGCGTCTCACGCAGGGTCTCAAGGCCTTTGTTGCGTTCTCCCCTGGCAATATAGACATTTGCCAATGCAGGATAAACCTGAGCAGGAGTGGCTCCAGAACTTAAGGCTTTTTGGGCCATTAACAGAGAAAGATCGAGTAAAGCCTGACGTTCCGTCGGAGATTCAGTTTCTTGGGCTCTGCGGGCCAGGATGTCTGCATAACTGGCCTGTGCCACAAAAAAACGGGGGTCGGCTTTGAGGGCGGCCTCGAGGAGGCGCTGAGAAGCTGCAAGCTCGGCACTGCTGCCTCGCCGGGCCTGATCCAGGGCTTGCCTATATAAGTTATATGCCTCGCTATTGCCCGTCAGGGTAGACAGGTTTAAATTGGGACTGATATTGAGACTGCTTAAAAAACGGCGAGAGAGCTGGGATTGAAGGGCCAAGACATCTTGTGCTGGCCCCTGAACTTGGGTGGTTAAGCCGGGATCAATTTGACCACTGACCACATCCACGACCCGTGTATTCACCACCAGGGTGGGGCCAATTTTTTGGTAATTGCCAATTAAGACTTTGGTTGCGCCCAAAATTTTACCGAGTTCTGGTGCCGTCTGAGGGTCTACAAAAGCCGATTGGGTAAAGCTCTGTTCTTGTAGCACTGCCTGTATCTGGCTGCGTTCAATGACTTGCAGACGATTTACTTGAGTCAAGCTCATGGTTAAGCTTTCGGAAAAACTCTCAGCCATCCAGGCGTCTTCGGGTAAACGGGTGATATTTTTGAATGGCAGAATAACCATGCGCATGGGCGTGGTAGTAAGGGTTAATTGATTGGCTGAAATCGGCCGTGCTTGGGCCTGTGTGGGGAGTTGTGCCATTTGGGGAGTGCCAAGCAGCAAGAGCGCCAAAAGGACATTTGTGTTGCTTGGGAAGGAGAAGCTTTTCATGGTGGGCCTCGCTTATAACAGACGTGTGCATGTCTAAAACAAAGATAACATGTTTGGACTTATACAGCGGCCTTTCTGCGAGACGAATTTGGGATTCTGTGCTATCCTGAGGGATGTCCTGAGCGGGCTTCCGGTCAGGTAAAATGAACTTCAAAGTTGCTAAAAAAGGAGCCTCCGCGTGACACATCCGACTCTGGCCCGTTTGCTGGCCCAAAAACCCTTTCTTAAAGTGATTGCCGGGATTGAAAACTTTAATGCCGAAGAAATCCGGACCGTGGCACAAGCCGCTCAGGGGAATGCTGTTTCAATCGATCTCTCTGTTCATGCCGAAAGTGTCAAATGGGTCAAAGCCAATACCGATCTGTTGGTTTTTGTCTCTTCACTCTCACCCGCTGAACTTGCCGATTCACTCGAATGGGGCACTGACTTGGTTGAGTTGGGCAATTTTGCTCCCATTTATGAACGGGGCGCCTTGATTTCTCCCGAGATGGTATTGGCGTGGACCCGTGAATTGACAGCTCTGGTGCAGGGCCGTGTTCCTGTCTGTGTGACTGTTCCGGGTGTGCTCGATCTGCAAACCCAAATCGATTTGGCTCGTCAGATCGAAGCTGCAGGTGCCGACCTCTTGCAAATTGAAAATATTTCTGGCGATCTGAGCCACGTGGCTGCCATTCGTGAAGCGGTGAGCATTCCTGTTTTGGTCAGTGGCAAGTTGCATGCAGGTAATCTGCCTGCCGCGATTGCGACAGGTGCTCATGGCATCGGTGTTGGTGCAGCTATTCGTGCAGGTGGCGACCTCAATGGGATGAAAGCCATTCTGGCCGAAATTGCATCTCAGCTTCAAGCTGCCGCAGTCATTTAATTTTTCTTGATATCCCGGTGGGAATTTTCCCACCGGGTTTGATTTCGTTTAAAAAGATTCGAAGGACACTGCGCTTTGGAAATATTGCTGGTCAGACATGCTGAATCTGAGGGCAACCTGCGGGGCGTCATGCAAGGCCATGTGGATTATCCCCTCTCCGATCTGGGCCGACAACAGTCCGTCTGTGTGGCTGAATACCTCAAAACCCATTATTCTCAAGCTGCACCAGATTTTTTTCTGGCCAGTCCGCTTAAACGTGCATATCAAACGGCCGAAACCATTGCCCAGGCTCTGGCTATTTCAGACATTCCCACAGATTCTCGCCTGATCGAAGTCAGTTCGGGGATATTTTCGGGTTTGACTTGGTCAGAAGCTTTGGCCTTGCACCCAGAAATCTGCGCCAAATTCAAGCAGGTCCGTGACTGGAGTGCTGTTCCCGAAGGGGAATCACGTGAAGTGCTTTGGGAACGGGCGCGGATGTTTCTCGAACATTTTGTGACCACCCAACCGCCTCAGGCCCGCGGGGTGATCGTCTCTCATGGGGGCTTTATTCGCGCGCTTTTGGGTGTCGTGGCAGGGGTTCCTCCAACAGAGAATGTCTTTATCTGCATCGACAATACCTCGCTGAGCCTGGTTGGCTTGGAAGGTTCTCGCCGCTATATCCGCTACGTCAACCGCACACAACATTTGGCTGATTGTGAATTCAGCCCAGATTTTGTCCCTAAATGAATTTAAAGCTCAGATCTTGTTTTTCATTGGGTTTGGCTGTCTGTCTGGCTTGTACGGGGCCGCTTGGCTTGTCCATTGAGCCGGTTTATGCAGCCAATGGTCTGGCTTTCTCCCAGGAGACCGTTTTTGCCCCTCTGGGCAAGCAGAGAGAGCGTTTTGATAGTACGGGTAAACGGATCATTGCCTTTGGCCGTGAAACAACTGAATTTATGGGGCTCGCAGGTTTTAGTGACCTCTCACCCAATTGGCGCTTGCTCTACGGTCTGCAAACCGCCTTGGTGGGGTATCCCCTGTTTAAATTCAGTGGCAGTTTGGCCTTTATGATAAACACCCCCTATAACTTGCCCATGCGCCCCTATCTTTTTCTGGGTCTTGATCCTCTGGTTTCAGCCCATCCAGATTTAACGCCATTTGGACTCGGAAGCCACGGGGGCTTTGGGGTGGAATACAGTTGGAATAACAGTTTGCACCTCAATCTCGAAGTGCGAAGTTATTTCAACAGCCCCTATCAGGCCAAAGAGACGACCGAAGTTGCACTTTGGCCTGCTGGAACCTTCAGTCTGGGTGGGCAGGCCGGATTCTTTTTTTAGATTTGTTTGTGACTCAAGGAGATAAGTATGCATATTGGTTATCACCGCTGGTGGAGTCCCCAATTGGGACAAGAGATGGAACTCAAGGTCTATGGCAGCACAGGCAAACCGATGCTGGTTTTTCCGACCCAAGAAGGCCGCTTTTTTGAGTTTGAAGACTTTGGTATGGTCGAAGTCTGCAAACCCTATATTGATGCTGGAAGGCTGCAAATTTACACCGTCGATGGTATTGATGCCCAAAGCTGGACCCATCCCCATTTGCCAGTACCAGATAGGGTGGCGCGTTATGAGCAATATGAGCGGTACGTGCTCGAAGAGGTTTTGCCATTTATTCGCGAAAACAACCCTGGCCATCCGCAGCGGATTCTCACCACGGGTTGTTCAATGGGCGGTTATCATTCGGCCAATTTCTTTTTTCGTCACCCCGATGTCTTTGATTCCCTTCTGGCCATCAGCGGGGTCTATGATCTCCAATTGTTTATTGGCGATTATATGGACAGTCAGGTTTATTACCATACACCCCTCTTTTATTTACGTGGTTTAAAAGACCCAAAACAGCTCAAGCTCTTGCGTGAAAGCCAGATCATTATCTCGGTTGGGCAAGGGGCTTGGGAGGATAAAATGCTCGAAGACACGCATCAATTGGAACGGATTTTGATCCACCAGGGCATTCCCGCCTGGATTGATTATTGGGGGCATGATGTCAACCATGATTGGCCTTGGTGGCGCAAAAAAATGAATTATTTCTTAATGCATCTCAAGATCTAATAGATCAGTGATGAGCTTTGTTCAGCTTCTTTAAAGAGCAGGCGGATTTCTTCGCTGCTGATTTTGAGAAAGGCCTCAACCACATCGGGGTCATACATTTTGCCGCTGTATTTGACAATTTCTTCGCGGGCCACTTTATCAGGCAAGCCTTGCCGGTAAGCCCGATCGCTGGTCATAGCGTCGTAGGTATCAGCCACTGCCAAAACCCGACTGCCAATCGGGATTTCTTCAGCTTTGAGTTTGTCTGGATAACCAAAACCATCAAAACGCTCATGGTGGTGACGCACCAATGGGGCGTGATCACTCAGGCATTGCACAGTTTTAAGCAGAGCTGAAGACATACCCGGATGGGCTTTGATACGGCCGTATTCAATATCAGTTAATGGGCCTGGTTTGTCCAAAATGCAACGCGATATTCCGACTTTGCCTGCGTCGTGCAAAAAGCCCGCTCGTTCAATTGTGGATGCCTCTTCTTCTACGAAGCCCATTTCCAAGGCGATTCGACGCGAAAGAGCCCCTACCCGAAGTGAGTGGCCTTTGGTGTATTGGTGCTTGGCGTCGATGACGTGGGCGAATGTCTTGAGTGTGACCTTAAAATAGTCGACTTCGACATCTAATAAGAGAGCCAAATCTACGGCATCAATCCCAAGTTCTTGCCAGGCCATTTGGTTAAAATTACGTGCACCCCAGAGTTCTGCCTCGGCAAGCATCTTTTTAAAATACTGTATTACATCCGGAGAGAAGCGCTTACGCAAGACCGGGCTCAAGCGCTGGCTCAGGGTCGATTTGTCGGCGTAAACAGAACCTGCCACATCAAAGGTGTCACAGAGGCCCAGAATTTGCGACTCAATGGGAATATTGTCAGCTTTCAGCTTGTCTGGGTAACCCGAACCATCCCACGATTCATGGTGAGAACGAATGATTTCTCCCGCTTTTTTGAGAGTGGGTAAATGTGAAACAATGGCCTCACCGATCAAGGGATGAGGGCGAATGTAGGGATTGTCTTGCCATTCAAAGTAATCGTAGTCTTCGGTTTCTTTGGGGAACCCCACTTCTCCAACGTCGTGCAAGAGGCCCGCGTAGAAAAGGTTACGCAACTTGTCGGGGCCCAGCCCCATGTACTTACCCAGTTGCACAGAGCTGAGCGCCACATTGTACCCATGTTGGGCATCATAACCTTCGGCCAAATCGATCACCAAAGCCAAGGCTTTGATAATATCTTTGAACTGTCGCCGTTCTTCACCGCGGATGAATTGAGAAATCAGGGCATTATTGCGGGGCATGGTGGGCCGGAGTCAACCTCTTTGATACATTCAATCTGATTGTAACACAGGGGTCTTTCATAAAAATACGGTATACCCAGACTGTGGCTCAGGGACAAGAACAGAAATCCCAAACTGGGGGTTTACTCTGCGCCTTCGATGTCAAACTTAAAAAAGGTCTTACCCATGATCAGCTCATCGGCATGTTTGATTTCTTGGGGCTCACCCGGTATCAGACGTGGTCCACGATTGATATAGGTTCCATTGAGACTGCCCATATCTTCGAGCAAAAATTTGCCCTCTTGGTACAAAATGCGGGCGTGTTTGCGGGAAATCTTGGCTTCGATATCGTCGTTGGTAAGGTCTACTTCTGGAAAAGCACCGCCATCTGGATCCCAGCGTCCGATTGCTATCACATCTGTTTCCAGATGAAATTCTTTCCCTTGGGTGCCTCCCCGGGTGATGGTCAATTTGGACTTTGGTTGTTTTGCTGTATCTGTCAAGGTTCGAGTCCCGTTCTAATACATTAATACATAAAATTATGCGTTACAATCGGCGTTTCAGTCCGACCAGCACGGAGGGTAAGTCTGTTGCCGAATATGTTAGAAAAATTTTACCACAGAACCTGTGCAAACGACATCACCTAAAACCTAGAACGGAATTCAGAGCAAGGTATAATAGGCTATCTGCTGCAATCCAGAATCTGTGAATTTCGGCAGGCTGAGAAAGGTGTTTCATGACTTATACCCTCCCCTACAGTGAATGGCTGAATCTTTTCGCGGAGCCTGCCCAGTCGGCTTTAATGGAGCAATACCAAGCGGGTCTTGAAAGGGAAGCGCTGCGTGTGGGAGCCACAGGAACATTGGCTTCAACCGGGCATCCTACCGCACTGGGTTCTGCATTGACGCACCCAGAAATCACCACTGACTTTGCCGAAGCCCAATTGGAGCTGATTACCCCTCCTTTTCAGGCGATTGAATCTCTGCTTGATTATCAGACCCGATTGCATGCCTTTGCCGCACAAACGATGCCTGCCAATGAGCAAATCTGGTTTCAAAGTATGCCGCCAGCGCTGCACGAAAATCAGATTCAGATTGCTCAATTTGGCTCCTCTCACCAGGGGAGGGTCAAAGAGATCTACCGCAAGGGTTTAGCCCATCGCTACGGCAAACAAATGCAGGTGATTTCTGGGATTCACTTCAATTATTCCTTCCAGATGGACTTTTGGCAGTTTATCTACGATCAGGTGCAAACCCGATCGAGTCTGACCAATTTTATTTCTGAAAATTACCTGGGTCTGATGCGCAATTATTTACGCCAATGTTGGCTTTTGGCTTATCTCTTTGGGGCTGCACCTCTGGCGGACCCCGTTTTTGAAGCCCGCGAAATGCCCGAAGTCATGCGTGATCAAAAAGCCCTCTATGGCCCGATGGCGACCTCTCTGCGGATGAGCCGCTTGGGTTATGTCAATTCCAATCGCTGTACTTATTCGATCAATTACAATAGCTTGACCGAGTATCTTGCAGGGCTTTACAAAGCCATCAACAGCGAATGCTCCAGTTTTTTGCGCTTTGGTCGGGCTCAAAATGGAGAATACCTGCAACTCAATGCCCATATTTTGCAGATTGAAAATGAGCACTATGCTTTGATCCGCCCAAAACAGCCGCCCTTGCCGGGAGAGCGACCCTTCACTGCTTTGCGCAGCCGGGGAATTGGCTATGTCGAGGTGCGCGCATTGGATGTAAATCCCTTTGATGTGCTTGGGGTTTCTGCTGACCAGTTGAATTTTGTCAGACTCTTTTTATTGCATTGTTTGCTCGACCCCAATCCTCCCATTGGCTCTGCAGAACTCGAATTGGTAAATGAAAACCAACATTGGGTCGCCATACAGGGCCGCCAAGAGGGGATGCGTCTTTTGCGACCTGAAGGCAGTATCTCCCTGAAAGACTGGGGCTACTCGATTTTTGAAGCACTGGAACCGCTGGCCCAAAACTTGGATAAAAACCGCGAATCACCTCTTTATGGTCCGCTCTTGGCGCGTGAACGAGCCAAACTCGACCATCCTGAACTCACACCCTCAGCCAGGGTGCTGGAAGATTTTCAGGCAAGTGGCCTGCCTTTTACAGAGTGGATGACAGCCCTCTCTCAAGCACACATGAACCAATTAAAGGTCCATGCACTTTCAGATTCAGACGAACTGTCTTTCAAGCTGGCTGTGCAAAACTCTTTAAACAAACAGGTTGAAATAGAAGCCTCGGAGTCGGGGAGCTTTGAAGATTATCTCGCTGCATTTTTGCGCATCAAGGAGTGGGGTCTCGACGATTCCGATGTTGCGCCAATAGCTTGAATCCAGCCCCCTGAATATGATTAAGTGGAAGTATGCAAGCAGAGGCAATTTCTGAAGGAGAGTTACATGAGTCAGGCTGAATTTCAGATTCGCATCGATTCCACAGGAGAAATTCTGATTGAAGTAATGGGCGCTCAGGGGCCAGTATGCACAGACCTAACAGCTTTTTTGGAAGATGCCCTTGGCACAGTTCAGGAACGGAGGTTTAAAAGTGAGTATTACACCGGACAAATCAAATCCGACAATCGGATCCAAAACCAACAGTATTGAGATCTTTGTCGACGATGATGGAACCGTGACTTTCACAGATCTGCCTACAGAACTCAAAGCGGTGGCTGATCTTTTAGCGGGAATCAGCTTGCCGCTGCTTCCACATGAACCTGATCGACAATCCCCAGAATGGCCTGATCTGCAGGATTAAACCAGCCAGGAATACCCAAAGCTGCTTCGCGTCCGCTTTCAATAAAGACCAGATCCCCCACGCCTGCCTGGGTGGTTGCATCAATTGCAATAAAAGGGGCACCGGTTGGGGTGTTTTGAGCGTTGACTTTTTGCACAATCATCAATTTGATGCCTTTGAGGCTTTCTTCTTTGCGGCTGGCCACCACATTGCCCACCACGATTGCCAATTGCATGGGTGTTTCTTCCCCTTCTCTTTTCAGTGCAAGAATTCAGCAGGCATCTTACCACGTCCCTGTGCCTGTAGCCAATTACAGCCCCTGAACCCTCAAGCTCTCGGCGCTATTTACTGCCAAAGTGGTTCAGGTTTGTTAAAGTAGAGCCATATCAGAAGCCAACCCAACAGGATACCCACCATGCTTGAAATCAACAACCTCACGCTTGAATTTGCCGATCGCGTCCTCTTTCAAGGGGTCAATTTTCAACTCTTTCCAGGCCATTGTTATGGTTTGGTCGGCGCCAATGGCACAGGCAAATCCACTCTGCTCAAAATTCTCACCGGCCAAACCCAAGAATACAGCGGGCAAGTCAATTGGCCCAAACATGCTTCATTGGGCTATTTGCGCCAAGATCATTTTGCCTTTGAAAATTGCCGCATTATTGACACCGTCATTCAGGGGCGACCCAAACTCTGGGAGGCCCGCTTGGTTCAAGATGAACTCTCCCGCAAGCCCCAAATGGATTTGCTTGATGCTGAACGCTATGCAGAGGCTGAAGACACCATTATTCAATTGGATGGTTACAGTGCTGAGAGTGATGCGGCCCGTCTTCTGGACGGTCTGGGTATTCCGACAGATTTACATGAGCAGCACTTAAAAACCCTCTCCGGCGGGTATAAATTGCGGGTCTTAATGGCTCAGTTGCTCTTTAGCCAGCCCGAAATGTTGCTCTTAGACGAACCCACCAATCACTTGGACATCTTTTCGATCAAATGGCTCGAAGAGCATCTCAAGAGCTTTCCTGGGCTCTTAATTGTTGTCTCCCATGATCGTGAGTTTCTCAACGCGGTTTGCAGTCATATCTTGGATATCGATTTCGGCACTATCCGCATGTATACTGGCAATTACGATGCATTTTTGGCTGCCAAAGAATTGGCCCAAGATCAGACCGAAAGGGCGATTGCCAATCAGGAAAAGAAAAAAGAGGATATGCAGGCCTTTATTTCTCGCTTCAAAGCCAATGCCAGTTGGGCTTCTCAGGCCCAATCGCGGGTCAAAAAACTCGAAAAAATGGAAGATATCCAGGTCATTCCCTCCTCACGCCGTTATCCGACCTTTGAATTTAAACCCAATGTGACATCGGGACGAATTCCTTTGGCGATTCAGAATTTGTCTAAATCCTTTGAAGACAAACAGGTTATTCGCAAACTCGACGTCGAAATTGAGCGCGGTGATCGCTTGGCGATCATTGGCCCCAATGGGGTGGGCAAATCCACCTTGCTTAAAATTATGATGGAGCTCTTGGCTCCAGACTCGGGCACGGTGACATGGGGACACGAAGCCCGACCGGGTTATTTCCCTCAGGATTATCACGATTTGCTCAGAGGCAATCAAACCTGTTTTGATTGGCTCTATGGTTTTGATGCCACAGCCCCTGTCGGCCAGATTCGCAATTTGCTCGGGCGGATGTTGTTCTCTGGCGACGATGTCAAAAACAAGCTCACTATTCTCAGTGGGGGTGAAGCAACCCGGTTGATCTTTGGCAAATTAATGCTTGAACCCAGCAATGTCCTACTCTTGGACGAACCCACCAACCATTTGGATCTCGAAGCGATAGATATGTTAACCGAGGCTCTGGCCAAATATACTGGGACATTGATTCTGGTGAGCCACAATCGCTACTTTGTATCACGGGTAGCAACCCGGATTCTCGAAGTAAAACCAGAGGGTTTTCTCGACTACAAAGGCACTTATGCTGAGTATCTGGAAAAATACGGTACAGATCATCTCAGCCGCGATGTTTCACTCAAAGAACGGACGGTTTTGAGTCAGCAAACGGAAACGGCCAAATCTGAGAAGTTGGCCGAAAAACAGGCATCGCCTGTTCTGAGTGGCAAAGAGGCTTACGAAGCGCAAAAGGCCCTCAAGCGCAAACGCCAGCAATTAGAAAAAAAATTACCAGGACTCGAAAAGGCCTGTCAAAATCTTGAGGCCTTATTGGCCCAGACCGTGGATGCTGGCAAAAAATCGGAAATTGAATCCGAATATGAACTGGCTTTAATGGTCTGGCGCGAAGCGCAGAGTGAGTTGGAAGCCCTGGTTTAAGAATTGGGTTTTTCAACTTCAGCTTGGGTTGAGGATCTTCTATACTGGGAGTATGGATATTTCCACTCAGCTTACGATTACACCTGCGGTTTCTCTGTCAATGAGTTCTGATAAGCCTGTTTTGTCACCTGCAAACCAGGCTGAAACCTCTGCACGTAAACATGTTTTGGGTCCTGTTTGCTGGTCCAACAGACCTGGATTCGCCCAATGAGCCAATTTATCATGACTCCTCCGGTTCTGAGGGCGGAGTCGATTGGTAAAACTTTGGGCAAACAATTGTTAACCCCCGTCTTACACGACGTCAGTCTCCAGGTTGAAAAAGCTGAGTTTGTCGCCTTAACGGGCCCCAGTGGCAGCGGTAAAACCACTTTACTTTATCTTTTGGGGGCCCTTGACCGTCCGAGCGAAGGTGAAATCTGGGTCAATAATCAGCGCACATCGCAAATGAAGGATCCAGAACTGACAGAATTGCGCCAAAAAGAAATTGGCTTTGTCTTTCAATTCCATTTTTTATTGCCGGAGTTCAGTGCGCTTGAAAATGTCATTATTCCCCAACTTTTGGCTGGAAAGCCGCGTCATCTGGCCGAAAAGCGAGCCAGTGAATTGCTCGAACGTGTCGGTCTCAGCCACCGACTCAAACACCGTCCCGTGGAGTTAAGTGGAGGTGAGCAACAGCGTGTGGCGATTGCACGTGCATTGTGCAATCACCCGCCTTTGATTCTCGCTGATGAACCCACAGGCAACCTCGATACAGAAAATACCGAACAGGTTTTTGCACTTTTACATGAACTCAACCGTACAGAAGACTTGGCTATTGTCTTTGTGACCCACAATCTGGACTTGGCTGCCCGCAGTCATCGCACGATTCAATTGCGTGATGGGAGAGTTACTTCGACGGGAGTTGCGCCTGCTGACAAGCCAAAAACGTCGGCCTGAGGGAGTCATTTTGCAGCAACAATACCTGTTGCACTTTAAAGATGGCCCATTTCTCTAATGCCGCAAGATCTTGGCTTTTAATACTCTGCAGTTGCCGCAGGGTCAAGGGAGCTACATAGACATCGGGCAATTCTGTGCTGTCAAAAAAATGGCGGTTTTGCAATTGGGTCAACAATTGCACCAAGTATTCAAGCTGAAACAGGGAGTTCGCAGCGGGGGCCAATGACTCATTAATGCCCAAACGCTGCAGGGTTTCTGCTTTTTGCTCTCCCATGACCTCTGGTTCATTTTTGCCCAGATCCAATAATTCCAACAAGGCAGACAAATGTCCTTCAAGCCCTTGCCATGCCTGGAGCAAATCGGCTTTTTCTCCCAAAAAATGAGCCAGAGAATTCTGGCTTTTTTCCAAATGTTTGATTTGGCGTTGGACTTCCATCAATTGGGTTTTGAGTCGCAAATAGCGGTTTTCGAGGTGGCGTTTGCCCAAGCGTTTTTCGAGGTTGAGATAGGGTCTGCCAATTAAATGCAAGAACCAGGGCTGAACTTGCATACTCAGTAAGCGCATTTCATTTTCCATCGCCTCAAATATGCGTGCGTTTTGCTCCAAATAATGGTAGGTCTGGTTCAACAGAGACTCAAAGGAAGGCAGATCAATCAGATGTCTTTCAATAAACCGCTGAAGCTCCATGTGGCGCATGGGTAGGTCCAGCGCTTGTAAGCAGAGTTGAACGTGTAAAAACGCCTCTGGATTGTCGAGAACCTCCTGTTGCATGCGGTGGATAATCCGCAACCACACGAGGTTCTGCAGCATTTTTGCCTGCATACCCCATTCTTTGAGGCGGCGCAAAGTGGGCAACGAAAAAAGCTGAAAGCGACTTGCCACAGAAGGAGCACGGCTGCGAATCAATTGCTCAAAATCTGATAAAAAGCCTGCGAGTTTTTCGAGCTTGGCAGCTGTTGTTTCTGGAGACACGCCCTGGGTGCCAAAGGTGTCTTCGATAATTTCCATTTCACGTGCCAGCTCATCGCTGCGGGTCGATGTTCTGAATTTGCGGTCGAAAGCTTTGCGCACCTGGGCCCGGTTGAGCCCATGGGTGATTTTTTCTTCATCGAGTGAAATAAAATCATCAAAGAAGAGTTGTGATTCTTGATCCCAATCTTCGCCGTCTTCTGGTTTTGTCCCTTTTTTTCGGCGCTGCTGACGCTGATAAGTGCTCTGTCGGTAAGGGTCTTGGCCCGAAGAAGAAGCGTTAAAGATCTCAAACAGCCGGTTTTTAAACGGCTGAATAAATGAATCGCGATCGCTCAAGCCAGACTCCTTTCTTTCGGGGGTTACCCAAACAGCATGGTAACATTGATGCGCCGGTTTTCATAACCCTGTTTAAATTGAGGTGGGTCGGTGCGGTGGAAGAGCCGAGAGTGAAAAAGCACAGCTCGGTTTTGGCGGTGCGGAATCTGAATCATTTGGGCCTTGGAATGCAAAAGATAGGCTTGAATGCGGGCCTGACTCGATTGATCGTTGTAGTCTTGAAAATTCCAATCAGAGGGCGGACTGCGATCATAAACCTGAAGCCCACCCCCCTGAGGATTCAAATTGGCACTGTCAGGTGTCAACCAAAAATTGAGGTTGATTTGCGCTTGGTCAGCATGCAAGCGAATACCCTGGCTGGAAGCACCATATTTAAACCCCCAGAGATAGTGCAGGGCTTTTTCTCCCAAAACGCGAGGGAAGGCGATTTGGAGTGCTTGGGCCAATTTTAACAGCAGAGGAGAGACAAAACCATCATCCATAAACGCACCCAAATAGCCCTGATTGGCATAATAGTCGCGCCAGAGAGTGGCTCCCAAACAAAATTGTCGCAAACTGTTCAAGGCTTCTGAGGCGAGAAAGTGATCAAACCAAAGTAAGGGCACTTGCGATTTTAAAAAGCTGTTTTCAAGTGCTTCAAAGTCCAAATCTGGGTTCAGTAAGGGGCCATTGTAATCAGTGTCGGGCCAGTAGATGGGCGCGTTGAAACAGTTTCTTAACAGCGAGATTTGATTTTCAGCAAGCTGCGAAGTGTCGAGTGTCTCCCCAGATAATTGGGAGACCAGCGTTTGCAATTTGGGCAAAAGCACTTGGGCCTGTTTAGGCAACAAACCTTGGCTATCGAGCCAAAGCCATTGTTCGCTGTCGTGGACCAATTTATCTCGGCTGATTTCGGTTGGCAAGGCCGATTCTGAACCACTGACATTCAACGCTTTCAAGTTTAAATCCATACCCGACCAGGGTTTACCCCGTTGAAGCAGATATGCCTGTTGGTAATGATTGAATCCTTCCAGGTAGTTGTTTGCATGAAGCGCTGATTCAGCCAGTCCACAGTGGGCCGAGATTCGCAAAGCATTTTCACGCAGAATAAAGTCGGGATCGTCATGAAATTGCTGATGTGCGAGATCCAA
The DNA here is from genome assembly GCA_044356335.1 of Candidatus Sericytochromatia bacterium. Classification (GTDB taxonomy): domain Bacteria; phylum Cyanobacteriota; class Sericytochromatia; order UBA7694; family UBA7694. Next base: position 26,878 of record JBIKWL010000040.1, read on the forward strand.
TTGAATGATTAAATCTTGCCAGGCCAACATGTGCTGCAACATCTGCAGCAGGTTAAGCCAAGCGCCAAGCTGATTTGGATTCAATGCCACGGCCTGCTGATAAAGGCTGAGTGCCTCAGCTTGTTTGCCCATTCTGCGTAACAAATGACCCGTCTGGCGGAGAAAGTCGGGGTGGTTGGGGATCGCCTTTAGAGCTTGATGAAAGGCATCCAGAGCTGATTCAGGAGCACTCTCAGCCCAAGCCAGGCCCATAAAATAGTGGGCATGTGCTCTGTTTTTGAGTGCAGCTTCGCCCATACCTTGGCTTTGAGCCAAAACAGTTTGAGCAATCTGAACCAATTCCGTCAATTGCTTGGCTTGCAAAAGCGAAATTGCAGTTTCTATCCAATTGGCGGAAAAGCGCATAGCAAGCTCCAAAAGGCGATGGAGAAAAACGATCTAAGCGTCTACCACTTCGACGACAATATGGGGATTGCAGCGATAGCCTACCCCTCTGACAGTTTCGACATGGGGGGGCTTTTCGGGGTCCACGATGATTTTTTCCCGCAGACGGCCAATATGTACATCGACTGTGCGGTCACTGACGTTGGCGTCGTCATGCCAAATGACATCAAGAATATGCTCACGGGTGAAGACCTGTCCGGGGCGTGAGGCAAGCAACATCAGGATATCGAATTCTTTTTTGGTCAATTGTACTTCGATTTTTTCGATAAACACCTGGCGTTTGAGCACATCAATAAAGAGGTTTGCACTGATTTCACGCTTTTGACCGCTGGGTGTCGCTGGTTTTGGGGGGGGTTGGGTCACCCGGCGCAACATCACTTTGATCCGCGCTTTAAATTCACGCACATTAAAGGGTTTGGTGATATAGTCTTCTGCACCGAGTTCGAGGCCGAGTACCTTGTCGAACTCATCGGTTAAACCCGAGAGAAAGAGCACAGGAATCTCAGGGTATTGACTCTTGACGCGTTTGCAGAAATCGAGGCCACTCATGCCTGGCAAGTTTATATCGGCAACGATGGCTGTGGGCAGGGTTTCTTCGATGATTTCCAAACCCCTTTCAGCAGTAGGGGCTTTGAGCACTTCATAGTTTTCTTCCTGGAGAATGCGTTCCAGGAGAGTTAAAATATCTGGTTCATCTTCTACAACGAGTAATCTTGGACGAACAAACACTTAAAAAATACCTTGTAACCCTTTATTTCTTATTTTAGCCTATCAAAATTGCGAAAAAAACATAACTACAGCTCACAAACGTAAATCCTGATTCAAGCGGGCTTCTGCGGGCTTCTATTTGAATAGCTATTTTAGCATAAATTAAAAACCTGCAAAACCCCGGCTAAGTCTAAATTATATACCCTGTCGGCTTTTTCCCTGGTATATTGCTGGTATATCGCTTAATTGTAGCCATGAATGCGAGGAGATTTGGCATGTTTTATACCCCCGCCACTACCTGGAGCGAGATGCTCAAGACCGGTGAAATTCAGCCCTCTGACCTATTAGACATCTACCAAAAACGCGCTGAAATTGTCGAAAAACAGATTCAGGGCTATTTGAATTGTTTTGAGACCCCTGTTCGATTGAGCAGGGGTCAATCGGATTTTCAAGATATACCCATTGTGCTCAAGGACAATATTTGTTTGGCCGAGCATCCCACCACCTGTGGCTCTCGGATTTTGGGCAATTTTGTGCCGCCTTATCAGGCCACTGTCAGTCAAAAACTCTTAAATGCAGGTTTGCCGATTTTGGGAAAAACCAATATGGACGAATTTGGGATGGGCTCTTCCAACGAGAACTCAGCCTTCCACCCAAGTTTAAATCCCTGGGATCTTCAACGTGTGCCCGGTGGTAGCAGTGGTGGTTCTGCTGCATTGGTTGCCGCTGGCGCATCTCCCTGGGCTTTGGGCTCGGATACAGGGGGCAGTATTCGTCAGCCTGCTGCATTTTGTGGTGTGGTGGGGATGAAGCCAACTTATGGCCGTGTTTCGCGCTATGGCCTGGTGGCTTATGCCTCTTCGCTTGATCAAATTGGACCATTGACATTGACTGTGCGCGACAATGCAAAATTACTCAATTTGATTGCCGGTCACGATTCTGCGGATTCCACTTCACTCAAATTGCCCCCAGAAGACTTTAGCCGTGATTTGGGCAAAAATATTCGCGGTCTGCGAATTGGGGTCCCACGCGAAATGCTCGCAGAGGGCGTCGAACCAGAAGTGCGATCAGCTATCGAAAAGGCCCTGGGGGTTTTTGAAGGTCAGGGTGCTATCATTTCCGAGACCAGCTTGCCGCGTTTAAAATATGCACTGGCAGCCTATTATTTGATTGCCACCTCCGAAGCCAGTTCAAATTTGGCGCGCTTTGATGGTGTCCGTTATGGGCACCGGGCTGCCCAAGCTTCAAACCTGGTTGAGATGTATACCCAAAGTCGCAACGAAGGCTTTGGAGATGAGGTCAAACGCCGGATCATGTTGGGAACCTATTCCCTCTCATCGGGCTATTACGATGCCTATTATAAAAAGGCCCAACAGGTGCGAACCCTTTTAATTGAAGACTTTCAGGCTCAATTTGAGACCTTCGATTTTCTGATTTCGCCCACATCACCGATCACGGCCTTTCGACTCGGTGAAAAACAGCAAGATCCCCTGAGCATGTACCTCACGGATATCTTGACCGTCCCCGTCAATCTGGTGGGTATTCCTGCCCTCTCTGTGCCCTGTGGCTTCGATAGTCAGAATCTGCCCATTGGCATGCAAATCATGGCCAAACCTTTAGCAGAGGCCGCTATTTACCAATTGGCCGAGGCTTATGAATCAGCCACCGATTGGCATCTGCGTCACCCGGAGTTGTAAAGATGTTAAACACCCATTTTGAACCCTTGCCTCATTTAAAGCAACGTCAAGCAATTGTCAGTACTGTGGGCATTCCCCAGCACTGTATCCTCTGCGATAAACATTTAAATGAACCTCAAGACGAGCGCCTGATGATGATCAACGAGAGCGGTGAAGCCGTGGTCTGTGTTTTGGCTTGCCATTTTTGTGGAAACTGCCCAGCCGTCTACCTCGAAGAGTCAGCCCTCAACCACGTGGCCACCCTGTTTGAAATGAATCCCTATGCGGTGGTCGGCTTTCTCGATTATTCTCAGATTCCCGCAGACAAACAAGACCTGCCCCTGGGGGAAGATCCTGATTTGCCTGTGCCGTTGGTTGAGTTTGTCTCGGTCATGCCTCTGCAAGCGGCCCAACTCAATCTTTAACTGTGTTAAGGCATTTGTTTGGCTTTGAAATAGGCATCGCTGAGCCTTCTCTGGTCATGGCTTTCATCTGCATCCCCGAGCAGACCTGAGAGGTATGGGCTGTCACAGAACACATCTTTAGACAAGTATCCCTGTTAAAATAGGGTCTGCAATGAAAGAGAAAAAGGAATAGTTTATGGCCCCCAAAGTCGGAATGAACCAGGATCAATTTCAACCCCTCTCGAAAACACCCAATTGCCGCTCATCGATGGCGGATCCCCAAAATACCACTTATTATGTCGCACCCTTAAAATATACTTGCAGTCGTGAAGCAGCAAAAACCAAATTGATGGCTGTGCTCAAAGCCCTGCCTCTGACCCATCTGATCAAAGCCGAAGATCACTACCTCTATTACCAATGCCGAACCAAAGTCTTCAAATTTACCGATGATGTTGAATTTTATTTCCCCAAGACCGATGGCTTGATTCACATGCGCTCAGCTTCTCGAATCGGCTATAACGATTGGGGCACCAATTTGCGCCGCTTGGAAGGTATCCGGGCTGAGTTTGAAAAGGCCTGATGCCATGGAGATCGAAGTACCTGGCCATTGTCTGAATTACCCCGAATTATGGGCCGATGCACAGGCCCTTCATCCGGGTCTTTGCGAATGGCGACGCCACATACACGCTTTCCCCGAACTCAGTGGCGAAGAAGTGGAAACGGGCAAATTTGTGGCTCACGTTTTGGCCAAAATCGGCTTAACTGAAATTGTCTCTGAATACGCCCAAACTGCTGCAGTCGTTGCCACCATTCGTGGCGATTTACCTGGCCCTGTGGTGGCCCTGCGGGCCGATCTCGACGCCTTGCCCATTCAAGAGGACAACGATGTGCCTTATATATCTCAACATCCTGGCGTCATGCACGCCTGCGGCCATGACGTGCATACGTCGGTGTTATTGGGGGCAGCCCAATTGCTCTGGCAGCGGCGCAGTCAGATCAAGGGCCAGATTCGCCTGATATTTCAACCGGCCGAAGAGCGCTCAGATTGTTTGGGAGCCAGTCATTTGATTCAAGCAGGTGTTTTAGACAATCCGCCTGTCGAGGCCATTTTTGGGCTGCATGTCTATCCCGATTTGCCAATTGGTACGATGGCCACCCGACCCGGACCGATGATGGCCTCTGCAGATGTCTTTCAGATTACCCTCAAAGGCAAAGGCAGTCATGCTGCTCGGCCCCACCATTCGATTGACCCGATCTTAATGGCGGCTCAAGCAGTCAATGCTTTACACCAATTGGTCAGTCGCCGGGTAGACCCCTTTCAACCTGCCGTGCTGACCATAGGGTTTATCCATGGTGGGACCGCAGAAAATGTCATTCCCGAAGCGGTCATGCTCGGCGGAACTGTGCGCACACTCTGTCCCCAATTGCGGGAGCAATTTCCACGCTGGATCGAAGACCTCTTACAGGGTGTTGTCGGGGCCCAGGGGGGCAGTTTTGAGTTGAATTACCAATATGGCACTGCCCCGGTGGTCAACAACCCAGACACCACTGCTTTTGCCTTTAAAACACTCAGTCAGTTATTGGGGCCTGAGCAGATGCGTTTATTGCCCGAACCCAGCATGGGCGGCGAAGATTTTGGCGCCTATTTGCAGGCGATCCCTGGCACTTTTTTGCGTTTGGGTGTGCGCTCACCTGAAAAAGCCAAAATCCCTGGTCTACACAATTCCCATTTCGATATCGACGAAGCGGCACTGCCAGTGGGGGCTGCTGCATTGGCTGCTTTGGCTCTGGCCTGGCCTGAGCGTTAAGGCGTTTGTGGGGTTTTGCTCGGCCGGGCTTCAAAATGATCACGCAGGCTCAGGGCCGCGTTGTGGCTGTCTTCCTGCCATTGCATGACAAACGCTGCAAAAGCAGCTTTGTCATAGGCCTCAGGTGTCCAGGCATTGACCATGAGATACTCGTTGCCATTGCGGTGTTTATAGATAAAAACCTGGGTCATTTTAACCTTGTCAGCATTGGTCGCGTTGATTTCTTCAAAGAGTTTCAGCCGATCTTTGAGGCTCTCTGCTTTGAGTTTAAAATTCAGGCTGAAAATCAGGCCTTTGCCTGAGGGAATCACGACAAAATCCCAAAGGTCTTCTTGCTCATGGGTAACTGTGATATAAGCTTCATCTCCAGCTTTTTGGGCTTTGCACATGTAGCCCAAACCGATTAAATCTGTCACCATGGTTTCACTTGAGGGGGGTAATTCTGTCGCAAAGACAGGAGAATTCAAATTTATGGCCAATAAGACCAGGGTGGCAAGCAGGCTTTTGCGCATGGTTTAACCTTTTCAAACGCTCAAATTTAGATGCAATGCCAGAATCCTAGCTCAGTCTCGGCCAGATTTCAAGGGGACAGGGAGCCTCTCCTTGTTGGTTAGAGTCTGTTTGAATGCCTTCAAAAAGCAAAAAAGCAGAGGTATACTGCAAAGATGTGTTATCTATAAAGCCAGTTCAAATCTGGCAGGAGAAAAGAGCCTTATGCAAATTACCATTGAAGACAATGCCAAAGAAAAAATTGCCAGCATGTTACAAGAGGAATCCAAAAGTATGAGTGCCTTGCGCATTCGGATTACAGGCCGCAGTGCCCAAGGTTATCAACATGCGTTATCCCTGGTTGACCCCGGCCATGAAAAACCCGAAGACCTGGAAGTGACCTCTGGTGACTTGCGGATTCTGCTCGACCCGAAAACGGCCAAAAATATTGAAGGTGCGCGGATTGAATTTGTCGACGACATGTACGGGGGAGGGTTTAAAGTCAATAACCCCAATCTGCCCAGCTGGGGCAATCCCCTCGAACAGCAAGTGCAAGAATTAATTGATACCCAGATCAATCCCTCCCTGGCCAGCCACGGGGGCTATCTGGAATTGCTCGAAGTCAAAGAAGACAAGGTCTTCGTCCATTTTGGCGGTGGCTGCCAAGGTTGTGGCATGGCCAGTGTGACCCTTAAACAGGGAGTTGAAAAGGCCATCCTTGAGACCATAACCGAGATCAAACATGTCATAGATACCACCAACCATGCTGAAGGGGACAACCCCTATTACCGCCCTGCGGCACCCCATCATCATTAAAACGAGAAAGCGCGCCCATGCACAAACGCGATCGGTCTGCCACGCTGCGTCAGTCCCAAGCCCAACTCTGCCGGCAATGGAGCTTAGAGGATTTTTTAATACAACTGGAAGCTGCGGATGTGACGCGGGCCTATTTGGTCTATGAAAACGGGGCTTTTCGGCTCTCGCATCCCAAACTCTTGCAGCCCTTGCAGGCCTTTTTTGAACTCTCTCAAGATTTTTCAAGTCACGAGGGTGTTTTTATCGGTCGGGAAGCAGGTATTGATTCGCTCTTCTTTGCGTTTGTGCATGATACCCGACGTGGCTTGGCCCAAGGGGGGCTGCGTTTTACCCGCTACCTGAATTTGGCTGAATTACTGGTAGATGGTTTGCGTCTGTCTCAAGGAATGACTCGTAAAAATGCATTGGCTGGGTTGTATTGGGGCGGCGGAAAAGGGATTATGACCCTTCCGTCTCGATTCTCTCACCCCCGTGAATTTGCGGCGAGTCCCGAAAGAGCTGCCTGTTTTGAGGCCTATGGGCGTTTTGTTGCCTCTTTGGGCGGGGTCTATTATACCGCTGAAGATGTGGGTACCAATACCCAGGATATGACAGCGCTTTTGAGTCAGAATCGCTTTACAACCTGTATTCCCCCTGAACGTGGCGGCAGCGGCAATCCCTCACCGTTTACGGCCAGAGGCGTTTTAAGAGCAATGCAGGCTGCTTGGCTCTCTATTTCAGGCAGTGATGATTTACGTGGGGTGCGTGTGGCTGTACAGGGCACGGGCAACGTGGGGGCTCCCTTGATCAGGGCCCTGGATGATCTCGGTGCAGAGGTGATGATTGCTGACGTCAATGCCACTTCGCTGCAAGAAATGCTGTCTGAGCGCTCCCATTTACAGGTTATTGATCCGCCTGAAGCGATTTTTGATGTCGATGCAGATGTTTTTGCTCCCTGTGCGATTGGAGCCCAGGTCAATGTCGACACCATTCCCCGGCTCAAGGTTAAGTTGGTGTGTGGGGCTGCCAATAATATTTTGCGAGAGCCGGAGGCGGATGCCGAACGCTTAAAACAGCGGAACATTGGCTTTGTTCCAGACTTTATCTGCAATCGGATGGGGATTGTCAATTGTGCCGATGAATGGCAGGGTTATCTGGCTGAAGACGTTCAATTGGCTGCAGAACGGGTTTTTCCAGATACGCTTCGGGTGTTCAATTATGCCAATAGTCGCCACTGCACACCAACCCAAGCGGCCAACGATTTGGCAGATATGGCGGCCTGTGAATTACATCCGCTCTTGGGGCATCGCGGTCGCCGCTTGATCGATCACCTGGTCACCTCAGACTGGGCCAATGCCAAACCCAAATTCAAAAAAAAGGCAGAATTTGAACCTGCTTTTGTTCCCACCCTGGACGAGCCGCCTCTTCGCTTGCTTTGGGAGCGAGAGCGATTTTATGGGGGTAAATTTCCTGTTTTGGCAGCCACACCCATAAATACAGCTTCAGCTCCAGATCTGGGTGGAATTATGTCTTCCGTGTTATTGGATATAAAATCCCGGTCTCTTCACAGGCACCACCAACTCACCCCCCGCAGGGTCGTTGGCAGCGAACATGGCGGGTTGGCTTTACAATTGGCAGTTGAACGCAATTCGCCCTATACCCGCGAAGAATTGGGGCGGGCCGAGTTTTTCTCCCTTTGCCGCGACCATTATTTTCGCCATGAAGCGTTGGTTCGCGAACAATTGCAGCAGACGGGAGCCGGTTTTGACCCTGATTTGTGGCAGAGTCCCATTCGAGATGCGGGTCGAGATACGGTTGATTCACTCTTTCAATATTTGTTTAAGGCCGGATTGACTTACGAACAGGAGTGTATTGCTTACCACAGTCCTGCTTCGTCGTCGGTGTTGGTGGCTTCGGATTTGCGCCGAGGCACCCACCGCGTGCGCGCGCGTTATTTTCTAAATGTGATGAATGCCGAAGACCACCAAGCCGAGGTTCCATTTTATTTCCCTGAATATCTGCCCGGTGTCGTGGCTTTGGGGGTGCATGACGAAGGGCCTTATGCCCATTGGGCTGGTCAAGAAATTCAACACCCCATTTATGGGCATAAAATCCCCGTCATATCCTCACTGGAGCTCGAAAACGACCTCGAATTTATTGTGCCCTTGGCGCGCAAATTCCATGAACGCTTGGCCCGAGAGTGGCAGATTTTACCCGAAGTCCAACTCTTCGATGCTGAGGGCCGGGTGTCTGCTCCCGATTATGAAAAGCTAAGTGTCAATGAAACGCGGGAGAAAATTCTCGCTCAACTTCAGTCTCACATTCGCACAGAGATGGGAGATTGGTCGGTTGAAGCTCTCTATTGTTCGCGTTCAGGGGTGAGTGTTATACCCAGATATAGCACTCAGCTTTTTGTCAAAATCGAAGATGCCGTGCGCTTGCTTTATCGGAGTATTAGCGAAGATGAAGTGACATTCAGTGAACCCCTTTGGAAGGAGCGAATGCTCAAAATACTTTCTAGGCTTTCAGTTTGGTGTGTTTCACGTCAATATTGGTGGGGCAATCCGATCAACAATAGCGAGAATGTCTTTTCTACTTGGTTTTCGATGGCTGCCTGGGCTTTACAAGGAGCCGGCTGGCCCGATAATCCAAAACCAGAACCGATTGATGAAGTTTTTGTTGATGCGGAATGGCTTTTCCGCTGGATCGTGCCCTCGCTTTTGGTCGGGGTGATTGTCAGTGGTCGGCCACTCTTTAAACATATCCATGTGCACGGGACTTTACATGTCATGGAGCGGATGTTGCTCCCCATGTCCGGAAACGATATCAGCGAATCTGGGGCCCATGACGAAACGCGTTTTATTCAGCGTATGGTCAAGCGCCCGATGAAGTACCGTTTGGGCAATGTGGTGGAACCTGTGACCCTGATCCGCAGGTTTGGTGCCGACGCCCTGCGATTGGGATATGTCTTTTCATTGACTTCCCATTCCCCAGAGGTGGCGATGCTATCCGAAGATCGGCTGCGGATGGCCCGCAAAACCTTGCACGAGTTAAATACCAAGGTCAGCGGTTTTTTCCAGTTGGCCCCGCGTCAGGCCTATGAGGGTGTGCTTTGTGAAACCTGGCAGGCCGAAGATCAACGGATAATGGCCCAAGCCCGTGCGTGGCTTGAACAAGCCATTTTGGCCTATGGCCAGAATCAATTTTCCGAAGTGGGAAGTCTCTTGGTGTTAGCGGTCAAAACCTTAAAAGATTATATCAATCGGGTGATTGAACACCGCCGAGGCCCAGATTTGAGCAGTGCTGTGCCTGTGGTCAATGCCGTTTTGACAGATTATGAGGCTGCTTTTTCTCCCCTTTGCCCATTTCTTTTTCATAAATTATTGCAGTGGGTGAGTGTGAGAGCAGGTGTGATTGAGCCTACACGGGTCGAATCCACTGGCCCGCAGGTGGGTCTTTTCGCAAGTAAGCATCATCTTAAAGAGGGAAGAGCATGAAAAAGAGTCTTTCGGGAGCCAGTGTTGTAACGTATTTAAGTTTGAGTTTGTTGGCTTGTCAACCGACCAATCAATCGATTCATCCATCCCGATCCAGCAGTACTAATCCTTCAGCCAGTGCTTTGCCTCAGGGCCAAAGCAGCAGCTCTGGAGCAATCTCACCTGCCGGGCCGGTTGCCACTCCCTCTCAACCTGTGGCACAGGTCATCAGCAATCCCCAGAACACTGGACCCGTCAAGTTGCCTTCAGAGGTCAGTGCCGATGCCAGTTTCCGCCAGGAAGTCGTCAAAATACTGGCTCAGCTTTTGCCAGAAGTCAAAGAAGAGCCGGTGGTGACTGAAATTACCCGGCAACATGCCTTGCAAATTGCCATGAATCCCAAGGACACGAACTTCAAAGTACTTGCCAATTATCAGCCCGTGGCGGCCTCTGGCCTGCAAACCCTCATTTTGAGCCGGGGCAAGTACCCTTCTGACAATCTCTTGAGTGCTTATTTCTCAGATTCTAACCGCGAGCGCCTGTTACAGCGCTTCCAACAACAGGTCTCAGACTCTTTGGGGGTTTTGCCCTATACCCATTATGGGGTAGAAGTGCTGCGCAAAGACTCTGCTTGGTTTATTAGTCTTGTGCTTCTAACAGAAATCATTGGCCTCGATCAGATGGCTTTGACCTATTCAGGTCCTCAAAATTTATTGATCAAAGGTCAACTTTTAAATGATCGCTTCAGCCAACCCGAAGGATTGGTCACATTGCCCGATGGGACCATTGAGGAACTCAAGCTCACTTCCAGTGGCAAAGCCTTTGAATTGCCATTAAGTCTCAAAAGCAAGGGCTATTATAGTTTTGAAATCAACGTCACGGGCCCCCTGGGGCCCCAACCAGCCACGAATTTTGTCTTGGCAGTAGGTATGCCCTACCCACAGCCAGATAATGCACCTGTGCCCTCCCCAACCCCCTTGCCTGATTTGACTCAATTGCGCGGCCGTTTGCTGGAATTGATCAACCAAGATCGTCAATCAATGGGAGAGGCTGTGGTGGCCGCCGATCCCCAATTAGACAGAGCCTCACAGTCCCACTCCGAGGAAATGATTGCCCAGGGTTATATTGGCCACAACTCACCGCTGTCGGGTACACCCCAAATGCAAGCCAATGCCTTTGGGGTGTCTGAACTGGTGGCACAAAACATTGCCATCAGCCGCAGTCTTGAAAATTCCCAAAGAGAATTGATGAGCAGTCCGGGGCACCGCAAGACGATGATCAAACCCGATTGGACCCATGTTGGGCTTGGTATTGCCGCTGCCCCTGACGGATTTTTGTATATCACCCAAAACTTTTTCGTGCGTCGCTTTGAAATCGAACCTCTCCCTGCCAAAATCAAAGTGGGGGAGACCTTTCGTGTCAAAGGCAAAGCACTGAAAACAGTGGGAGCAGCTGGCATTTTTGTCAATGGTGCCATTCAAGGCAATCCTTTAGATTTGGCCAAAACCACTTCTTTTGATATCCCAGTGACCTTTTCCCAGGTGGGAAAACAAAATGTTCGGGTGGGCCTGTCTGACCCACCCGTTAACAACGCTTACCAATTTGTGTTTTACAATAATTGGAATTTAGAAGTGATCCCTTAGATCTGATCTTTCAAGCGATCAACTTCCGTTTGATCTTTTCTGCAAATGGCCAGATTCAATTCACGCAATTGGGGGGAGTCCAAAGCGATGTCTTTGAAGACGGGATCTTGAAGGGCCTCTGTCATACTCAGACGTAAATTTGGGTTGGGGTGGGTCAGCCGGTTGATCAGCGATTCAATCGGGGTCAATTGATCTTTTTCGATCAAGGGGTGATTGTCGTTGCCAAAGTCGATAATTCTTTGTGCCACGTTGACCTTTTCATTCGGTTTATTGGGATCAGCCTCTTTAAACGGATTGGGTCCGATCAGCATTTCATACATCATCATGCCAAAGCTGAATACATCGGTTTTGTTATTGGCAGTTTTGGTTGAATCATGAACTTCAGGTGGCATGTATTCAGGGGTTCCCAGTGATTCTGAGAATTCCCCTCTGCGGGATTCGCCGAAATCAAAGAGTTTGGCACCCCCCTCTGTTTTTAAGATATTGGCGGGTTTGATATCCAAGTGGATCAGGCCTTGCTCGTGGGTGCTTTCGAGCGCCTTGGCAATATCTCTGAGGTCTTGAAGTTTAATCAGATCTTGGGTTTTTGTGGGCAATTGGGTTTCGGGCAAAGTCTTGCTGATAAATTTATCCATATCTCCATGTTCACCCACTTCAAGGACCATCATCAGTTTTTCTGAATTCAGGGCCTCGTATTTGACCAAGCCAATCAGTCCCAAAATGTGTGGGCTTTTGCTCATCCCTGCAATATAGTGGCTTTGACCCTCTTGAACCATGCTCTCCCAACTTTTAGTTTTATCCAATTCAGAGCTGATCTTGAGAATGTATTCTTTACCTTTATCATCAGTGGCTTTAAAAATGCTGCCACCGCCACCTGCGGTTAAGAAAGTGACATTCTCTAGGGTTCTGTCACCCAAAACCACTTTGGTGGGCTGCCCTAATGCTTTTTCAGTGTCTTCCACTGTTTCAACCCGATTGGGCATGGGTACCGATTCCAGTCCTTGAAGGATATTGTCCACCAGGCCTTTTTTATTTTCGGAGAGTAATGAGTACAGATCCAATTCGGGTTTAACAGGTTTGGTCAGACTGCTTAAATCTGGCACCATGGCTGTTTCGCTGCCAAAAACTTTAAATTGAATATTCTTGTCATTGAATTTGGGCAATGCATCCTGGATTTCAATCATTCGGTTTTTCAGGACAGATACCTCTTGTTTCCAATTTTCATCCCGATTCGGTTTGTTTACATAGTTTAATTCACTGAGTTGTGCTTTTATTTGAATAGCTTCTTCATACACTGCCATTTTTTGTTGGTATTCTTGTATTTTAGGCTCAAATTCTAATTCTGCCTGTTTCATCAGAGCCCCATATTTGCCTTCTCTCATCCCCGAAACAGATTTGATCACCTCGTTGCGAAACTCGGTTTTGGTTTTGGTGGTCATGTGAAAGATTAAATCGCTGTGCAAA
>JBIKWL010000293.1:0-3372 GCA_044356335.1 Candidatus Sericytochromatia bacterium
CTGAGGCCTTGACTGAGAGGCCTCGCAATTCAGTCAGGGTGGCTTGGTCGTCTTGGCTCCAGCCCAAGCTTTGCAAGCTAAAACTGGCCTGACCCGTCACCCGCGCATTTTCACCCAGCGCCTTGGTCAAACGGAAGAGGTCCTCCACACTTTTTTGCACCGTGTCGGTATTAAAAAAGTCGACCAATTTGCGCGTCTGGGCTTCGTTAATACCGAGTTTGCCCGCCAATTCAGTGATTTTGCCTGGGGTGGCAGAGGCCAACATGGCCTGCAAATTGTCTTTGGAGAGCATCTGCAAAATTTGATTAAATTGCTCGCCGGTAATCCCCAATTCTTTGAGCTTTTGTTGCACCAGCGCTTTGTATTCAGCCAATTTGGTCTCCACCAATTTGACATCAGCGGGGGTCAGGGTCAATTCACCCCGGGCTTCCCCTTTGAGCCCTTGAGCATCGAGTCGCTTGCGCTGATCTTCGATCGAAGCAGTCAGGTTTTCGGCGCTGACTTCGACCTGCCCCGTCTGGCGGCCATATTCATCGCGGCTGGTCAACGTTGCCGAAACCCCTTGGCCAGAGAGATCCAGAGCCAAAATCTTTTGATAATCGGCCCCCTGCATCAGGCCTTCGAGTTTGCGGGCATTTTCCGCCAAAGCGGGGTCGGCATCTGGGGGCAATTTACCCAGGGCCTCGAGGTTGGCGGGACTGTCTTCACGCAATCGTTGAATAAAGTCATCGCTATAGCCCATTTTACGCAAGGCCAGATGGACGGTCCCAGTTTGGGGGTCTTCACTTTTGAGGATTTTTTGGAGTTTTTCCACGCCTTCGCGGGTGATATGCGTCTGGCGACTGCCCAGTGTGACGCTTTGGGCTTTTAAAGCCAATTCAATTTTACTCTTGGGATCGCGCAAAAGGCGCTCCAATAACTCTTGAGAACCTGATTTGAGCTGTTCAATTGTTTCGGGGCTCAGGCCCGCGGCACGCAGGTCGGCGTGCAAGGGACCGGTTTGAGGATCTTCGGCCACGAGTCGCTTTTGGATTTCTTGCAGGGTTTTGACATCCATTTTGAGCTTGGCTTCTAGCTCTTGGCCTTGCAAGCGGGTCACGGTCTGCCCATTGCCATCGGTGGTTTGGGTATAAGCGGCGGCCCCCCGCAATTCGACTTCGGCAGTTTCTGGGCCAGTGGCAGGGGTCTCTGCTGAAGCGGCTGGGGCATTGACGTTGCTGCTGCCCTTGACCTCGGCACCGTTCAATTTGATCTGAAGTTGGCCCTCGACCAAATCGAGGCGGGCGCCTTTGCTCAGATCTATTTCGATTTTGGCATCGGGAGAGACGGGTGATTGAATGCCCATCGACTTGAGCTGGGCACCCGTTAAAGACATTTTCTGGGGTTCAAAAAAGACCCTGCCGTTTTCCTCGCGAATCGTGGCTTCAATCCCCATCGAGCGCAGGGTCTCCTGAACCACGGCTCGGGCGTCGATCCGCTTTGAAAAAAGCCATTCGGTCCAACCCAGGGCAGAGTTGGTGCTCATGGAAAGCCGCCCCTTGTCGTCCATTTCCAGACCATAGGAACGCAAATCGCGCAGGTCCATTTTGACATTGCCCAGCAAGGGCACATCAATGCTGGTCACACCACCGAGCTGAATGCTGCCACTGACCTTGCCTGAAAGGTCTCCCTGACCTTCGTTGGCAAAGCCATTATTGTCTGTAATTTGCAGACGAAGATCGGCACTGCCGTAGACCCGCAGTTTTTCTTCGGCAATGGGGAAATTGAGGGCCACGGGGGTGGCCTTGTGACTGCTGCCCAGCCCCTGCAGGGCCTTTAAATCCACTTTATTGGAGAGACGCTCACTCAGAAAAGCGTCAAAATTGCCCTGGGGATTGAGCCGGATAAATTCCTGTTTGAGTGACTGGTATTCATGGGCTTCGAGTTTCTTGTCTTTGACAGCATCCCGAAAGCGGGACTCAAAGGTCGAAGAAGATTGAATACCAGAAACGCTCATAAGCTATTGCCTGTCCATCACGGAGTTAAATATCTGTTATTTATTTAATATACCCCAGTGAAGGCAAATCATTGCGTAAATTTTAGTTAAATCCCAGAGTTAATTCTTTGGGTTCATCTCTGGGTTGATCTCTGGGTTGATCTCTGGGTTCATCACAAGGCAATCCCCAGCTCAGCCAAAACTTCTATCAGGCGGGCATAATAAAAGGGACTGCAGTCTTCCAATTGGGGATGCACAAATCCCATGGGGGCATTCAGGCCCTGTCGTGCAAAGCGCATCAGATTGCGGGACATGCTGCCGACCATACTTTCATCTTCGTCGCCCGTGGCATGAAAAGCCACCTGTTGCACAGCCAAAAAATCGGGGTGTTCCAGCAGCTCTTGATCGCCATAGAAGTCATGGTAGACTTTGCAGCGGCTGGGATCGCTGGGGTGGGGAAAGACCTGAGACATAACGATGACCCCCGGATACCATTCCAGCATCAGATGGGGGAAAATCGTGGCCCAAACAGCTCCCAGAGGCGGATTGCCTTTGGCCTCGCGGTAAATTTTGCCCCACTGGTGATAAGCCGCTTTGCCGCGCCGGGGATAGCTGGGGTCGTTCCAGCCCTCACTGCTGCCTTCACCCCAAGATTTTTTCCAGCCGACCTGCTGAACCGCAGTCCACCGCCCCGGCGCTTGCAGATCAGAACTATAATTCAGCCCCGGATAAGAGTGCACATCAGAGCAATCACAGAGCTGAGCCAGGGTTTCTGAATGCGCCGGGTCTACATGCAACAAATCGAGATAATTGAGTACAAACAGGGCCCAATTTCCGGCCTGTTCCATTTCTATCGTTTTCATCAGACGATAGCCCTCAGCCTGGAAAAGAGAGCCCGTCTCAGCTTCAACCCGCGCCAATTCTTGGCGGAGGGAAAAATGGCTGCTGAGTCCCTCCCAAGCGGCATCTTTGAACAGGAAACCCTGCCATTCGACGGTTGGAACCGGTGGCAAGACGTGTTTACAGGTCTGTTTGAACAAGTGGGGATTGAGCAATTTGCCCGATTCAGCCGAATAGACTGCATTGTGGCTCTTGCAGAGAATCGAAGCATTAAAAGGCAAGAACCCATCTCCGCTGGCCTGCAAAATGTCAGCCTGCCAATGCAAACAGACATTGCTGCGCACCTGTGTTTGACTGCGTAGCTGAGTTTGACTGTTTTGCTGGACGGGTGATTTGTCTGGTCCACAGGCCAAATACAGATCGTTGGCCCAGGGGGGAACCCTTAAAAAGCCCTCAGAAATGTGCCGAGAAGGACCGAGATAAAGCGGTGCCCTGTCAAAAAGACGGGTTTCCTGAGCCCGCACTTCTGGCGCAATGATCCATTGCGGAGAAGGACG
>JBIKWL010000157.1:0-11803 GCA_044356335.1 Candidatus Sericytochromatia bacterium
CTGTCTTGCCCCGTATGGCTCGTGCCTCGCCGACGGTACAAGCGCCTTCGTCTGTCTTGCCCCGTATGGCTCGTGCCTCGCCGACGGTACAAGCGCCTTCTAAGCCTCAGCTTTGCTGGGGGTGGCTTTGATTGAGTGGTAAAACCAGCTAGCTTCGCGTAAGCGCTTTCTACGCATCGCCTGCGGCTCTGCTAGAAGCGCTTAGTCATGTCTTAACGCCTGAATCGGGTCCATTTTGGAGGCCCGCCAAGCGGGATAGAGGCCAAAGAATATCCCAACGACGGAAGAGACCCCAAAGGAGAGCAAAATTGACTCGGGAGAGACAATCGTCTTCCAGCCCGCTGCGGCGGTGATAATCTGGCTGATACCCACGCCCACCCCAATGCCCATCAGGCCACCAATCAAAGAGATCAGCAGCGACTCGAGCAAGAAGAAGATCAGTATATCTCCAGGGGTGGCACCAATGGCCCGGCGGATGCCGATCTGGCGGGTGCGCTCAGTGACACTTGCCAACATAATATTCATAATCCCAATCCCGCCGACCAACAGCGAGAGCCCGGCGATACAGGCCATCACCAAGTTAAACAGGCGCTGGGTGGCCTGGCTCTGCTCCAATAACTCAGTTGGCACGATGATCTCGGTGTCTTTGATGCCATAGTGGCGGCGTTTGAGAATTTGGTTGACCGCTGTGCGGGCCGCATTGAGGTATTCGGGGCCGCTGACCTGCAGGGAGAGTTCGTCGACGACATTGTAATATACCTGATTGTGGGGGGTGTTTTCTGCCGGGGTCAGGCTGAATTTTTTCAGGGAGGTGCTGATCGGGATATACACATCTTTGGCCAAATCGCGCGAGCGGATTTGTACGCGCTGTTTGGTGGCCTGTCGGTCTTTGAGTACGCCGACAACTTCAAAACGCATGCCGCCAATATTCAACCATTGGCCAATCGGCTCTTCGGTCAAGAAGAGTTGCCGGGCCAATTCAAAGCTCAAGACGCAGACTTTGCGGTAGAGCAGCAAATCGTCGTTACTGAGAAAACGCCCTGCCTGCAGCCCGCCACCGTTGATGCCCAGATATTCGGGCGTGGTACCGACAATCTGGGTCTCGGGACTCAAATCACGGTAGGTCAAGGGTTTGTCGAGTAGATTTTGGGGGGCAGAGGCCACCACATAAGGCAGTATTTCTTGGATGTATTTGGCATCTTCATAGGCCAATCCCACCGAAGGGGTGCGCTCGGCCTGCTGTTTCTGGGTCTCGTTGAGCTCGCGGGCATAGATCCTTACATTGTTGATCCCAAACGCGGCGATCTGTTCAATCATCTCTTGCTCTGCCCCTTTGCCAATCGAGAGCATGGCAATCACTGCCGCCACCCCAAAGATCACCCCGAGCATGGTTAAAAAAGTTCTCAAACGGTGTTGGTAAAGGCTTTTAAAGGCATACCAAAGACTTTCAAGCCAAAAATTCATTTGGCACCTCCTTGCTTGGGAGCGGGGTTTTTCGCCGTATTGGCCGATTCATCGGTTTCAGAATCTTCGCTGGCAGGCAGGCGCACCTGTTCCTCGGCGCTGAGCCCTGAGCGTATCACCACCTCTTTGGGGTTGGCTTCTCCCAATTGGACCTTGCGCTTTTCACCCGAAGCCAAAAGCACATAGTGGCCCTGGGCATTGCGGTAAATTGCCTCTCGGGGCAGCAACAGCACATGTTTGCGCTCTTGCAAAGGCAAGCGAATATCCACGCTGGTCCCCGGTTTAAACAGGCCCTCTTGGACTTCTGGCAGAATTTCCAGATCAAAGACCTTGTTCAGGCCCTGGGTATTTTTGCGTTTGCTGGGTTCATGGGCCAATACACCGATACGCGTAATTTTGCCCTTAAAGCGTTTGCCTTTGAGGCTGGGCAATTCAATCAAGGCGCTTAAACCCACTTTGACTTCGCGGATCAGGGTCTCGTCGAGTTCGCTGCGGATGCGTACTTGGGCCAAATTGGCGACCGACATAAAGGGATTGCCTTCAAAGACTTCATCGCCCACGCCCACGCGTTTGAGGCCTTCTTGGGTCCAGCTGCGGTTGATCACAACTGTGCCGTCCATCGGTGCCTTGAGCGAAGATTGGCGAATTCGGGTCTGCAGGCGTTTGACCTTGAGGCTTGTGCTCTCGAATTTGGCCTTTTTTTTCTGGCGTTCGAGGGCCAGTTTTTTCAGGCTCAGCTCGCGGCTGCGGCGGGCCCAGACCAGCACTTTTTGGGCCAATTCCACTTCTACACGGGCCAATTGACGGGCCAGCCGGGTGGCACCCGCGCGGGCCTGTTGATCTTCGGCTTCCGCCACGCGGTAATCCCGCTCGCGGTTGCTGAGTTCTTGTTTGGCCTGCAAAACCTCTAATTGGGTACTCATGCCTCTGCTTGCCAGTTTTTCATTGAGGGCCAAATTGGATTGGGCCAGTGTTCGTGCACTGCGGGTCAATTCCAATTGCAGGCGCTTTTTCTCCAATTCTTCGGCCCGTGTACCCGCTTCCAATTCATGGGAGGCCAAGACTTTTTGGGCCAATTCAGCTTCGGCCCGCTGAATTTCGGCCCCGAGTCGGACTTTTTCGCCAGCCGTACTGTTGTCATGTTCGAGCAGGGCATTTTTGGCTGCATCGAGCTCCAATTGCTGGTCTTCGAGATCTTCTTCTTCGTCTTTGACATCAAGACGGGCGACTTCTTGACCCTGTTTAATCGGCGCGCCGTCTTCAGCTATTTTTTGCAATTTGGCCGTAAAGGCGGGGGCCAAATAGACCTGGGTCTGGGCTTCGACTTCTCCCACCATTTCAACCTGGCGTACAAAGGTTCCTTGGTGTGCCGAAGTCAAACGCAGACCTTTTAACTGCGCGCTCTGAGGCTGACAGCTCAATGTGGTGGCAAGGGGGAATACCAAAAGCAGGCTTAGACAGCGGCGGAGGATGCCTGCTGAGTTCTGGGTTTTAAGTGGGGCCATGGGGTGAGGCCTCCACGGATTTTTCCAGCTCTGATGGATTGAGAATCACTTGGTCTCCGGCTTTGAGACCTTGACGCACCACCGTTTGACGGGCGTCACTGGGCCCGAGTGTCAGGCTGTGACGCACAGGTTTGCCGTTTTCGAGTACCCAGCAATAACTCTCTTGGCCTGTTTGAATCAAGGCCTGGGAGGGCAAGGTAAGTACCTGATCGAGGGAGTCAAAGCGAATTTTGACCTGGGCTGTCATGCCGGGACGCAAATGGGGATCGGGCTTTTCCAGGCGGATTTCACAGGTCACGCCCTGTATTTCCATTTGATCGCTGCTCAAGGTGCGCCGGGCAATCGGCAAGAGGCGGTGAACTTTGCCTTTGAGTTGTAGTCCAGGCCAAGCCTCCAACGTGATCAGGGCCGTCTGCCCCAAATGCACACGCGGGGCGTCGATTTCGTGTAAATTTAGCCTCACAACCGGCATTTGCAAGTCCATGATTTTGGCCAATTCAATCCCTTCGTTGACCGAATCTCCTGCTTTGACGGGCACCTGTTCTTGGCCCACCTGCAATTTGCCATAGACCAAGGTCCCGGCTGCAGGCGCTCTGAGTACCCCTTTGTTGATCAGAACCTGGTAATACTTTTGACGCTCTTGGTAGGTCTTGATTCGGCTCTCAGCAGAACGTTTCATGACATCGGCCACCCTTACCAGCACAGCGCCTTCCCGTTGGGCCTGTTTGACTTCTGCTTTGGCTTTTTGGACTTCGAGATCCTGTTTGCGAAGATCTTGAGATCGGGGGCCCTGTTCGGCAATTTTTAATTCTGCTTCGAGGCGGATTTTTTCTTTTTTTGATTCATCCAATTGCAGTTGGGCCTGATCGCGCTCCTGACGTGAGAGATAACCCAATTCAAACAGGCGGGCCCGCTCGCGCGCTTCGAGTTCAAGGATTTGCTGGCGCTGGGCCAGGGCTTTGAGGCCTTCGCGGATGCGGGTAAGGCCAGCCAGGTCACGCTCGGTTTTGAGCTGTTTGAGTTTGAGACCCGCAAAGCGGGCCTTGATTCGGGCCTGTTCTTGATTAAACAGGGCCTGTTGCTTGCGAATATCTCTTTCAAGCACAGCCAGTTTTTGATCCATCTGCGCCTCAGTCAGGGAAAATTGCGAATTGTCTTTTTCCGTGAGCTGCGAACTGGTGTCCATGCGGCCCAATTCCTGCCCTGCTTTTAAGACTGTACCTTCCGCCAAAAGCTGGGTCAATTTGCCATCAAAAGGCACACGCAGTGAGACTTCCGAGAGTGAGACAATCTCTCCGCTTTCGTGTAACCCCAGCTCCAATGTCTCTTTTTTGACGGTATGCAAGTCCCAGCTCGAGGTGATTTGGGGCTGACAGGCGGGCAACTGGGTTAAGACCAGCGCCAAACCCGTAGACAAAGCCAGAGAAACCCCCAGAGAGAGGACGCATTTTTGCCAAAGTGGCGCAGGGGTCCGAAAATTTAATCGCGGTATCATAAAGGGCTCTCTCCCAAAAGAATCGCCTCTTTGCCGCTGAGATCCCCCTGGATTGCTGCGCGGTTTTCGCTGCGGGCCAGCACTTTGACCTCTAAGTTGCGAATCTGGCCACCCTCGCGAATGCGCAATCGGCTGGTTTGGTTGCTCTCGACCAAGGTTTCCAGAGGCACTGTCCAGACCTGTTTGAGGGTCTCGATTGCGATCTCCAGATCGACGCGCATTTTGGCCTTGAGCGCTGGGGGGATCTTTTCGGGCGCGATTTCGATCTCAAAATACTTCAGACCCGTGGGTTTGCTCTCGTCTTTGTATTTGGCCAGTTTTTCAATCTTTGTGACGGTGCCAGTGAAAAACTCACCTGGCAGGCCCGGACTGCTCAGTTTGACCTTTTGTCCCACTTTGAGGTGGGGAATGCGAAATTCATCGATTCGGGCCCGCACCCGCAATTGCGAGGTGCGGGCCACCTGCACCACAGGCAGGCCGTTCCAGACGTCCATGCCCACTTTGGGCACCTGATCGCCAAAGAGACGGGGGTAGAGCACGGTGCCATCAAAGGGGGCGCGCAAATCTGTACCATTGAGTCGGCTTTGCATGGTATTAAAGCGCCGCTCAAAACCCTGTACCCGGCTGCCCTGGTTGCGGGTCTGGGTGCGCAGCAGCGACTGGCGGGCCTTGCCTTCGAGTTCTGCAATTCTTGTTTCGAGCCCTGCGCTGCGGGTTTTGAGTTCGGCGGCCTGAATTTCGGGCTGGCGGTAAACATTGCCCTGTTGGGTTTGGGTCAGTTCAGCGGTCTCGCGGGTGGTCTCCAAGGCCAGCAATTCTTGGCGAGCTGCCAGCAATTCCTGTTCGGGCAAATAGCCTTTGTTGTAAAGTTCTTCTTTTTCCTGCAGGGGGTACTGCTCGGCTTTCAGTGCGGCAATTTCCTCTTCCATCTGGATTCGCACCCGTTCATCCAAACGGGGGCCTTCGCGGATCAGCTCTTTTTCGAGTTGACTCAAGCGGCCTGCCCGCTGTTTATCGCGGATACCCGCCTGAATTTTGAGCCGCTCCAAGGGCATCTCGGCCCGCTGTTTCATCAAATTGGCGCGCTCTTCGGTCGAACGCTCGGTATAGCGGCTCATGCGCTCCAAAAAACTGCGCGAATTGATCTTGGCCACAGTCTGGCCTTTTTTGACTTCGGTGCCTTCCGGCAGCAACATTTCCAAGGTGCCCGCCATGCGCTCAGGCACAGTCAGCGTCTCTTGCACCACGGGCTCCAAAACCCCTTCGGCTTTGAGACTGTGGACAAAATCCTGGCGCAGGGGGCTAACTGTGGCTTTTTCGGCCTGTAAATCACCCTTTTGGCAAGCCGGGAGCAGTGTGCCTGTGCTCAAGACCAGCAGCAGCAATGCGCTGTTTAGATATTTTCCCATTGCAGCCCAACGGCCTCCAAGAGTGTGCCTTCAGCCCGTTGAAGTTGATTGATCGCGCGGATATTTTCCACCACAGCGTCGACCTCGGCCAAACTTGCAGATTCAAAATCGCTTTGAAATTGCAAGACCTGAAAATTCGTCGTCAGGCCCAGATTGAGCTTTTCGGTTTGGGCCTTGAGCTGTTCTTCGGCCAGGCTTTTGGCCAAACGTGTGGCCTCCACCTGTTGAGCCGTCATTTCGACGTTGCGGCTGGCCATGCGCACATCTCTGAGAATTTGTTGGCGGCTTTCGGCCAAACGGGTCTCTTGCTGCTCCAGGTTTAATTGGGCCTGGGCATAGATGGCCTCAAAGCTATTGCCGATTACTGGCATTTCAAAATTCAGGCCCAATGACCAATAATAATTTTGAAAGCCAAAGAGTTTGCCGAGGGCCCCGCCGAGATTGCCATCGAGGCTTTGCAAACCCGAACTGCCCTGTAAATTGAGCTGGGGCAGACGGTTTTGACCAGCAATCTCTGCTTGTATTTGGATATTGTCGCGGGTCAGATTTTGGCTCAGAAAGTCAGGTCGCTTGGCCAGGGCTGTGTTATAGCTGTTGTCCACCGAAACAGCGTAGGCTTTAAACAGCGGCTGATCCGAGGGTTCTAGCTCGCTGTCCCAGCTCAAACGCTGGTCTTTGCCGCCGGGATTTAACAATTGTTTCAGGCGGTCTTGGGTGTTTTCCAAGTTGCGGCGTACATCCAATAAATTGGCGCGGCGGGCGGCAATATTGGCTTCGGTTTGGAGCAGATCAATCCGCGACATAAATCCGGCTTTGACCTTTTCTTGGTTCATGGTCAGCAAATCTTCGAGGATTTTGAGCGAACGCTCTTGCACCATTAAACGTTGACGAAAGAGCACCAAACTCCAATAGGCGTCTTGGACTTCGGCCACTGTATCAATGGCCTGCCCTTTGAGGGTCAGCTGAGCAGATTTTAGACTGTTTTCGCGCAGGCTAATTTGGCGGGCCCCGTTAAAGGTATTGCGCAGCAGCGAGTGATTTAAATTGAGTGAAAATTCGGGGGTAAAGGCTGGATTGACATCGACCCGCGTGGAGTTGGTATTGAGCACATCGTTTTGCAACGCCAGTCTTAAACTGCCGCCACTGGCTAATTCTTGCTCCAAAAACAGGTTGTAGTTCTGGCGCAATTGTTCCAAGACCGACCCACCTGAGATAAAAGAGGTATTGTTGGGGGAGATGTTTTGGTTGATCCCCGCTTCAGCGCCCAGTTTGAGGCCAAACTGGGCCTTTTGTTGTTCCAATTCCTGCAAACTGATCTTGGGGGCAAAGCGACTGGCCTGTAAGCCCAAATTGGTACGCAGGGCCTGTTCTATACATTCCTGCAAACTCAACTTCAGCGCTGCTGCTGCCGGGCCACTCAAAAGCCCCCAGACCACAAGTCCTCCCAACAGGGAGCGTGAGAATCGGGTGTTCATGTTTCTTCCTCCTCGGGCAATTCCGGCCGCCATGGGGTATTGGGCGTGTCGGATTCAATTTTTCCATCTCTGAGTACCACCACCCGTTTGCAACATCTGGCAATATCTGGTTCGTGGGTAATAATCACCAGGGTTGAGCCCTCTTGGTTGAGGTCTTGCAACAGGCGCATGATTTCGTAACTGGTGCGGGTATCCAGAGCGCCTGTGGGTTCATCCGCCAATAATAACGCGGGTTTGCTCACCAGGGCACGGGCAATGCTGACGCGCTGCTGCTGCCCCCCAGAGAGTTCAATCGGGGTATGTTCTTGGCGGTCGCCCAGGCCCACATGTTTGAGCGCTTCTGAGGCCCTCTGTAGCCTTTCTGCTTTGGGTATGCGGGCATAAAACAGAGGCAGAGCCACATTTTCAAGCGCCGTCATGTCTGAAAGCAAATTAAATGACTGAAAGACAAAGCCAATTTTTTGGTTGCGAATCTGAGATAATTCCACCTCAGAGGCCGAGCTGACATCCACACCATCGAGATTTAAACTGCCCCCCGTGGGGGTGTCGAGACAGCCGAGCAGGGTCATCAGGGTCGATTTGCCTGAGCCCGAAGGCCCCATAATCGCGATCATCTCACCCGCACCCACATGAAAACTCACACCCCGCAGGGCTTGGACCTCTTGTTGGGCCATTCGGTAAGTTTTGACGAGATCACGGGCTTCGAGCATGTAAGAACGGGGTATTGCCTTTGGTCAAGATATGGGCGAAGGATATGGGCGAATCGTGTAACGTTAAAATGATGATAAAAATCAGATTAAAACCGATACAATAATATTATAACCCATGTATCCACTGTGACAGTTTTCAATCTTGAACTGCCGATAGCGTTATGCCCAAATGAGGTCCCCAGAACAACTATGAATCCCGCCGAATTTGCCCGAGCCATTCAATTTCAGGGATTTACGCCGTTGACACTGCCCAGCCTGGGAGAGCCGGAATCCTGGGAATGGCAAGACACTTTTTTGCCCGAAAACGATTCTGGCTTTAAAACCCTTTTGGCTCCCTTGCAGGCCATTCCCAAGCTCAGCACCTTTGCCATGGCGGCTTTGATCAATTTTTCCGTGCGCCAAATGCCCTCACAGCAATGTTTTCTCAATATTGGCACCTGGTATGGCTTTAGTTTTTTGGCGGGGATCATCGGCAATCCGACCAAAATCTGTATTGGTGTCGACAATTTCTCCAACGATATCGTCTCTACGCTCAATTTACGCCTGCCGCCGAGCGATCCCGAACCGCACTTTCGGGCCTGGTTTGACCAGCAGCGCAGTCCGATGCATGCCTTTTTTAAGCTGGAATTTCGCGACTACTTTGAGCTTTTTCACCAAAATATGCCGATCGGTTTGTATTTTTACGATGCTGATCACGCTTATACTGCTCAGTATGAGGGCCTGGAATTGGCCCATCCCTGTTTGGCACCTGGCGCTTGGATTTTGGTCGACGATATCAACGAAGAGGGGCCTTACCGGGCGACCTTGGATTTTCTCCACGATCACCGTGATCAGTACAGCTTGGCCTTTGAACAAAAAACCCACTGCAACGGCCACCCCAGCTTTTGGAATGGCCTGATGTTGCTGCAGAAGCGGCTTTAGGGATTGACTCCCGGTTGAACCGCTTCTGCCTGTGAAGTTTCGGTCTTCGCGATTCCCTTTTCGCTGAAGATCTCCGCAATGACTGCGTCTTTGTCCTGCCAGAGGGTATTGACCCAGGTTTGGATCTGTTCCTGATAAGCACTGTCGGAGAGATAGTCCCTCCCAGCGACATTTTCGGGAATCGGCAGGGTTTGTACCCGCACTACAATTTCGGGCAATTGGCCACTTAACAGCGCCCAAAAGAGTTTTTTGTGGCTGTTGTGGGGGTAGAGTACGGTCACATCCACGACCTGGTGCAGGGTTTCTCCCATGGCGGCCAAGACCAGTGCCACGCCGCCGGCTTTGGGCCGCAACAGGTGTTTGTAGGGGGAATTTTGTTTGCTCAATTTTTCGGGTTTAAAGCGGGTACCTTCCAAAAAATTGATCACCGAAACCGGGTATTTCTTGAATTTTTCGCAGTGGTGGCGGGTGGTTTGGATGTCTTTGCCACGCAGTTCGGGGTGTTTTTCCAAAAATTCACGGGAATAGCGCTTCATAAACGGAAAATCCAAGGCCCACCAGGCAATGCCCAACAAGGGCACCCAGATCAATTCCTGTTTGAGAAAAAACTTGAGAAAGGGAATCCGGCCTTGAAAAACATGTTGGAGCACAAAAATATCTGTCCAGGAGCGGTGATTGCTGACCACCAGATAGGAGTGGTTCATATCTAAGTTTTCGAGGCCCTGAATATCCCAGCGGGTTGTTTGGGTGCTGTGCATAATAGCGCTATTGCCCTTGACCCAGTTTTGGGCCATTTGAATCAGCGCCAAGGTGCTGAAATGCTGCAAAGCAGGCACAGGCATAAATTTGAGCAAAATAAACGGCAAAAAGGTCGAAAACCAAAAGATGGTATTCAGAATAATGAAGCTGGCAGTCAAACATCCCAGCAAGGGAGCAGGTAAAAAGGACAACATGGGAATTTTCCTCGATCATTTCCTCGGTGAGGTCTATCTGTTTCAGTGTAAGAGAGAGCCGGGGGCTTTGTGTCACAGTAGGGTCAAAGCTCCATCCCCAATTGGTCACATCCACAGGCTCGGGCCTCTTTATGCGACAGCACACCATTCCAAACCCTGCCGCGCTTCGCGTTCCAGATTAACATCTTGGGTATCTGCTGCATAGAGCAAAATCGCCAAATTATGAAACAGCGCGCGCATCCTTGCCAGCATCCGTGTTTCAGGGCTAACGGGGCCATAATATTGCCAAAACTTGGCATGGGTTTCGGGGGGCAAAACACTGTAAACCACAGATAAATCACAGGCAGGATCTCCCCAATGGGCGTCTCCCCAGTCAATCACTCCGGTCAAGCCACCAGCGGCATCTACCACCAAATGGCGAATGTACAAATCGCCATGAACCAGACAGCTTGGGCGTTCAGGGGGTGTTTCTGCTGGCAGTCCAGCCAAAAATGGCTGCCAGGGGCTGAGGTGCGATAACAACCCCAGTGCTTGGGCCTGTTCCAAGCGCTCAAAGATTTGGGGCCGGCGCAGGGCCAGATCCACTTTTTTCATGCGATCAAGCGGCAAATCCAGGGCCAAGGCTTCTTCCTGGGGAAAACGGTGAAGGGTTTTGAGCATGTCTGCCAAGGGCAAGACCATGTCTTCGCGCTGTTGGTTGCTGAGCTGAGCACCACAGGCTGTTTGCCCCGGTACCAGGGAATAACCTGCAAAGGGCCATTCAAAATCGGGGCTGGGCTGGCCCTTAAAGCGGGGGACGGGAATACCAAGCGCCAATCTGGGCGCCAGGCTGTCTAAGAGCTTGAATTCTGTTTCCATCAGCATCAGTGCCATTTCGCGGCGGGGAAAGCGAAAGGCCCAGGCCTGATTGACCAAATAAACCGTATTGTCCCAGCCTGTGCCCAGGGCCTGAACCTCTGCCGGTGCCAAGTCTGGGAATTGGCTTTCAATCAGGATTTTGGCCAATTCTGGCGCAACCACACGTTCGCTTAACCAGGGGCGTTCAGTCATGGTTGGGGCTGCTTAAAAACAGGTTTAGCCGCGGGATTTGCGGGTGGAAAGCGGCTCAATATGCCAGCCTTCCCAAGACATTGGGCGGTACATTCCCGCTTGGGCAATGATGCTATCAAATTCTTTTTGGGAGATTTTTTTGCCATTGCGGTACATGTGCACGTCGATGGCTTGGCCTGCATTGTGGCGACTTTTTCCGGGGGGGGCGACCCATTTGCGGGCTTTGGCCACGGAGCCGTATTTTTTCACGGCTTTGTTAAACAGATCGCGTTGGTGCTCAACACTGCGATAAGAGGAGAAGACATCGACGCGAACGCCTTTGCTTTTGGCCACAGCTAAGACTTCGCGCAGGCCGCGCTCGGCTTCGCCCGTTAAGAGGATCTTGCGGCCATATTTGTCTTTTAAACCGGTATCGTGAATCCCTGCTGGGTATTGGGTCGGGATTTGGGGACGGGGCTTGGGAGCCACATAGGTATTGTCTTGGGCGGCAGGTCTGGGACGGGGGCGGGGTATGGGAATCTGGCCTGGCGAACTGGGCAATTGTATCCCTTGGGGTTCAGAGAGATCTTCATCAGGTGCATCAATTAAATCGGGGTCTTCCATTTCTGCATCGGGATCTTCGGGCAATTCAGGCTCTGCAGCAGGCTGTACAACGGGCCTGGGCAGTGTGGGCAGAGTCGGCAAGACATTTGAGCCGGTTTGGGGCCGGGGGGGCAGTGCTGGGGCGGCTGGCAAGCTGGGCAGCGTGGGCAAGGGATTGGGTTTGCTGGGAGTATTCCAGCTTTTGAGCAATTCGGGGGTCATCAGCAGACTGTTGGCAG